>JBFMFL010000334.1:0-7271 GCA_040752145.1 Gemmatimonadota bacterium
TGCCCGAGCACTTCCGCGCCTCCGGCCGTGGGCTTGTCGCTCATGTGCGGCTTCGTCATTGAAGGTTGTGTCGTCCTATTCCACCGCGGCCGGGACCGGCGCCCCGTCCGGACCGGAAGGCAGCCGTTCCAGGTGCTCGGCCAGCTCGCCGGCGTCCAGCGCCTCGATCAGGCGCTCCTCCATCGTGCGCGCCAGGACCTCCACCGTGGGCGTCTCGAACAGGGCCTGCAGCGGCACCTCCATACCCAGCGTGCGCCGCACCCGCGCGATCACCTGCGTGGCGAGGATGGAGTGCCCCCCCAGGTCGAAGAAGCTCTCCGTCACCCCCACCCGCTCCAGCCCCAGCACCTCCGCCCAGATCCCGGCCAGCAGCTCCTCCATGGCCGTCCGCGGCGCCACGTACGCGTCCTCGCTGCGCTCCGGGGCCGGGAGCGCGCGCCGGTCGATCTTGCCGTTGGCGGTGGTTGGCAGCCGGTCCAGCACGACGCAGGCGCCCGGCACCATGTACTCCGGCAGCCGCTCCGCCGCCCGCGCCCGCAGCTCCGCCGCCGTGGGCTCCGCCCCCGCCCGGCCCGTCACGTAGGCCACCAGCCGCTGCTGCCCCGGCACGTCCTCGCGCAGCAGCACCACGGCCTCCCTCACCTGCGGATGGCCGCGCAGCACGGCCTCGATCTCCCCCAGCTCCACCCGGAAGCCGCGCACCTTGACCTGGAAGTCGCGCCGCCCCAGGAACTCGATCTCGCCGTCCGCCCGGCGCCGCCCCACGTCCCCCGTGCGGTACAGCCGCGCCCCCGGCACCCCGCGGTGCGGGTCCGGCACGAAGCGCTCGGCCGTCAGGTCGGGGCGGTTCAGGTAGCCGCGCACCACCCCCACCCCGCCGATGTACAGCTCGCCGGGCACGCCGGCCGGCGCGGGCTCCAGCTGCGCGTCCAGCACGTACAGCTGCGTGTTCGCCACCGCGCGCCCGATCGGCGGATCGCCCCCTTCCCCGGTGTAGGCGCTGGAGGTCATGCGGATGCTCGCCTCCGTGGCCCCGTAGCCGTTGAAGAACGTCCGCCCCGCGCCCCAGCGCCTCACCTGCTCCGCCGGCAGCACCTCGCCGCCGGTGACGACGACCTTGAGCTCCGGCAGCGGCTCGACCGGCGTGACCGCCAGCGCCGAGGGCATGGTCTTGAGGTGCGTGATGCGCTCCTCGCGGAGCGTCCGCAGCAGGTCCTCGCCGGGCATCATCGCCTCGCGGCGGGCCAGCACCAGCTCGGCGCCGCTGCAGAGGGCCACGAAGAGGTCGGCCACCGAGGCGTCGAAGTGCAGCGGCGCGTAGGCCAGGCTCCGCTCGCCGGCGCCGACGCCGTAGACGCGGCCCAGCTCCAGAAAGGTGTTGCCCACGCCGCGGTGCTCCACCAGCACGCCCTTGGGCCGGCCGGTGGACCCCGAGGTGTAGATGACGTAGGCCAGGTTGTCGGGGCCGACGCCGGTCTGCGGCGCCTCCGCGCTCTCCCGCGCGATCGTCCCGGCCTCCGCGTCCACGGCCAGCAGCGGGACGCCGCAGTCCTCCAGGCGCCCGGCCAGCGCGGTCTGCGTCAGCAGCAGGACGGGGGCGGCGTCCCCCAGCATGTAGGCGCGGCGCTCGGGGGGAAGCTCCGGGTCCAGCGGCAGGTAGGCGCCGCCGGCCAGCAGCACGCCCAGCACGGCCACGACCACCTCCGGCGCGGGCTCCATGCAGATGCCCACCCGCACCTCGGGGCCGACGCCCTCCCGGCGCAGCCGGTTGGCGAGCCGCGAGGCGCGCGCGTACAGCTCCGCGTAGGACAGGGAGCGCCCCTCGAAGCGCAGCGCCGGCGCATCGGGGGTGCGCTGCACCTGCGCGTGTACCAGCTCGTGGATGCACAGCTCGCCGGTGTAGCCGGTGTCGGCGCCGTTCCAGGCGTGCAGCAGGTGGGCGCGCTCGGCGCCGCGCAGGAGCGAGGCCTCGGAGAGGCGCCGCGCCGGGTCGGCCACCAGCGCCTCCAGCAGCGTCTCCAGGTGCCCCGCCATGCGCGCGACCGTCTCCGCCTCGAACAGCCCTGCCCGGTAGAAGAGCATCGCCCCGATCCCCTGCGGGGCCTCCACCATGTTCAGGGTCAGGTCGAACCGGGCGGAGCCCCCGCCCTCCCCGAACGGCTCCAGCGCCAGGCCGCCCAGGGCCAGCCGCTCCTCCTTCCCCCCGGCGCGGGCCAGCGAGAAGACCACCTGGAAGACGGGCGCGTAGGTGAAGCTGCGCTCGGTGGCCAGCTCCTCCACCAGGCGCTCGAAGGGGAGCTCCTGGTGCTCGTACGCCCCCAGCGCGGTCTCCCGCACCCGCCCCAGCAGCCCGGTCCAGGTGGGGTCGCCCGCCAGGTCGGCCCGCATCGCCAGCATGTTGACGAAGAAGCCGATCAGCCCCTCCACCTCCTGCCGCGTACGCCCGGCGATGGGGGTGCCCACCACCACGTCGTCCTGGCCGGAGTACCTGGAGAGCAGCGCCTGCCAGCCGGCCAGCAGCGTCATGAACAGCGTCGTCCCCTCGCGGCGCGACAGTTCCCGCAGCCCCTCGGACAGCGCGGCCGGGAGCGCGAAGGAGTGGCTCCCGCCCTGCGTGCTCCGGCCCGCCGAGCGCGGCCGGTCGGTGGGGATCTCCAGCAGCGGGGGGGCCCCGGAGAGCCGGGTCTTCCAGAACCCGATCTGCGCCTCCAGCGTCTCGCCGCTGAGCCAGCCGCGCTGCCACACGGCGTAGTCGGCGTACTGCACCGGCAGCTCCGGCAGCCGCGCTTCCCCGCCCCGGCTGAAGGCCGCGTAGAGCGCGGAGACCTCGCGCACCAGCACGCCCATGCTCCACTCGTCGCTGACCACGTGGTGCAGGGTGAACAGCAGCACGTGGTCGTCCCCGGCCAGGCGCAGCAGCGTGCAGCGCAGCAGCGGCCCCGCCTCCAGGTCGAAGGGACGCACCGCCTCCTCGGCGGCCAGGCGCCGCGCCGCCTCCACCCGGTCCGCCTCCGGCATCCCGCGCAGGTCCAGCTCCGCCAGCGCCACGGGCGCGGGCGGGTGGATCACCTGCACGGGACCGTCCTCGCCCTCGGCGAACGTGGTGCGCAGCGTCTCGTGCCGCGCCACCAGGGCGTCCAGGCTGGCCCGCAGCGCCGCCGCGTCCAGGGCTCCGCGCAGCCGCAGCGCGCTGGGCATGTTGTAGGTGCTGCTGTCCGGCTCCAGGCGGTCCACCACCCACAGCCGCTGCTGCGCGAACGACAGCGGCAGCGGCCCCGTCCGCGGCACCCTCTCGACGGGCGGCGCGGCGCCGGCGCCCGCGCCGCGCAGCGCCTCGATGCGTCCGGCCAGCGCCGCCACGGTGGGCGCCTCGAAGAGCGCCCGCAGCGGCAGCTCCACCCCGAACACCTCCCGCACCCGCGAGACCACCCGGGTCGCCAGCAGCGAGTGCCCGCCCAGGTCGAAGAAGCTCTCCTCGACGCCCACCCGCTCCAGGCCCAGCACCTCCGCCCAGGCCGCGGCCAGCACCTCCTCCGCCGGCGTGCGCGGGGCGACGTAGCGGTCCGCGGAGGCGGCGTACTGCGGCGCCGGCAGCGAGCGCGGGTCGAACTTGCCCGTGGTCGTCTGCGGCAGCGAGTCCAGCCGCACGAACGCGCTGGGCACCATGTACTCCGGCACGCTCCGCCGCAGGTGCTCCCGCAGCGCCTCCGGGTCCATGGCCTCCGGGTCCGCCACCACGTAGGCCACCAGCCGCCGGTCCCCCGGCGCGTCCTCCCGCACCACTGCCAGGCACCCCCGCACCCCCTCCACCCGCCGCAGCGTCGCCTCCACCTCCCCCAGCTCCACGCGGAAGCCGCGGATCTTCACCTGGTTGTCGCGCCGACCCAGGATCGTCAGGTTGCCGCTCCCCACCCACCGGGCCTGGTCTCCCGTCCGGTACATCCGCGCCCCGCCCCCGGCGAACGGGTCGGGCACGAACTTCTCGGCGGAGAGCTCCGCGCGCCCCAGGTAGCCGCGCGCCACCCCCACGCCCCCGATGTACAGCTCCCCCGGCACCCCCTCCGGCACCGGCTCCAGGTGGGCGTCCAGCACGTAGAACGTCAGGTTCTGGATGGGCCCGCCCACCGGCACCGCGCCCGCCCGGTGCAGCCCCGCCGGCAGCTCGTAGGCCGAGCAGCCCACCACCGTCTCCGTGGGTCCGTACTCGTTCATCAGCCGCACCCCCGGCGCGTTCTCCTGCCAGAACAGCGTCGCCTCGGCCGGGAGGAAGTCCGCCCCGATGACCAGCGTCTTCGCGGCCCCCTGCGCCTCCTCGGCGCTCAGCAGCGGGCTGAGCAGCGCCAGGTGGGTGGGGGTGATCTTGATCAGCCCGAAGCCGGGCTTCCCGCGCAGCGCGTCGGCCAGCGCCTCCACCGGGGACTCCTCCGGGAGCAGGCGCACCGGGTGGCCGGCGAAGAGGGGGAGCAGGTTGGTGATGGTCAGGTCCACCGCCATGGAGGAGAAGACCGGCGCGCCGCTGCCGGCGTCGGCCCCGTAGGCGGGGATCCCCCAGGCGATGTAGTTGACCACGCCCCGGTGGTGCATGGCCACGCCCTTGGGCCGGCCCGTGCTGCCGGAGGTGTAGATGACGTAGCACAGGTTCTCCGCCTCCACCCCGCTCGCGGGCGCCTCGGCGCTCTCGCGCTCCAGCTCGCCGGCCAGGGCGTCCAGGGCGAGCGCCTCCGTCCCCTCCGGCGCGGGGAGGCGCCCGAGCAGCCGCTCCTGCGTCAGCAGCAGGCGCACGCCGGAGTCCTCCAGCAGGTAGGCGATGCGCTCGGCCGGGTGGGCGGGATCGGCCGGCACGTACGCGCCGCCGGCCTTGAGCACCCCCAGCAGCGCCACCATCAGCTCCGGGCTGCGCTCCAGGCAGATCCCCACGCGGACCTCCGGGCCCACGCCGCGGCGCCGCAGGGCGTGCGCGAGGCGGTTGGCGCGCCGGTCCAGCTCGGCGTAGGTGAGCGACTCCTCGCCGAAGAGCACGGCGGGGGCGTCGGGGGTGAGGGCGGCCTGCGCCTCGAAGAGCTGGTGGATGCAGCGGTCCGCCGGGAACTCGGCCGCGGTGCGGTTCCACTCCTCCACCACGCGCCGGCGCTCGGCCTCGCCCAGCAGGTCCACCTCCCAGGTGCGCAGCCCGGGGTCGGCGGCCACCTGCTCCAGGACGCGCCCCAGGTGCTCCACCAGGCGGCGGGCCGTGGCGCGCTCGAACAGGTCGGTGCTGTAGGTCAGCCCGCCCAGCAGCCCCCCGGGGCCGCCCTGCAGCCCCACGGCCAGGTCGTACTTGGCGACGCCGCTCTCCACCGGGACGTCGCGCACCCGCAGCCCCGGCATGGGCCCGGCGCCGCTCCCGGCGTTGTGCAGCTCGAAGAGCACCTGGAAGAGCGGGGCGTGGCTGAGGCTGCGCTCCGGGCTCAGCTCCTGGACCAGGCGCTCGAAGGGGAGGTCCTGGTGCTCGTAGGCGCCCAGCGTCGCCTCGCGCACCCGCCCCAGCAGCTCGCGGAAGCCCGGCTCGCCGCCCAGGTCCGTGCGCAGGACCAGGGTGTTCATGAACAGGCCGATGAGCCCCTCGGTCTCGCGGCGGGTGCGCCCGGCCAGGGTGGTGCCCACGACCACGTCCTCCTGCCCGGCGTAGCGGGCCAGGAGGAGCTGGAAGGCGCCCACGAGCACCATGAAGAGCGTGGCCCCCTCCCTCCGCCCCAGCGCCTGCAGGCGCTCCAGGAGCGCGGGGGGCAGGGCGATGGGCTCGTGGGCGCCGCGGTAGCGCTGCACGGCCGGGCGGGCGTGGTCCGTCGGCAGCTCCAGCAGCTCCGGCGCGCCGGCCAGGCGCTCGCGCCAGTAGGCGAGCTGGCGCTCCAGCAGCTCGCCCTGCAGCTGCCCGCGCTGCCAGACCGCGAAGTCGGCGGGCTGCACCGGCAGCTCCGGCAGCCGCGCCTCCTCGCCCCGCTCGAAGGCGACGTACAGCGCGCCGACCTCGCGCATCAGCACCTGCATGCTCCAGCCGTCGCTGACCACGTGGTGCAGCGTGAGGCAGAGCACGTGGTCCTCGCCGTCCAGGCGCAGCAGCGCGCAGCGCAGCAGCGGCCCGCGCGCCAGGTCGAAGGGGCGCGCCCCCTCGGCCGTGGCCAGGCGACTCGCCTCGGCCTCGCGCGCCGCCCCGTCCAGGCGCGAGAGGTCCGCCACAGGGAGCACGAGGCCGCCCGGCGGATACACCCGCTGCACGGGCGCGCCGCCGACCTCGGGGAACACCGTGCGCAGCGCCTCGTGCCGGCGCACCAGCTCCCCCAGCGCGCGCTCCAGCGCTCCCGCCTCCAGCGCCCCCTCCAGCCGCAGCGGCAGGGAGATGTTGTAGAAGGGGCTCTCCGGCTCCAGCCGGGCGAGGAACCAGATTCGCTCCTGCGCGAAGGAGAGCGGCAGCGCCCCGCCCCGCTCCACCGGCACCACCGGCGGCAGCGCCGGCAGCCCGGCGCGGCGCAGCGCCTCCACCCGCCCGGCCAGCCCCGCCACGGTGGGCGCCTCGAAGAGCGTCCGCAGCGGCAGCTCCACCCCGAAGGCCTGCCGCGTCCGCGACACCACCTGCGTCGCCAGCAGCGAGTGGCCGCCCAGCGCGAAGAAGTCGTCGTGGGCGCCCACCCGCGCGGCCCCCAGCACCTCCGCCCAGATCCCCGCCAGCACCTCCTCCGCCGCGGTGCGCGGGGCCACGTACTCCGCGCCGCCGTCCTGCTCCGGCGCCGGCAGCGCCCTGCGGTCCACCTTGCCGCTGGCGTTCAGCGGCAGCTGCTCCAGCACCACGAACGCCCCCGGCACCATGTACTCCGGCAGGCGCCCCGCCAGCTGCTCCCGCAGCCGCGCGGCCTCCGGCCGGGCCCCCTCTTCCGGCACCACGTACGCGACCAGGCGCCGCACGTCGCCGCGCACCACGGCCACCGCGTCGCGCACGCCCTCAAGGGAGCGCAGCACCGCCTCCACCTCGCCCGGCTCGATGCGGAAGCCGCGCAGCTTGACCTGCGTGTCGATCCGCCCCAGGAACTCCACCGTCCCGTCCGCCAGCCAGCGCACCCGGTCGCCCGAGCGGTACAGCCGCGCCCCCGCCTCCCCGCCGAACGGGTCCGGCACGAACTTCTCCGCCGTCAGCGCCGGCCGGTCCAGGTAGCCGCGCGCCACCTGCTCGCCGCCGATGTACAGCTCCCCCGGCACCCCCACCGGCGCCGGCTCCCCGGACGGGTCCAGCACGTACA
>JBFMFL010000335.1:0-7231 GCA_040752145.1 Gemmatimonadota bacterium
GCGGCGGGCGCTCAGGCGCGGCTCCAGCGCGGAGCGCCCGCCGGCGTCGGCCTGCCAGGCGAGCGAGGCGGTGGCCACGTCGGTCCGCTCGTACGAGGGGTAGGGCCCGTAGAACCCCGCCGCACCGAAGTCGCGGCTCGCCAGCGCCGCGTCGGCGCGCAGCGTCCGGCCGGCCAGCGGCGCGGCCACCGCGGCGCGGAGCTGCAGCGACTCCCAGTCGGTCCCCTCGCGGTGGCCGTCGGAGCGGCCCGCCTCGGCGGCCAGGTCGGCGCGGAGACCGCCCTCGCGGCCGGCGCGCCCTGCCAGCGCCAGCGTCCCCGTGCCCCAGGTGCCGCCCTGGGCGCGCGCCAGCAGGGCGGGGCCCCGGCGGCGGGTGACCACGTTGACCACGCCGCCCATGGCGTCGGCGCCGTACAGCGCGGAGGCGGCGCCGCGCAGCACCTCGATGCGCTCCACCTGCTCCAGCGGCACCGCCAGGTCCAGGTCGAAGTGCCCGCTCTGCGCGTCGCTCATGCGCACGCCGTCCACCAGCACCAGCGTCTGCTCGAAGCTGGAGCCGCGCATCGCCAGGTCGGCCTGCGCGGGGGAGCGCGGCGTCACGTCCGCGCCCAGCGCCCACGCCAGCGCGTCCGCGATCGTCGAGACCGGCGCGGCGCGGAGCTGCCCGGCGGTGATGACTTCCACGGCGCGCGTGGCGACGGGGAGGGCGGGGGAGGCGCGCGATCCCACGCGCACCTCCAGGGTGTCCAGCGGCACGCCGGGCTGCTGCGCGGCGGCCGCGCTCGCGAGCGAGGTCAGGGCGAGGGCGAGCGCCCCCGTCGTCGGCTTCACGGTCGGGATTCTCCGGGTCCGGGGTGGCAAAGGGCCCCAAGATAACCCGGGCCGCCCGGCGCGGGGAGGCGTGTGCAGGAGTCGACCCTCCACGGAGGATCCGGATGCAATTCGGCCCCGCGCCTCGGGTGAGGCGCGGGGCCGATTCGATGCGGGCCGCCGCGGGCGGTCAGCCGCCGATGGGCGTCCCCGGCGGGAGCGGGAGCGGCCGCGAGGGCGGGGTGGGCTCGGCGCCGCGCTCCAGGAAGCGCCGCGCGTCCCGAGCCGCCGCCGTCTCGTGCGCCCGCTGCGCCGCGTCGGGGGCGCGCCGGCCCTCCAGCCGCCGCGCCAGGTCGGCCAGCTGCAGCTCGGCCGAGGCGCGCACCTGCGCCGTGGCCTGCGGGTCGCCGGCCAGCGCGATCAGCCGGTCCAGCACCGCCCGCTGCGCCGTCCGGCGCAGCGCCGCGTCGCGGGGGCCGGCCGGCGTGGCCTGGCCCCAGGTACCCTCCACCAGGCGCGACATGACCTCGTCCAGCGAGGGGGCCGCCGCGTTGCGGGCGTGGAAGGAGACCAGCCGCGCGGCCCGCTCCCGGTGCAGCACCCCGTCCGCCACCCAGGCGGACAGCGACTGCGCCGCCGCCAGCGGGTCGAAGGCGCCGCCCAGCGGCGAGGCCCACGACCACGAGGTGGACGCGTAGCCGTAGGGCGGGGGAGGGATCAGCGCCGTCACCCGCTCCGGGATCGCCAACGCCTCCGGCTGGATGGCGCGCACCAGCACCGCCAGCGCCCGCCGCTGCTCCGCGGGGTCCACGATGCGCGCCGGCACCTGCGCGTCGCCCGAGCGCGCGAAGGTGTACTCCAGCCCGCCCACCGTCTTGATGGCCGACTCCAGCGCGTAGCGGTGGTGCAGGTACACCGGCGCCAGCCGCTCGCTCAGGTGCCACATGGGCTCGCCCGCGGGGATCGCGGCGGCCGAGAAGCGGTCCAGCAGCACCCGGCGCACCGCCATGGTGCGCTCCAGCTCCGCCACGCGGTCGCTCCCCAGCGCCCAGCGCGTCACCTCCGGCATGCTCCCCGACTCGTCGGCGTCGCGGTCGGCCATGAAGCGCACTCCCTCGCGGATCCCCTCCCGCACCAGAGCCTCCAGGCCGCGCGCCTCCGCCTCCGGGGTGGGGAACTGCATGTACGCGTAGCGGATCGCCAGCGTGTCGTACGCCCCGGGCCCCGCCCGGTACGCCTGCGACACGTCGATCCGGCCGTCGGTCAGGCGGATCAGCGGCCCCGGGTAGTCCATCACCGACGAGCGCTCGTCCGCCGAGGCGATGAAGTTGTGGGCCAGCCCCAGCGTGTGCCCCACCTCGTGCGCCACGTGCTGGCGGCGGCGGGCCAGCGCGAACGCCTCGCCGTCGGCCCGCGGGTCCAGGCGGCCCACCCACTCGCCCATGGCGGGCACCGTCCCGGCGAAGATGTTGTAGTCGGTGAGCGAGCGGTACGCGTCCATCCGCACCGCCGCCTTGATGATCTCGCCCGTGCGCGGGTCCTCGAACGCCGGCCCCACCGAGAAGCCCGGATCCGTGCGGTGTACCCACTGGATCACCGAGTAGCGCGCGTCCATGGGGTCCACGCCCTCCGGCAGGTCCTCCACCCGGAAGGCGTCGATGAACCCGGCCGCCTCGAACACCCGGTTCCACCACAGGGCCCCCTCGCGGAAGGCGGTGCGGTACGGCTCCGGGATCCCCGGGTCCAGGTAGTACACGATGGGCTTCACCGGCTCCGACATCGCCGCCGTCGGGTCCTTTTTCTCCAGGCGCCAGCGGTTGATCCAGCGCTGCACGTAGCGCCCGGTGAGCGGCTGGCTGAAGTCGTAGAAGGTGAGCGGGTTCACCCCCACCCGCGGGTCGAAGGCGCGCGGCCGGTAGCCCGAGTCCGGCAGCTCCACGAAGGAGTGGTGCTGGCGCAGCGAGATGGAGCGCCCGTCCGGGGCGTGGCGGCGGATCTCCGGGCCCGGGTTGTCCCCGGCGAAGGTGAGCAGCGCCTCCACCTCCGTGTTCTTGGGGAAGGCCTTGGTGCGCGGCAGGTAGATGGTGCTCCGGTCGCGGTCCAGCCGGAACTCGCCCTGCTGGCCGCGGCGGATCCCGGCCGCCACCCCGAACACGTCCTGGAGGAAGAAGTCCGTCGCGTCGATCAGGAAGCGGCCGCCCTCCTCCGCCTGGATGGGGAAGGCGCCCCGCACCGAGGTGGGGAACGACTCCGCCACGGCCCGCGCCTCGCCCTCGGTGCGGGCGTTCAGGGCACGGAAGCCGGTGTTCTGCTGGACGAGCAGCAGGCGCGGGCCGTGGCGCTCGAAGCGGACCACCACGCCGTCGCCGATGGTGCCGCGGTCCAGCCCCAGCGCGTTGCTGCCGATGCCGGTCGCGAGCGAGTTCAGGTAGAGGAAGTCCTGGTCCAGGCGGGAGACTTCGAGGAGCAGCTTGCCGTTCCTGGCGTCCCAGAAGAAGGGGAAGAAGCCGTCCTGGCGCTGCATCCCGGCGGTCTTTCCGGCGATGCTGCTCGGCTGGTTCGACGCCTGGCCGGAGGCTCCCTGCCGA
Source organism: Gemmatimonadota bacterium (assembly GCA_040752145.1). Lineage (GTDB taxonomy): Bacteria > Gemmatimonadota > Gemmatimonadetes > Longimicrobiales > Longimicrobiaceae > JAFAYN01. Next base: position 3,399 of record JBFMFL010000335.1, read on the forward strand.
GCCTCCGGAGCGGGCGACGAGGCGGGGCGCTGCGGCTGGGCGCAGGCGGCCAGGAGGGCGAGCGCGGCGGCCAGCGCCGGCTGCGGGGTGCGGCGTCGGGTCATGGCTTGTCGGCTTCGAGGGACGGTCGGACGAGCTGTGGCGCGTGGGGCCGCTCCGGAGCCCGGCGGTACTGCTGCCGGTCTCCTCCGCGGGTCGCGGAGCCAGCCGAAACTGCCCGGCTGTCTCCGCTCCGGCTGCGGGAGCCTCGCCAAACTACCGGCGAGTCTCCCTCCGCTCAAGTTTTTCGGGGAACGGGCGGCGCGTGCGGCGCGCCGGGGCGGATCTCGCGGACGGTCGGGTTCTCGGGATCGTCGGGCGGGATCAGCCCGACGTCCTCGGTGTCGCCGTAGGTCAGGCCGTGCGCCGCGTGCTCCCGCAGGAAGTCGCGCACGGCCGGGAGCAGCCCGGCGAGCCAGGCGCTCCCCTCCGCGCCCCGCCAGTAGCCGTCCGCGCGCTCGACCGCCGCGGCGTCCACCGGCTCGCGCCGCCGGACGATCCCGGGCTCCTCCAGCTCCGACCAGGCCCGGCGGTAGCCGGCGTCGATGCAGACGCCGCAGGCGCGGCAGGCGAACCAGCGGTCGTTCACGCGCGGGCTACGCCAGCGCGGGCGCCTGCTCGCGGGCGGCGGGCGCCGCCGGGGCCGCCGCGTCCGGCTCCGCCAGGGCGGAGGCCGCGAAGAGCACGGTCGAGATCCACACCAGGTCCGCCAGCAGCAGGTGTACCAGCTGCATCCACACCGGGGCGAGCAGCGCCAGGTTCAGGAAGCCGGCGCCGATCTGCACGGCGAACAGCGCCGCCACGGCCGTCGCCAGCTTGCGCGTGGTCGCGGAGGGGCGGAGGCGGGCCACCATGCGCGTGGCGAACACCAGGTACGCGCCGGTAGCCAGGGCGATGGCGGGGTGCAGCACCCGCAGGCGCAGGAGGAAGTGCGCCGTGTCCGAGAAGTCCTGCCGCATCCCCTCGCGCAGCGACGTGGCGGGGAAGAGCGTGTCGCCCAGGGCGGCGATGGCGCCGCTGGCGCCCAGCAGCAGCATCGCCGCGAAGCCCACGGCCAGCACCCCGGCCGCCGTGCCCTGGCCGCGCAGGCGCACCGCCCGCCCGCCGGAGCCCCACCAGGCGGTGAGCGTGATGGCGCCCAGCAGCAGGAAGGTGTTCACCAGGTGCGCCACCATGGAGAAGGCGCGGTACCCCGAGGCGTTGTCGGCCACCAGCTCGAAGAGCACCAGCCCGGCCCCCAGCAGCGCCTCGATCACCATCAGCACCGTGGAGGCGACCGCCCCCCGCCGCACGGCGTGGCCGCGCGGGAAGGCGCGGAATGCCCAGACCAGCATCGCCAGCACCAGCAGCCCGGCGATCCCGCTGGTGACGCGGTGGGTGAACTCGATCACCTGCTCCGTGCTCTCCAGGCGCGGGATCACCCGGCCGTCGCACTTGGGCCAGTGGTCGCCGCACCCCGCGCCCGAGCCGGTGGCGCGCACGTACGCGCCCCACGCCACCACGGCCAGGTTGTAGGCTAGCACGCCCCAGGCGTACTTCGCGAACCCGCTCGGCTTCATCGTTGCATCTGACGTTCGGGTGGACCGCCGCGGACCTGTACGGCGGTGAAAATAAAGCGCTTCGCCCGGGCCGCGGCAAGCCGGCGCGCCGCCTGTGGGAGCTTTCCCCACGCGGGCGTGGGGCATCCCCGGAGGCGCGCGTCCTCGCCTTGGCGCAACCTGGCGCGGCGTGTATATTCCCCGGCTTCCAGGCCGGCCCCGCGCGGCCGGCACGCAACCCGAAGCGAGCACGAATGCCAGACATCGCCGCCACACACGTGCGCGACGTCCTCCCGGGCGCCGCCCCGCTCAGCGGGGCCAGCGCCGCGGCGCTCGCCGCCGACGGCATGACCACGGGGACCCAGCGCGCCGGCGTCGACGCCTGGCGCAAGGGCGCGTCGGGGGGCGTGCGGCAGCGGCTGCGCGACTACGTCACCCTCACCAAGCCGCGGATCATCTCGCTGCTGCTGGTCACCACCGCCGCCCCCATGTTCATCGCGGTGGGCGGGTGGCCGGACGGGTGGACGGTCCTGTGGACCATGATCGGCGGCTACCTCATGGCGGGCGGCGCCAACGCGATCAACATGTACATGGATCGCGACATCGACGCCCGCATGCCGCGCACGGCGCTGCGCCCCATCCCCAGCGGGCGCATGTCCCCCGGGCACGTGCTGGCGTTCGGCGTCGCGCTGGGCGCGGCGGCGTTCGCCCTGTACGCCGTGCTGGTGAACCTGCTCAGCGCCGTGCTGGCGCTGGGCGGGCTGCTCTTCTACGTGTTCGTCTACACCCGCTGGCTCAAGCGCACCTCCCCGCAGAACATCGTCATCGGCGGCGCGGCGGGCGCCTTCCCGCCGCTGGTGGGGTGGGCCGCGGCCACGGGCGAGATCACGCTCACGGCCGTCTACATGTTCCTGATCGTGTTCTTCTGGACCCCGCCGCACTTCTGGGCGCTGGCGCTGGTCAAGCAGAAGGACTACGGCCGGGTGGGCGTGCCCATGGCGCCCAACGTGTGGGGCGAGCGCGAGACCATGCGCCAGATGGTGGTCTACACCGGCATCCTGGTGGCCGTCACCCTGGCGCCGGTCACCTACGGCGGGATGGGCGCCGTGTACGGCGTGTCCGCCGCGCTGCTGGGGGCGTGGTTCCTGTTCGACGTGACCCGCCTGTTCCGCGCGGAAAGCTTCACCCGGCCGGCCTGGGCGCTGTACCGCAACTCGCTGCTCTACCTGGCGCTGCTCTTCTGCGCCATGGCCGTGGACGGCGTGTTCTCGGTGGGGCGCGTGCACGGCGGCAGGGACCTGGTGATGCTCCGCAGCCCGGAGCTCGCCATGGCCGTCGAAGCCGGCCGCTGAGGCGTCCGCGAGAACGACAAGGGCCGCTCCCCCGCCGGGAGCGGCCCTTGTCGTTCGGCGCCGTCCCCCCCACCCGAGCAGGCCGCGCATGCCCAGCCGGACCGGACGACAGGAAGCGCGCTGGCGGCGCGCCGTGGAGGAGCACCGCGACGCGGTGCGGCGCTTCGTCGCCACCGCCGAGGGGCTGGGCGCCGACGCCTGGACCCGCCCCCGCGCCCCCGGGAAGTGGTCGCCCGCCCAGACCGCCAAGCACCTGGTGCTGGCCTACGAGGCGGCGCTCCGGGAGCTGTCCGGCGCCCCGGGGATCCGCCCCCTGGTGACCGGGGTGCGGCGGCTGCTGCTGCGCCGGGTGCTGCTGCCGCACATCCTCTTTCACCGCAGCTTCCCCCTGCGCGCCGCCTCGCCGCGCGAGATCCGCCCGCCCGCCGTGCACGCCGACCGCGCCGCCGTCCTGGCCCGCATGCGCGAGCTGGCCGTGCAGGCGGAGCGCGAGCTGGAGGCCGCCCGCTCCACCGGCGCCCGCGTCACCCACCCGTACTTCGGTCCGCTCGACGCGCTCACCACGCTGCGCTTCCTGGCCGTGCACCTGGAGCACCATCTGCGTCAGCTGTCCTCCTGAACCGCAACTGCTCCGACGGCGGATCTAGGGGCTGGTTTGGGCGTGCCCCCGGCTGGCGCCGGGGTCGGGCTGCGGCTCCGTAACGCAGCAAACTACGCTGCGTAACGGAGTCGAGCCCGCGCAAACAGCCGCGCGGTCTCGCCCCTTCGGGCCGAAATCCCTCACGCAACGGCAGGCCCCCTCCCCCGGCCCCTCCCCCGCAAACAGGGGAGGGGAGAACTGCTTGGTGCTCCAGCAGTTGTCCCCTCTCCCAGAATTGGGAGAGGGTGGCGAGCCTCAAGCGAG
>JBFMFL010000336.1:0-7204 GCA_040752145.1 Gemmatimonadota bacterium
CGCCCGCCGCGGAGCCGCGCGCGGGGACGACGCGGGCCGGCGGGTGAGGCTGATCGCGCCCGGGCGCGAGCTGATCGACACGCTGGACGCCACCATCCGCTACGACTTCTCCGTGCGCGAGCTGCCTGGCCACGGGCTCAAGGCCGTGGCCCGGCACTTCGGCGTGGCGGCGCCGGACCGCGAGTACGTGCCCGGCAGGGAAATCTACACCGTGTACCGGAGCGACCCGGAGCGCGTGCGCCGCTACGCCACGGACGACGTGGAGGAGGTGGCCGCGCTCGCGCGGCTGCTGGGCGGCGCGGCGTTCGCGCTGGCGCGCATGGCCCCGCGGCGCTACGAGCGCCTGGCCGACGCCGGCCCCGCCACCGGCGTGCTGGACCCGCTGCTGGTGCGGGCGTACCTGCGCGCCGGCGCCGCCCTCCCCGCGCGCCGCCCCGGCGACGGCACCCCGCACAGCGGCGCGGCGCTGCACCTGTTCGCCACCGGCGTGGCGTGGCGCGTGGTCAAGGCCGACGTGGCCAGCCTGTACCCGTCGCTGATGCGCGCCTTTCGCATCGGGCCGGCGGGGGACCACCTGGGCGCGCTGCTGGCGCTGGTGGACCGGCTGGTGGAGCACCGGCTCGCCGCGAAGGCGGCGGCGCGCGCCGCCGCCCCCGGGTCCGCGGAGCGCCACACGCACGAGGCCACCTCCGCGGCGATGAAGATCCTGGTCAACTCGGCGTACGGCTACCTGGCGGCCGGCGGCGAGCTCACCCGCTTCGCCGACGTCCACGCCGCCAACGAGGTGACGCGCAGGGGCCGCGACACGCTGGCGCTGATGTGCCGCGAGCTTGCGGCGCGCGGCGTGACGCTGCTGGAGGGGGACACCGACGGCGTGTACTTCGCCGTGCCCGAGGGGTGGAGCGAGGCCGACGAGCGGCGCGTGGTTGCCGAGGTCGCGGCGCTGCTGCCGCCGCGGGTGCAGCTGGAGACGGAGGGGCGCTACGCGGCCATGCTGTCGCACGAGCCCAAGAACTACGCCCTGCTCGGCTACGACGGCACGCTCACGCTGCGCGGCGTGGCCTTCCGCTCCGCGCGCGCCGAGCCGTTCGGCGAGGCGTTCCTGCGCGCCGCGCTGCGCAGCCTGTTCACCGGGGACCTGGCCGGCGTGCGCGCGGCGTACCTGGCGTCGCTGGACGCGCTGCGCCGCCGCGAGCTCCCCACCTACGACGTGTCCTCGCGCGTGCGGCTCACCAAGTCGCCCGCGGAGTACGCGGCAACGCGCGGCACGCGGCGCGAGCACGCGTACGAGGCCGTGCTGGCGAGCGGGCGCACCGCGTGGCGTGCCGGTGAAAGGGTGCGCGTCTACCGCACCCAGGGCGGCGGAGCCGGCGTCGTCCCGGCGGCGGACGACGCCGTCCCCGGCGCCGCCGACCCGCGCGACTACGACGTGGAGCACTACGCCCGCGTGCTGCGCGACAACTTCGCCGTGCGCCTGGGGCGCGCCCTCACCCCCGCCGACTTCGCCGCGCTCTTCGCCGACCCGGACCAGCTCTCGCTCTTCGCGCCCCCGCCCGCGGCCATGCGCCCGGTGCTGGAGGTGCGCCCGTGGGACGCAGCCGTCGCGAGTGCAGCGCCGCGAGCGCCGGGCCCGGAGGGAGGGGGGCCAGCGGACGCCAGCGCGACGCCCGCGTGAGGGATTTCGGCCCGAAGGGGCGAGACCCGGCGGCAGTTTGCCGGGGCTCGACTCCGTTACGCAGCGTTGTTTGCTGCGTTACGGAGCCGCAGCCCGACCCCGGCGCCAGCCGGGGGCACGCCCAATCGAGCCGTTCACTGCCGTTCGGTCAGCCCCCGCCGTCCACGGGAAGCCAGAGGGTGAAGGTGGAGCCCGTCCCCGGCGCGGACCGCACGGTGATCTCGCCCCCCAGCGCCCGCGCGATCTTCTGGCTGATCGCCAGCCCCAGCCCGGCGCCGTGCGCGGTGCCCGGGGCCAGCCGGCTGAACTCCTGGAAGAGGAGCCGCAGCCTGTCCCCGGCGATGCCGATGCCGGTGTCCGCCACCTCCACCACGGCGAACTCGCCGGCGCCGCGCCGGGCGCGGAGGGCGGCGCGCACGGTGATCGACCCTCCCGGGCGGTTGTACTTGACCGCGTTGGAGATCAGGTTCCCCAGCACCTGCCGCACGCGGGCGGGGTCGGAGCGGACGACCGGGAACTCGTCGGGGAGCACGGTGTCCAGGCGGAGGCCGGCGCCCTCCGCCTGCGCCCGGTAGTCCTCCGCCAGCTCCCGCGCCACCTCGCGCACGTCGGTGGGGCGCGGCTCCAGCTCCAGCTGCCCGGCCTCCGCGCGGGCCAGCTCCACCAGGTCGTCGATCAGTTCCAGCGCCGAGCGGATGGAGGCGCGGATCCGGCCGACGCTCTCCGCCTGCCGCTTCGCCAGCGCGCCCAGCACCTCGTCCTGGAGGAGCTGCGCGTGGCCGTCGGCGGCGCCCAGCGGGTTCTTGAGGTCGTGGGTGAAGCCGCGGATCAGGCGCGCGCGGCTCTCCGTGACCCGCTCCAGCTCCTCGCGCCGCTTCTCCGAGTCTTCCAGCAGGTGGATCTTGCGGAAGGCGAGCGCGGCCAGGTCGCCGAAGGTCCGCGCCCGCTCGACCTCGTCCCGGCGGAAGGCGCCGCGCTCCGGCGCGCGCACCAGCACCAGCGTCCCGATGGGCTCCCCGGCGTCCAGCAGCGGGATCACCACCGCCGACGAGGCGCCGCCCAGCCCGTCCAGCTCGCCGCAGGGCGCCATGGAGCCGTCGGCCGCGGCGCCGGCGAGCTGCGGCGTCCGGGTCTCCACCGCCTTCTCGGTGAGCGAGCCCGCGTACGGGGTGCGCGTCCCGAGCGGCGGCGTGCGCTCCCCGGCGACCGCCGCCACCGCGATCTCCCAGCGGTCGGCGTCGATCCGCTCCACGAAGGCGCCGTCCGCCCGGGTGGCCTCCAGCGCGCTCTCCGCGATCCTCCGGCTGGCCTCCTCCACCGTGAAGCTGGCCGTCACCGCCGCGGCGGCCGACCTCAGCGCCGCCTCCTCCACCGCCCGCCGCTCCGCCTCGTCGCGCGCCTGCCGCTCCCGCGTCAGCAGCCGCGCCTGCTCCTCCTCGGCCTCCTTGAGCCGGGTGACGTCCTCCACGATCCCCACGCTCCGGACGATCTCCCCGCGCTCGTCGCGCACGGCGGAGCTGCGCGCCCACAGCCAGCGGACCGCGCCGTCGGGACGGACGATGCGGTAGCGGACGTCGAAGCCCCCCGTCGCCATCTCCGGGATGGCGGCGCGCACCCGCTCGCGGTCGTCGGGGTGCACCGCGTCCAGGAAGGTGCGCGGGTCGCGGTACAGCTCGTCGCGGCTCCTCCCCCACAGCGCCTCGTACGCCGGGTTGACGTAGTACATCCGCGTGTAGGCCGGGTCGCTCACCCAGAACACCTCGCGGATGTTCTCGGCGATCTGCCGCAGCATCTCCTCGCTCTCGCGCAGCGCCTCCTCGGTGCGGCGCCGCTCGGTGACGTCGCGGAAGTACACGGAGAGGCCGTCCGCCGACGGGTACGCGTCCACCCCGAACCAGACGCCGAAGGCCGGCGCGAATTCCTCGAAGTGGACGGCGCGCCCGGTCTCCACGGCGCGGCGGTACTCCGCCTCGAAGCGGGTGCCCCGGAACTGCGGCACCACGTCCCAGAAGCAGAGCCCGATCGCCGATTCGGCGGGGAGCTCCAGCAGCGAGCGGACCACCTCCCGGGCGCCGTGGTTCAGGTAGGTGAAGCGCCACTCCCGGTCCAGCGCGAAGAAGGCGTCGGTGATGCTCTCCAGGATGGTGGTCACCTGGCGCTGGGCGTCCTGCGCCTCGCCCAGCAGCCTGCGCGCCTCGTCCTCGGCGCGCCGCCGCTCGGCCACCTCGCGGCGCAGCTCGATCTCGCGCATGGCCGACGCCGCCAGCTCCCGCAGCACCTCCACGTCGCCCTGCCGCCACTCGCGCGGCTCGAAGTCCACCGCGCAGAACGAGCCGATGGCCTGGCCGCGGCTGGTGACCAGCGGCACCCCCAGGTACGCCGCCACCCCCAGCGACTCCACCGTGGGCACGCCGCGGTACTCGGGGTCGGAGCGGGTGTCGGGGATCGCCAGCGGCTCCGGCGAGCGGATGGCGTGGTGGCAGAAGGTGGCGCCGCGGAGCTCGCGGTCGGTGGCGAGCGGCTCGCCGATCCCGAACAGGCTCATGTAGAAGTCGCGGTCCTCGTCCACCAGGGAGATGAACGACACCGGCGCGCCGATGACGCGCGCCGCCAGCCGGGTGAGCCGGTCGAACACCTCCTCCCGCTCGGAGTCGAGCAGGCCGGTGGCGCGCACCTCGGCCAGACGGGCGGGGTCGCGCACCGCGCCGGACGGCTCGCTCATCCGCCCCGCCTCCCGGTGGCTCTCTCGACGGCTGGCTCCATTCGCTCGCGGCCCTGCAACTCGTTTCGGTCCATTCGGTTCGTCGTCGGCGGGAGCGCTTCGCAAAGACCTCGCCAGCGCCGAGAAGGGACGAGGGGCAGGTGGAGGCGTCCATGCGCCGCCGCGCGCGGACCGCGACTTGCGCGCCTCCCCGGGGGCGGGGTAACTGTTATCTCCTGCAGACCTCCACCTCACAGCGCACGAGATCCAGATGAGCCAGGACGTCCTCTCGCGCAACAACGTCAGGGTCTTCGGCACCGGCAGCCGGCCCATGCTGTTCGCGCACGGCTTCGGGTGCGACCAGAACATGTGGCGCTGGGTGGCGCCGGCGTTCCAGGACGACTACCGCATCGTCCTGTTCGACTACGTAGGCTCGGGGAAGTCCGACCTGTCCGCGTACGACCCCGAGCGGTACGGGCGGCTGGACGGCTACGCCGACGACGTCCTGGACGTCTGCCACGCCCTGGAGCTGGAGGACGTGGTCCTGGTGGGCCACTCGGTGAGCAGCATGGTGGCGGTGCTCGCGGCCAACCGGGAGCCGGAGCGGTTCGACCGCCTGGTCCTGGTGGGGCCCTCGCCGCGCTACGTCAACGACCCGCCGGAGTACGTGGGCGGCTTCGAGCGCTCCGACATCGAGGGGCTGCTGGAGATGATGGACAAGAACTTCATCGGCTGGGCCAACTTCCTGGCGCCCGCGATCGTCAAGAACCCGGACCGGCCGGAGCTGGGGGAGGAGCTCACCGCCAGCTTCTGCTCCACCGATCCCGTCATCGCCCGCCGCTTTGCCGAGGCCACCTTCTTCGCGGACAACCGGGACGACCTCGCGCACGTACGGGTCCCCGCGCTGATCCTGCAGTGCTCCGAGGACATGATCGCGCCGGTGGAGGTGGGGGAGTACCTGCACCGCCGGATCCCGGGGAGCACGCTCCGGATGATGGCCGCCACGGGGCACTGCCCGCACATGAGCCACCCCGAGGAGACGATCCGGGCGATCCGCGAGTACCTGCAGCCGGCGCACGCGGGGTGAGGCCGGCTTTACGGAGCGGAGGGCGGTGAGGATGGACGAGCTGCTGGACCGGGCTCCCTGCGGGTTCCTCTCCTTCTCGGACGAGGGGACGGTCGAGCTGGTGAACGCCACGCTGCTCGGCCTGCTCGGCTACGCGCGGGAGGAGGTGGTGGGGCTGCACGTGGAGCGCCTGCTGACCGTGCCCAGCCGGATCTTCTACCAGACCCACTGGTTCCCGCTCCTCCGGCTCCACGGCGGGGCGGAGGAGGTGTTCCTGACGCTGCGCGCGCGCGGCGGGGAGGACCTGGGCGTGCTGGTCAACGCGGCGCGGCGGGAGCGCGGGGGCGCGGCCGTGTACGACTGCGTGCTGATGCACGTGAAGGAGCGGCGCCGGTACGAGGACGAGCTGCTGCGGGCCAGGCGCGCCGCGGAGCAGGCGCACCGGGAGGTGGAGGCGCAGCGGCGGGAGCTGGAGCAGGCCAACGAGCAGCTGGAGGCGCAGGCGCTGGAGCTGGAGCTCCAGCAGCAGCAGCTCAAGGAGCAGGCGCTGGAGCTGGAGGAGGCGACCGAGGAGCTGCGGGTGATCAACGAGGACCTCCTCGCCCGCACGGAGGAGGCGGAGCAGCACCGGGCCGCCGCGGAGGAGGCCAACCAGGCCAAGAGCACCTTCCTGGCTGTGATGAGCCACGAGCTGCGCACCCCGCTGAACGCGATCTCCGGGTACGTCCAGATCCTGGAGATGGGGATCCACGGTCCGGTCACGGAGGCCCAGCGCGACACGCTCGCCCGCATCGACCGCGCCCAGCGCCACCTGCTGCGGCTCATCAACGACGTGCTCAACCTGGCCCGCATCGAGGCCGGGCGCGTGGACTACCAGGTCGAGGAGGTGCCGGCCGCCGAGCTGGTCGCCGCGGTGACGCCCATGATCGAGCCGCAGCTGGCGAGCAAGGGGGTGGTGTTCACGGTGGAGGTCGCCCCGGGCCTGGTGGTGCAGGCGGACCGCGACAAGGCGCAGCAGATCCTCATCAACCTCCTGGGCAACGCGGCCAAGTTCACCCCGGAGGGCGGCGCGGTCCGGGTGGACACCGTCCGGGCGGCCGGCCCAAACCCTCGGCTCCTGCTCCGGGTCCACGACACCGGGGTGGGGATCCCGGCCGAGAAGCTGGACGCCGTCTTCGAGCCGTTCGTGCAGGTGGACGCGAGCCGGACGCGAGCCGCGCAGGGCTCGGGGCTGGGTCTGACGATCAGCCGCAACCTGGCCCGCGGGATGGGCGGGGACCTGGTCGTCCGCAGCGTCCCCGGCGAGGGGAGCACCTTCGCGCTCGTCCTGCCGCTCGCGCGGGAGACGGCCGCCCCGCCGCGGGCGGCCGCGCCGCTCGGGACGCCGTGACGTGAGCCCGCCCCCCGCCTCCGTTCAGGCGGGCGGGCCGGGAAGCCGCCGGGACAGCAGCCAGCGGTAGACGCGCTCCTCGCGGTAGGCGGAGGTGGCGGAGCCCACGTGGTCCTCGCCGCGGTCGGTGAAGACGCGGTCGGCGCCGGGGGCCTCGGCGGCGTCGCGCAGGCCCAGGCGCTGGAGGAAGCCGGCCCTGCGGGAGCGCGCCACCTCGCCGAAGGAGAGCCAGGTCGGGCGGCCGGGGTCGGCGGCGGGGACGGAGAGCAGGCAGGGGAGCGGGCCGGTCTCCACCAGCCGCGGGTCGGGTCGGCTCATCGGGTCGGTCCGTACAGGGAGGATGCGCGGAGGGGGCGGCCGCCGGCCGCCCCC
>JBFMFL010000337.1:0-7197 GCA_040752145.1 Gemmatimonadota bacterium
GGCCGGGCGCGGCGCCCCCGGCTCGCGGCGGGCGTACGCGGCGCCCAGCACGCCCAGCGCCACGGCGGCGAGGCCCAGCAGGTAGCGCGCCCACTCGGGCATGAACTCATGCATCGCGGGTGCTCATCCCCGGACGGGTCCTCGGGCTGGAGGGCGGAAACGGACGGCGGAGCGCGCGCAAAGGTATCGGCGGCGGAGCGGGGCGCCAAGGGGCGCGGGAACCTCCGGCGCGCACCCTGGTACCGGTTGTCCGACGCGGCCCCGGCCGCGCGCCGCAGCTTCAACCGGACCCATACCATGCCCATGCGTCACAACCTGACCCCACGCACGGCCGTACTGGCGCTGGCGGCGGCCGCCGCCGGCTGTGCGCCCGCGAGCGCCGTGAACACCGACACCGCGACCTCCCCCGCCGCCGCGCAGGCGGAAGCCCCCGCGCAGGCCGCGCCCGCCGCGGCCGCGAACCCGCTCCTGGCCGAGTGGACCGGCCCCTACGGCGGCGTCCCGCCCTTCGACCGGGTGCGGGTGGAGGACTTCCGCCCCGCGCTGGAAGCGGCCATGGCCGAGAACCTGGCCGAGATCGAGCGGATCGCCGCCAACCCGGAGGCGCCCACCTTCGAGAACACGGTGCTCGCCTACGAGCGCGCCGGTCGCAAGCTGGGCCGCGTCGGCACCGTCTACGGCATCTGGAGCTCCAGCATGAACTCGCCGGAGTTCCAGGCCGTGCAGCGCGAGATGGCGCCCCGGCTGGCCGCCTTCAACGACCGCATCGCCCAGAACGAGGCGCTCTTCCGCCGCTTCGAGGCGGTGAACGCGTCGCCCGAGAAGGCGCGGCTCACCCCCGAGCAGCAGCGGCTGCTGTGGGTTCACCACAACAACTTCGTCCGCGCCGGCGCCCGCCTGGACGCGACCAAGAAGGCGCGCCTCTCGGAGATCAACCAGCAGCTGGCCGGGCTCTACACCCGCTTCAACCAGAACGTGCTGGCCGACGAGAGCGACCAGTTCCTGGTGATCCGCAGCGAGGCGGAGCTGGCCGGCGTGCCGCAGTCGGTGCGCGACGCCATGGCCGCGGCCGCGGCCGCCCGCAAGATGCCCGGCGCGTGGGTGGTGGACAACACCCGCTCGGCGGTGGACCCGTTCCTCACCTTCGCGGACCGGCGCGACCTGCGCGAGAAGGTGTGGCGCACCTTCGTGAACCGCGGCGACAGCGGCGGCGAGACGGACACCAACGCCATCATCGCGCAGATCCTCAAGCTCCGCGCGGAGCGGGCGCAGCTCCTGGGCTTCCCCACGCACGCGCACTGGCGGCTGGACAACGCCATGGCCAAGACGCCGGAGCGCGCCATGGAGCTGATGGAGGCGGTGTGGACGCCCGCCGTGGCGCGGGTGCGCGAGGAGGTGGCCGACATGCAGCGCGTGGCCCGCACGAGCGGCGGCAGCGCCACCATCGAGCCGTGGGACTACCGCTACTACATGGAGAAGGTCAGGAAGCAGCGGTACGACCTGGACCAGAACGAGGTCAAGCAGTACCTGCAGCTCGACAAGCTGCGCGAGGGGATGTTCTGGGTGGCCGGCGAGCTGTTCGGCTTCCGGTTCACGCCCGTCACCAACGTGCCCGTGTTCCACCCCGACGTGAAGGTGTGGGAGGTCACGGACCGCGCCAGCGGCAAGCACGTGGGGCTCTGGTACTTCGACCCGTACGCCCGCCCGGGCAAGCGCTCCGGCGCCTGGATGAACGCGTACCGGGCCCAGCAGCGGATGGACGGCGAGATCACCACCCTCGTCTCCAACAACTCCAACTTCGTGAAGGGCAAGCCGGGCGAGCCGGTGCTGATCTCCTGGGACGACGCGGAGACGCTGTTCCACGAGTTCGGGCACGCGCTGCACGGCCTGTCGTCCAGCGTCACCTACCCCTCGCTGGCGGGGACGGCGGTGGCGCGCGACTACGTGGAGTTCCCCTCGCAGCTCCTGGAGCACTGGCTGGCCACCCCCGAGGTGCTGCAGCGCTTCGCCGTCCACCACCAGACCGGCCAGCCCATCCCGGCGGCGCTGGTGGAGCGGATCAAGCGGGCCTCCACCTTCAATCAGGGCTTCGCCACGGTGGAGTACCTGGGCAGCGCGCTGGTTGACATGAAGCTCCACCTGGCCGGCAACCGCGACATCGACCCGGACGCCTTCGAGCGGGAGACGCTGGCCCAGCTGGGGATGCCGCGCGAGATCGTGATGCGGCACCGCACCCCGCAGTTCGGGCACGTGTTCGCCAGCGACAGCTACTCGGCGGGCTACTACAGCTACCTGTGGTCCGACGTGCTCACCGCCGACGCGGCCGAGGCGTTCAAGGAGGGCAAGGGGCTGTACGACCCGGCCGTGGCGGAGCGCCTGCGCCGCCACATCTTCTCGGTGGGCAACACCGTGGACCAGGCCGAGGCGTACCGCGCCTTCCGCGGGCGCGACGCGAAGATCGACGCCCTGATGCGCGACCGGGGCTTCCCGGTCCCCGCCGCGGCGGGCACGCGCCGCTGAGCTGAGGCGCGCCGCCTGCCGGAAGTGAAAGGGAGCCCCGGTCGGCCCCGGCCGCCGGGGGCTCTTCGCTTCGGCAGTGCGGAGCTTGCGGCGCCCTTTCGTGCAACGTATTTTGCTGCACGGCCGCATGGCCGTCGCAGGTACCCGGTCACCCGGAGGATGCCGTGACCCGTTCAGGCTCGGCGAGGAAGGTCAGGGAGTTGAACAGCGAGCAGAGCTTCTACGCCCTGCGGCTGGAGTCGGCCCGGCGCGCATTCCCGTCCGACGCGCAGGTGGCGGAGGCGCTGGGGGTGGATCGCGTCCAGGTGAAGCGCTGGTACGAGGGCACCACCGTGCCCGGCCCCGAAAACGCGGACCGGATCGTCGGGCTGGATGCCGTGGTCGAGCTCCTCTCCGGGCACCTGGAGCCCTCGTCCATCCCCAAGTGGCTCAACGGGTTCAACGCGCACCTGGGCGACCGGCGGCCCCTCGACGTGCTCCGGCAGGGCAGCCTCTCCGAGGTGATCGCCGCCATCGAGGCGCTGAAGAGCGGCTCCTACGCGTGACCCCGCCGCCGGCCCGCGCCTGGCGGGTGTTCCCGTGGGACCCGGACGCCGCGCCGGGGGAGCCCTTCTCCCCGGAGTACGTGCCGCCGGGCCAGGGCAAGGGGCGCTTCGACCTGCCGGGCGCCCCGGGCGGCGTGCTGTACGCGGCGGAGACCGCGGAGCACGCGGTCGCCGAGCTGGTCCAGCAGTACCGGGGCCAGACCCTGGACGATGCGGACCTGGTCGTGGCCGGCCGGCGCCTCGCCGTCGTGGCCGTCGCCCTCCCCGACGAGGTGCGCCGGGGCGTGCTCGACCTGTGCGACCCGGAGGAGCTCGTCCGGCTCGGTGTGCGGCCGGACGAAACCGCTTCGCGCGACCGCCGCGCCACCCAGCGGATCGGTGCCGCGGTCCACGCGGCCGGTCACACGGGCCTGCGCTGGTGGTCGGCCTTCTCCGGGGACTGGCACACGGTGATGCTGTTCCGGGACCGCGTCGGCGGCGGGCCGGCGTTCGAGACGCCGGAGCCCCTCTCGCTCGACCACCCGGCGCTGCGCGAGGCGGCCAGGGAGCTGGGGATCTCCGTCGCGGCGCCTCCGGGCGCGCGTACTCAATCCCCGGCGCGCTGACGCGTGGCGGCGGGAGAAGGCCAAAGAGCCCCCGGCGGCCGCAGCCGACGGGGGCTCTTCCCTTTCCGGCCCCTGGGACGGATGTTGCAGCGCGTCGTACGTTCCCCGTCCCGCACGCACCCGAGCCCGTCCCACCAGGCCAGCCATGACCGAGCGCAGCAACATCGACCCGGAAGAGCGCGCCGAGCTGGAGGAGCGCGCCTCGGTGGAGCCCGAGCAGGGCGCCATCCGCGGCGACCGCCGCGACAAGCCGCAGCCCGACGCCTGGGAGGCGGCCAAGATCGACCTGTCCGGCGAGGAGCGCATCCGCGCCGAGATGGCGGATGCGGGCGAGCCCCCCGCCGGCCCCGCCGACGAGTCGCGCCACGGCGAGGTGGAGGCGCAGCCCCCGGCGGAGTTCACCGGGCTGCGCACCAGCCGCGTCCAGCAGACCGCCGCCGGCCTCAAGGCGATCCGGGTGGCGATGGAGTACACGGTGGACGAGATGGGCGTGGCCGACGGCGCGCGGATGCTGCACGGGCTCAACCAGGCGGGGGGCTTCGACTGCCAGAGCTGCGCCTGGCCGGATCCCCCGGCGGGGGAGCGCCCCTTCATGGCGGAGTTCTGCGAGAACGGCGCCAAGGTGACCGCCGAGGAGAACACCCGCCGGCTCCTCCCCCCCGACTTCTTCCGCCGGCACAGCGTGGCGGAGCTGTCCCGCCGCTCCGACTACTGGCTGGCCAAGCAGGGGCGCATCGCCCACCCGGTGGTGCTGCGCGAGGGCGCCACGCACTACGAGCCCATCGGGTGGGACGAGGCGTTCCGGCTGGTCGCCGACGAGCTGAACGCGCTGGACTCGCCGGACGAGGCGGCGTTCTACACCTCCGGGCGCACCAGCAACGAGGCGGCGTTCCTGTACCAGCTGTTCGCGCGGATGTACGGGACCAACAACTTCCCGGACTGCTCCAACATGTGCCACGAGTCCAGCGGCGCCGCGCTGACGGACTCCATCGGCGTCGGCAAGGCCACGGTGACGCTGGAAGACGTGACGAGCACCGCCCTGCTCATCGACATGGGGCACAACCCGGGGAGCTGCCACCCGCGCATGCTCAGCGCGCTGCGCGAGCTGAAGCGCAACGGCGGCAGGGTGGTGGCCGTGAACCCGCTCCCCGAGACCGGGCTCAACCACTTCAAGCACCCGCAGGACCTCAAGAACCCCGCGCGTGCCCTGGACGTGCTGGTGGGCGACGGAGCGCCCATCGCCGACCTGTACGTCCCCGTGCGCATCGCCGGGGACCTGGCCTTCCTCAAGGGCGTCGCCAAGGAGCTGCTGGAGGAGGAGGACCGCCGGCCGGGCCAGGTGCTCGACCACGCCTTCATCCGCGAGCACACCCACGGCTTCGACGCGCTCGTGGCCGACCTGCGGGCGGAGAGCTGGGAGCTGGTCACGGAGCAGAGCGGGGTGTCGCGCGCGGAGATCCGGCGGGTGGCGGAGATGGCGATGGCCGCCGAGAGCATGATCGTCGCCTGGGCGATGGGGCTCACGCAGCAGCCGCAGGCGGTCGCGGCCATCCAGTCCATCGTCAACCTGCTGCTGCTGCGCGGGAGCATCGGCAGGCGGGGCGCGGGGGCGCTCCCGGTGCGCGGCCACAGCAACGTGCAGGGCGACCGGACGGTGGGGATCTGGGAGCGGATGTCGGACCGGTTCCTGGACGCGCTGGGGCGGGAGTTCGGCTTCGAGCCGCCGCGGAAGCACGGCTACGACACCGTGGAGACGATCCGCGCCATGCACGCCGGCAGGGTCAAGGTGTTCTTCGCCATGGGCGGCAACGTGCTCTCCGCCGGGCCCGACACGGAGTACGCCGCGGAGGCGTTCCGGCGCTGCCGGCTGACGGCGCACGTGTCCATCAAGCTGAACCGGGGGCACCTGGTCGCCGGGCGGCGGGCGCTGATCCTCCCCACCATCGGCCGGGCCGAGCGCGACGTGCAGGCCGGGGGCGAGCAGTTCGTCACGGTGGAGGACACCATGGGGATCATCCACGCCTCGCGCGGCGTGGTGCCCCCGGCCTCCGGGGACCTGCTCAGCGAGCCCGCCATCGTGGCGCGCCTGGCCAAGGCGGTGCTGGGGGCGCGGAGCACCGTGGACTGGGACGCGCTGGTGGCCGACTACGACCGCATCCGCGACCGCATCGAGCGCGTGGTCCCCAGGTTCGACGACTACAACCGCCGCGTCCGCCAGCCCGGCGGCTTCCCGCTCCCCAACCTGGCGCGCGACCGGCGGGAGTTCACCACCACCACGGGCAAGGCCAACTTCACCGTCCACCCCATCCACCCGGTGCGGCTGGAGCCGGGGCAGCTGCTCATGATGTCCATGCGCAGCCACGACCAGTTCAACACCACCGTCTACGGGCTCAGCGACCGCTACCGGGGGATCCACGACGAGCGGCGCGTCGTGCTGGTGAACGCCGACGACGTCGCGGCGCTGGGGCTGGCGAACGGGCAGGTGGTGGACCTGACCAGCCACTTCCGGGGCGAGCAGCGCGTGGCGCGGCGGTTCATCGTGCTGGCGTACCCGATCCCGCGGGGGTGCGCGGCCACGTACTTCCCGGAGGCCAACGTGCTGGTGCCCATCGACAGCGTGGCCGAGCGGAGCAACACGCCGACGTCCAAGTTCGTGGTCATCACCGTGGCGCCGTCCGCGAGCGGCGAGCGGTTCGACTACGACCTGATCGAGCAGGAGCAGCCGTTGCCGCGGGTTTGAACGACGTTCACAGCGGGTTTGGGCGTGCCCCCGCTGGCACGGGGTCGGGCTGCGGCTCCGTAGCAGACGAAACGACCGTCTGCAACGGAGTCGAGCCCCCAACGGTACTGCTGTTGGGGTCTCGCCCCTTCGGGCCGACATCCCTCACGCGGGGCGGGTGCTGGCGTCCGCAACGCGTCGCCACCCCTCCGCCGCTCCCCTCCCGAGGCGCCTCATGAACGAAGCCGAGCTGTTCGCGGGCTGGCAGGCGCGCAAGTCCGCGGGCTCGTACTACCGCCTGCGGGCGGCGGCCACGGTGGAAGCCGAGTTCATGCGCACGGAGGTGCCGGGCGACGGCTACGCGCGCGTCGGGTTCTCGTGCTCCCCGGCGGACAGCCTCTCGCTGGAGTTCGCGGCGGCCTGGCCGGACACGCTCGCCCGCGGCGAGCCCGAGCAGATCGAGGCCGCGATCGCGCTCGCGGTGGTGGACGAGATGGTCGGCCGCTCCATGCGCCCGTTCCGCGGGTGCCGCCTGGTCCTGGAGGAGGTCGGGTGGGACGAGGTCGGCGGCAGCGAGGCCGCCTTCCGCCTCGCCACCGAGCGCGCGCTCAGGCAGCTGCGCACCGACGAAGCCGCCTGGGAGCACGTGGGCCACGGCGACCTCCCGCAGCCCCGGCGCGGCCGCTAGTACAGTGCGGCTGAAGTAATTGGGTGGTTTATGCGACCAGAGCTTTCCCTCGGTAGGTCCACTGGAAGGGTCGAGCCATGGTGCGGTTGTAGTAGGCGATGAACGCCAGGACGCGCTTGT
>JBFMFL010000338.1:0-7149 GCA_040752145.1 Gemmatimonadota bacterium
TCGGCGCATTTGCCTACTACCCCGGCGAGGGGCCGCATCGCGACCTCGCCGAGATCACCCGGATCATGACACCCGGCGTCGAGGCGGCCGCGGCCCGCCCCCCCCCCCCCCCCCCCCCCCGCGTCCCGGTCCCCCTCTCCGCCCCCCAAGCCCGCATGACGGCACCGCTCCGCGTCCGGGAGATCCCCCCGGGCGAGTCCCTGCGCCCCTTCATCGACCTGGCCTGGAAGGCCAACGCCGGCGACCCCTGCTGGGTACCCCCCCTGCGCATGGCCGTGGAGGGGCTGCTGGACCGCCGCAGGCACCCCTTCCACCGGCACGCCGAGGTGGCGTACTTCCTGGCCGAGCGCGGCGGGGCGCCGGTGGGGCGCATCGCCGCCGTGGAGAACCGCCAGTACAACGACTACCACGGGGAGCGCACGGGGTTCTTCGGGCTGTTCGAGTGCCTGGACGACCCGGAGGCGGCCCGGGCGCTGGTGGACGCGGCCCGCGCCTGGCTGCGCGCGCGGGGGATGGAGCGGGTGATGGGCCCCATGAACTTCTCCACCAACGACGAGCTGTCCTCGCCGGGGGTGCTGACGGAAGGGTTCGACACGCCGCCGGCGGTGATGATGTCGCACAACCCGCCCTTCTACGCGCGGCTGCTGGAGGGGGCGGGGCTCGCCAAGGAAAAGGACCTGGTCGCCTACTGGATGCCCAGCCCGGAGCCCCCGGCGCGGGCCGTGGCCGCCATGGAGCGGCTGGCCAGGCGCATGGGCGCCCGCATCCGCGCCGTGCGGATGAGGGACCTCAAGGAGGAGGTGCGCCGGGTGCAGGAGGTGTACAACGCCGCCTGGTCGCAGAACTGGGGGTTCGTCCCCATGACCCCGGCGGAGTTCGAGCACATGGCCCGGGAGCTCCGCCCGGTGGTGGACCCGCACATCGTCTTCCTGGCCGAAAAGGAGGACGGCGAACCCATCGGCTTCTGCCTGTGCCTCCCCGACCTGAACCGCGCGCTCCGCCACCTCCCGGACGGGCGGCTCTTCCCCTTCGGCGTCTTCAAGTTCCTCTGGCACCGCCGCAGGATCGACTCGCTGCGGGTGCTGACCCTGGGGCTGAAGCCGGGATACCAGCACCTGGGGCTGGGCGCGGCCATGTACGTACACGCCTTCCGCGAGGCCGCCGCGCGGGGGTACCGCACCGGCGAGGGCTCGTGGATCCTGGAGGACAACCTGGAGATGCGCGGCGCCATGGAGAAGATGGGCGCCTCCGCCTACAAGACGTACCGGGTCTTCGGCGCGCCGCTCGCCGACGCCGCCGCGGCCGGCTGAGCCCACCACCCCACACACGGAGCCGTCCATGTACCGCACCTCCAATCCGGCGCTCGGGGAGAGCGCCCTCAAGCGCCTCCAGGCCCGGGCCGGCGTCGGCGCGCGCACCATGACCGTAGGCGGGACCGCGCTCAAGACGCTGCTCCTGCTGGTGGTCGCCACGGTCTCCGCCGCCTTCGTGTGGTCCGCGTACTTCGGCGGCAACCCGGAGGCCGCCGGGGGAGCCGCCCTGGTGGGGGCCGTGGGAGGGCTGGTGGTGGGGCTGGTCACCGTCTTCGTCCCGCGGGTGGCGCCCTGGACCGCGCCGCTCTACGCGGTGCTGGAGGGGATGCTGCTGGGCGGCGTCTCCGCGCTGTACGAGCAGCAGTACCAGGGGCTCCCCCTGCAGGCGGTGGGGCTCACCTTCGGGACGCTGTTCGTGCTGCTCCTGGCGTACTCCACCGGGCTGCTGCGCGCCACGGACCGCTTCCGCGCCGGGATCACCGCGGCCACGCTGGGGATCGCGGTCTACTACCTGATCGCCTTCGCCGGGTCGTTCTTCGGGTTCACCATGCCGCTGATCCACGACAACGGCTGGCTGGGGATCGGCTTCTCGCTGGTGGTGGTCGCGGTGGCGGCGCTCAACTACGTGCTGGACTTCGACTTCGTGGAGCGCGGGGCGCGCGCCGGGCTGGACCGGCGCATGGAGTGGTACGGGGCCTTCGGCCTGCTGGTGACCACGGTGTGGCTGTACCTGGAGCTGCTCCGCCTGCTCGGCAAGCTCCGCAGCCGCGACTGAAGCGCGGCGTGGCCACGGCCCGGCGCGGTCGGCTCCGCCGGCTCGGCGCCGCCGCCCTCGCGCTCCTCCTCCTGGCGCTCGCCGCGTACGCGCTGCGGGCGCCGCTGCTCACCGGGGTCGCGCGCCTGCTCACGGTGCGCGACCCCGTCTCCCGCGCGGACCTGGTGCTGGTGCTGGGCGGCGAGGTGAACACCCGCCCCTTCCACGCGGCGGAGCTGTACCGCCGGGGCGTGGCGCCCCGCGTGGTGCTGGTGCGCGAGCGCGCCGGCCCCGCCGTCCGGCAGGGGCTCTACCCCGCCCGCACCGACGTGGCCGTGCGCATCCTGCGGCGCGGCGGCGTGCCGGACTCCGCCATCGTGACCCTGGAGCCCCCCGGCGGGGCCGCCAGCACCGCGGACGAGGCCCGGGCGTTGCGCGAGTACCTGCGCGCCACCGGGCTGCGGCGCGTGGCCGTGGTCACCAACCCGTACCACTCCCGGCGCGCCCGCATCGCCCTGCGCCGCGCCCTCCGCGGCCTCCCCGCCGAGATCCTGGTGGCTCCCGCGCCCGCCTGGGGCTTCACGGAGCGGGACTGGTGGCGCAGCGAGGACGGGCTGCTGGCCTACTTCGGCGAGTACGTCAAGCTCGTCGTGTACCTGGCCGGCGGGCTGTAGGCGGCGCCCCGGGTCCTCGACAGGCTCCCCGGGCCGCGGGCTTTTGGGGCATGCCGCCGGGGGTTAGATTGCCGCTCCCCCGGGCGGGCCGGGGACGGGCCCGGCACCCCCCGCGGATGAAGATCGCGTACTTCACTGAAAGCCTCCTCCCCCACGTGGACGGGGTCTCCCGCACCCTGGCCCAGCTGTTCGGCACGCTGGAGGCGCGGGGGGTGGAGTTCCGCGTGTACTCGCCCTTCGTGCCGGGGCCCGAAACCTCGTGGAGCGGGCGGGTGAGGCCGGTGCGCTTCGTCCGCTTTCCCCTCTATCCCGACTACCGCGTGTCCCTCCCCGTGGGGCACGGCGTGGGGCCCGAGCTGGACGCCTGGAGGCCCGACCTGGTCCACGTGGTGAGCCCCACCCCCATGGCCTCGTGGGCGCAGCGCTGGGCGGGGCGCCGCGGGGTCCCGGTGGTCTCCAGCTTCCACACCCACTTCGTCTCCTACTTCCGCTACTACGGCGTCCCCGCCCTGGAGGGCTTCGGGTGGCGGATGCTGCGCCGCTTTTACGCGCGCTGCGCCCGGGTGTACGCCCCCTCGCGGAGCATCATCCGCGAGCTGGAGGCGCACGGCATCGGCCGGCTGGAGCTGTGGTCGCGGGGGATGGACACCCGCCGCTTCTCCCCCGCCTTCCGCGACCCGGAGCTGCGCCGCGCCGTGGGCGCCGACGAGCGCACCCCCATCCTCCTGCTGGTGAGCCGCCTGGTCAAGGAAAAGGACCTGGCCGACCTGGTGGAGATGGAGGACCTGCTGCGGGCGCGGGGCGTGCTCCACCGGCTGGTGCTGGTGGGGGACGGCCCCATGCGCGGCGAGCTGGAGGAGCGCCTCCCGGACGCCCACTTCGCCGGGCACCAGACCGGGGAGGCGCTGGCCCGCTGGTACGCCTCGGGCGACGTGTTCGTGTTCCCCTCCACCACGGAGACCTTCGGCAACGTGGTGACGGAGGCGCTGGCGTCCGGGCTCCCCGCCGTGGTGGTGGACCGCGGCGGCCCGCCGGACCAGATCGAGCCCGGCGGAAACGGCTGGATCGCCCGCGCCAACGACCCCGCCGACCTGGCCGACCGGGTGGAGCACCTGCTGCGCGACCCGGAGGCGCGCGCGCGCATGGGGCGCGGCGCGGTGGCGAGCGCCCGCGAGCGCGACTGGAGCGCGATCAACGGGCGGCTACTGGAGAGCTACGCCGCGGTGGTCGCCGGGGCGCGCGGGGGCGGCGCGTGACGGAACCCGGCCGGGAGGAGCACCCGGAGCCGGACCAGCTGCACGTCTGGGGGATGGGCGAGCTGGCGCCGCAGAAGCCGCGGCGGCGCGGGCGGCTGACGCTGGACCGGGTGTTCCGGCTGGCGCTCATCCTCATCCCCTTCGGGGTGCTGGGGAACCTGGCGCTCTCCTGGGCCACCACCGACCGCACCCTCCTCGCCCGCCTCCCCGAGCTTCCCCGGGGCTACCTGTACCTCGCCCTGGTGCTGGGGCTGGTCCCCTGGTTCACCAACGCGCTCCGGCTCCTGGTCTGGACGCGCTTCATCGGCACGGACCTGAGCTTCCGCGACGCCTTGCGCATCGTGCTGGGCGGCGAGCTGGGCTCGTCCGTGCTCCCCAGCTCCTCCGGCGGGGAGATCTTCCGCTGGGGGATGATGATGCAGCGCGGGCTCTCGCCGGGGACGGCGGCCTCGGTGATCGCCCTGGGGCACGCGGAGGACTCGCTCTTCTTTCTGCTCGCCCTCCCCCTGGCCGCGGTGCTCTCCTCCGCCTGGGACCTCCCGGTCCTGCGCGGCGTGGCCGGCGAGATCGAGGGGAGCGCCCTCCAGGTGGTGGCGGTCGCGGCCGCCGTGGTGGTGGTCCTGGCCGTCGCCTTCCGCCTGGTGCTGCGCGGCCGCCTGGGGGCCCGCGCGCGGAAGACCGGGCTGCGGCTGGCCGCCCGGGTGCGCGGCCGCCTGCGCAGGGCGTGGTGGGACTTCCGCGGCGTGTACCGGCTGGTGGTGGAGCGGGGCAAGAGCCGCTTCGTGCTCACCATGGGGATCACGGCGGTGCAGTGGAGCTGCCGATACTCGGTGGTGTCGGCGCTGGCGGCGTTCCTGGGGGCGGAGGTGGACCCGGTGCTCTTCTTCCTGCTCCAGTGGGTGGTGTTCACGGTGATGCTCTTCATCCCCACCCCCGGCGCCTCGGGCGGGGCGGAGGCCGCCTTCTACCTGGTGTACTCCGCGCTCCTGCCGGCGCCCATCGTGGGGCTGATGACGGCGGGGTGGCGCTTCCTCACCTTCTACCTGCAGCTGGCCCTGGGCGCGGTGGTCTTCGGCGCCCTGACCGCGGCCGGCTCCCGCGCCCGGCGCGCGGCCCCCTGACGGCCGGCGGCGGGAATCCCGCAAGAATACCCTTTCCGGAAACAAGCGAAGTGATTGCACGGCAGGCGGTTACCGCTTCGCGAAAATGTTCCCAAACCCTCGACAATCGGGCCGGATCGCATTATATTTCAGCCATGAAAATGGCAACCAATCTACCGACCGCTGAGGAGATCAACCGCGCGCTGGACTTCCAGGGCCGCCGCGGGGTGCGCCCGGTCCGTCCGGTGGCGCAGCGAGTCTCCTTCGACGATATGACCGACGAGCAGCTCTTCCAGCGCTACACCGACGGCGACGCGGACGGGTTCCGCGTGCTGGTGGAGCGGTACGAGCCGCGCATCCAGGGCTTCCTGCGGAAGCGCCTGAACGACGAGGAGCGCGTGCAGGACCTGACGCAGGACACCTTTTTGCGCATCCACCGCGCGCGCGACAGCTACGACCCGGGGCGGAAGTTCTCGACGTGGATCCACACGATCGCGAACAACCTGCTCAAGAACGAGTTCCGCAACCGGTCCCGGCGCCGCGAGACGGCGTTCTCGGAGATCCGTCCGGACACCTCGGCCTCGGGCGCCCCGTCGCGCCCGGTGGAGTTCGCGGCCACGGGCGCCGACCCGGAGCGGGAGGCGTACCGGAGCGAGCTGCGCGAGGCCATCGACACGGCCATCGAGCGGATGGACGAGCACCACCGCATCCCGTTCGTGATGCGCGAGGTGGAGGACCGCACCTACGAGGAGATCGCCGAGGCCATCGGGATTCCCGTGGGCACGGTGAAGAGCCGGCTCAACCGCGCCCGCAACGCCTTCCGGATGCTGCTGCCGGTGCCGGTGTGAACGGATAGTGCGAAAGTGCGGAGTGCGTGAGTGCGAAAGCGCTCGCGCGTGACGATCCAGGGTGCGCCCGTCCCACGCAGGTGGGGCGGGCGCTTCGCTTTGGGGGCGGGCAGGGGCGAGGGCTCCGCGCGGGACGCGGCGGGAAAGGCGGGTGGGCGGAGGGGGGCGCCGAAACAGGAGGCGGGGCGGGTCCGTACTGCGGCGCGGGTACACCCGGTCCCACGCTCACCCTCCTGGAGGCAACCATGTCGTCGCCGGTCCGCGGTCTCGCGATCCTGTTTCTCCTGGCGCTCGGCGCCATGCCCGTTTCCGCGTAGGCCGCGGCGGATTCCGCCCTGCGCGTGGTCGTCAACATCCCCGCCGGCCGCCTGGACCTGTACCGGGGCGAGGCCCGCGTCCGCAGCTACCCGGTGTCGGTGGGGACGCCCGCGCACCGCACCCCGGCGGGGCGCTACGAGATCCGCCACGCCGTCTGGAACCCGGACTGGACGCCGCCGCCCAGCGCCTGGGCGCGCGACAGGAAGCACGCGGCCCCGGGCCCGCGCAACCCCATGGGCCGCGTCAAGCTCCAGCTCACGGGCGACTACTACATCCACGGCACCGTGGCGGAGAACGAGCGGCTGCTGGGCTCGCCGGCCTCGCACGGGTGCATCCGCATGAGCAACCGCGACGTGATGGAGCTGGCCCGCGCTCTCCACGCGTACGCCAGCCCCGGCGTGACGCCCGGCCGGCTGGACGCCATCGCGGCGGAGCCCGGCCGCACCCGCTGGGTGGCGCTGCCGCGCCGGGTGCCGGTGCAGGTCACCTACGCCCTGGCCGAGGTCCACGACGGGCGCCTCACCCTCCACCCGGACGTGTACGCCCGCGGCGCAGACCTGCGCGGCGAGGTGAGGACCGCCCTGCTCGCCGGCGGCCTGGACCCGTTCGCGCTGGACGCCGCCGCCCTCGCCCGCGCCGAGGCCGACCTGCGCCGCGGCGTCCGCGCCACGCTGCCCGTGGCCGACCTCCCCCGCCTGCGCACCCCCGTGGCCGTGCCCGCCGGCGCCACGGGCGACCGGTAGGGCCGCGGCCCCCCACCCCAAACCCCTCCCCCGCAAGCGAGGGAGGGGCTTTTCTCGTGCGTGAACCGGGGACGAGCTGCGTCGGCGGGGGCCCCCACCCGGCGGCCTGAGAGCCGCCACCCTCCCCCAATTCTGGGGGAGGG
>JBFMFL010000339.1:0-7141 GCA_040752145.1 Gemmatimonadota bacterium
CGATCTTCGAGTACATTGAAGTCTGGTACAACCGCCAGAGGCGTCATTCGACCCTCGGCTATGTCAGCCCGGCCGAGTTCGAGAGGAACGCGGCTTAACCCGGTGTCCACCGAACCGGGGTAGATCACGCCACCCTCTCCCAATCCTGGGAGAGGGGGCAACTGCTGGATGTCGAGGTCAGGCAGGCAGTTGCGTGAGGGATGTCGGCCCGAAGGGGCGAGACCCCGCGGGGCAGTTTCCGCGGGGTCTCGACTCCGTTAGGCAGCGTCGTTTGCTGCCTTACGGAGCCGCAGCCCGACCCGAGCGCCAGCGAGGGGCACGCCCAAACCGTGTCGTTATGCCGTCAAGGACTGGCACGCCTCCTGCCCCCGAACGCGGGCGGACCGAACCCGATACCGGAGGCCGTATGCTGATCCAGGAAGTGGAGACCCACCTCTCCCCCGCGGAGGTGATCGAGCAGGCCCGCACCTTCTTTTCCATGCAGTTCTCCCCCTACGCGGGGTTCGAGGAGGATTCCAGCGACTCGCACATCCGCCTCGCCACGGAGGCGGGGGACGTGACCATCGGCGTGGGGACGCGCGACGGCAAGACCGTGGTGCGCGGCTCCAGCTCGCGGCTGCACCACGAGGTCTCGCAGTTCATGGTGACGCTGGCCCCGCCCGAGGAGGTGCGCCAGAACGTCCCCGGACCCGGCGCGTCCGGCGCCGGCTGAGCGCCCCCGAACCTGCGCGGGAGGGCGGGGTAGCAGACGCTCCTGCTGCCCCGCTCCCCTTTCGTGCTCCCATGACCGTTCGCTCCCTGTTCTTCGCCACCTACCGCGACCTGGCCGGCGCCGACGAGCTGCTGGTGGAGCTCCCCGCGTCCGCCACCGTGGCCGACCTGGTGCGCGAGCTGCGCGGCACGCGCGCCGGGCTCGCCGCGCTCCCCGCCGCGCCCGCCGTGGCCGTGAACCTGGAGTACGCCCCGCTCTCCACCGCGCTCCGCGACGGCGACGAGGTGGCGTTCATCCCCCCCGTGGCGGGAGGGTGAGCGTGCCCGCCTTCCGCGTCACCCGCGAGCCCATCGACCCCGCCGCGCTGCTGCGCGAGACGGTCGCGCCGTCGGACGGGGCGGCGCTCCTGTTCTGGGGGGTGGTCCGCGACGAGCACGGCGGGCGCGCGGTGAGCCACCTGGAGTACGAGGCGTACGCGCCCATGGCCGAGGCGAAGCTGGCGGAGATCGCCGCGGAGGCGCGCGAGCGCTGGGGCACCGGGGAGATCGCGGTGGTGCACCGGGTCGGGAGACTGGAGGTGGGGGAGGCGAGCGTGGCCATCGTGGTGGCGTCGCCGCACCGGGCGGAGGCGTACGAGGCGTCGCGCTACGTGATCGAGGAGCTGAAGCGGCGGGTGCCGGTGTGGAAGCGGGAGGGGTACGTGAATGGCGACTCGGAGTGGGTGCCGGGCTTCACGCCCCTGGTGGAGGAGGCTGCGCCGTGAGCGGGCCCCTGGTGCGGATCGGCGGGGTGTACCCGGCCCCGGAGCGGCGCGAGGTGCCCGCGGACGGGCCCATGCACGACGGCTTCGGGCGGCGGGTGGAGTACCTGCGCGTCTCGGTGACGGACAAGTGCAACCTCCGCTGCGTCTACTGCATGCCGGAGGAGGGGCTCCCCTGGCTGCGCCGCGAGGAGATCCTCCGCTACGAGGAGATCGCGGAGGTGGTGCGGGTCATGGCGGGGATGGGGCTGCGGCGGGTGAGGCTCACGGGCGGCGAGCCGCTGGTGCGGCGCGACCTGCCGCGGCTGGTGCGGCTGATCCGCGCCGTCCCGGAGATCGAGGACGTGGCGCTCTCCACCAACGCCGTGCTGCTCGCGGAGCTCGCGGAGGAGCTGCGCGACGCGGGAGTGGACCGGGTCAACGTGTCGCTGGACTCCCTGCGCCCGGAGCGGATCGACGCCATCTCGCGGCGCCCCGGCTCGGCGGCGGCGGTGCTGGCGGGGCTGGACGCCGCGGAGCGCGCGGGGTTCGCGCCCATCAAGGTGAACTGCGTGGTGATGCGCGGCCGCAACGACGACGAGGTGGCGGACTTCGCGGCGGCCACGCGCGAGCGCCCCTGGCACGTCCGCTTCATCGAGGTGATGCCCACCGGCGAGAACCTGGGCGTGTCGCAGGGCGAGTACGTGTCCTCGGACGAGATCCTGGAGGCGGTCCGCCGGGTGGGCGACCTCCAGCCCGTCGCCGGGCCCAGGGGCAACGGGCCGGCGCGCTACTACGCGCTGCCGGGCGCGGCGGGGACGGTGGGCGTGATCACGCCCATGAGCCACAACTACTGCGGCAGCTGCAACCGCATGCGCCTCACGGCGGACGGGCAGCTCCGCCCCTGCCTGTTCGGCCACGCGCAGACGGACCTGCGCGGGCCGCTGCGGCGCGGCGAGCCGCTGGAGCCGCTGGTGCGCGAGACGCTGCGCATCAAGCCGGAGCGGCACTGGCTGGTGCAGGGGAGCGACGCGGGGAGCGGCGGGCTGCTGGCGCTGTCGCAGGTCGGCGGCTGACCGGCGCTACGCGGTGAAACGACCGGGGGCGGGAGCCATGCGGCCCCCGCCCCCGGTCGTCGTCGTCCCGGACCGGCTACTCGCAGGTGCAGCTCCACGAGGTCGAGCAGTAGCCCCAGCTATAGCCCTTGTTCTGGCAGCCCTGGTTGCAGCGCAGGTCGTCGCACAGCCGCGCGGTGTCGGACGGCGCCGTCTGCGGCGTCGCGAACGCCTGCGTCGCGCCGAAGCCGAGGGTGGCGGACAGGGACAGGCCGAACAGCGCCGCGCGCACTTTCCGGATCGAGCTCTTCATGCGTCCCTCACTGAGATGGATGTGGTTGCTTCCGGCTGCGGTCCGGCGGCTCGACCGCCGCAGCCTGCTCGCACGTCCAGTCTACCGTGGACACGGGCGGGGCACATGAGATTTTCGACCTATTTGTAGCTGCTCTCGCATTCCGAGATCGCCAAAGGATCTCAAGTGGCGGTCAGACGCGCTCAGCGATGCGCGGGCTCACGCCTGGCCGCTTCGCCGGCTCCGGCCGTGGGGAGGTCCACCACGAACCGCGCCCCGCCGCCCGGCGCCTCCTCCACCCGCACCTCGCCGCCGTGCTGCGCCACGATGCTGCGCACCACGGCCAGCCCCAGCCCGCTCCCCCCCGCGTAGCCGTCCCGGTCGTCGAGGCGCACGAACGGCTGCCACAGCCGCTGCCGGTCCGCGGCCGGCACACCGGGCCCCTCGTCCACGACCGACAGGAGCACCCGCCCGGGCCCGCCGGGGTGCAGTCCCAGGGTGACGGTCTGCCCCTGCGGCCCGTACTTGAGGGCGTTGTCCAGCAGGTTGACGACCACCTGGCGCAGGGCCCGCGGGTCCACGTCGGCGGGGGCGTCCGTCCACACGTCGGTCACCAGCCGGGCCCCGCGCGCGTCCACGAAGGGCGCGTACACCTCGGCCACCTCCTCCAGCAGCTCCTCCAGGCTGGTGGGCTCCCGCGCCAGCCGCAGCCCCGGGCCCTCCAGGTGCGAGAACAGGAGCACGTTCTCCACCAGGTCGCCCAGGCGGCGCGCCTCGCGGTGGATGACGGCGACCCAGCGGTTCCGCTCCTCCGCCGAGCGCTCGCGCCCCAGCAGCAGCGTCTCGCTGAACATCCTGATCTGCGCCAGCGGCGTGCGCAGCTCGTGCGAGACGCTCGCCACGAAGTCGCGCCGCGCCCGCACCAGCTCCCGCTCGCGCGTCAGGTTGACCAGGGCGCTCGCCGCCAGGACGATGGACACCAGCGGGAGGAGCAGGAAGAGGCGGCGCTCCTCCTCCGTGCGGTGGGACCGCTCGATCCGCTCGACGACCGCGGGGTTGAGGACGGTGCGGACGACGAAGCCGCCGGGGTTGGTGTTGAAGGCGAACTCGCCGCGCGCGGAGGAGGAGAACTGGAGCGGCGAGCGGAACAGGACGCGCCCCTGGTGGTCCAGCATCACCACCGAGACCACCGAGTCGCTGCGGACCCGGTCGCGCCCGTAGTGCCAGTCCGGCGAGATGAACGACGGCGGGAGGAGCGGGATGCGCTCCAGGGCGCGGTTCGCCACCCGCGACAGGGCGAGCGTGCGCGAGTGGGTGAGCCCCAGCACCCCGGCCGTCTCGCCGGAAGCGGTGAGCTGCCGCGCGAACACGATGGTGACCGGCTCCCCGCCGAAGAAGACGTGCGCCACCGCGGGCTCCTCGTCGCGGCGCAGGGTGGGGAGCCGCGCCGCCACCGCCGCGGACACGGCGCGCGCCACCTCCGGCCGGAGCGCGGCGCCGGAGCCCTCGGGCCGCCCGTCCGCGGGGGAGACGCGGAAGTAGCCGCGCCAGGGGTCGCCGCGCAGGCCGGCCTCGTCCAGCACGGCGCCGGCGCGCGCGGCGAACTCGTCCAGCGGCATGGCGCCCGGGCCCTCGGCGGGGTTCCCGAACACGGCGGCGAGGGCGCGCAGGCGCATCTCGCCGGAGGAGTGGATCACCTCGTCGCCGAAGGTGCGGCCGGCGTAGCGGGCGTACTCGTCCAGCGACTCGCGCACCGCGCGCTCGTGCTCGCGCCAGGAGCGGAGGATGCCGTACGCCGCGCCCGCGGCGAGGACCATGGTCCCCACCAGCGAGCCGGTGACGAAGGCGAAGCGCCAGTTGGGGAAGCGCCGCGCGGCCCGGCGCAGGCCCCCGGCGCGCACCGTCAGCCCCGCCCGCGCAGGATGGCGCCCACCCGCGCCCGCGCGGAGACCCCCAGCTTGCCCAGCACCTGCTCGGTGTGGTTGCGCGCGGTGAAGGCGCTCACGCACAGCCGCTCGGCGATCTCCGAGTTGGTGCACCCCTCGCCCAGCAGCCGCGCCACGGCGATCTGCCGCTTGGTGAGGCCGTAGCGCTCGCGCAGCGCCTCGTCGCTCAGCTCGGCCGGCCCGTCCGCGGTGCCCACGGCGGCGTCGGCGGCCACGCGGGCGCGGCGCATCAGCGCGGCCACCCGCGCGAGCAGCTCCATCACCCCGAAGGGCTTGGTGACGTAGTCGTCGGCGCCCAGGCGGAAGCCCTCCACCTTCTCGGTCTCCAGGCTGCGCGCGGAAAGGATCAGCACGGGCTTGTGGGAGCCGCGGGCGCGGAGCTGCTGGAGCACCTGGAAGCCGTCCATGTCGGGGAGCCCCAGGTCCAGCACGACCAGGTCGTGCTCGTCGGCGGCCGCCATGGCCAGCGCCTCGGAGGCGCGGAAGGCGGTCCGCACCTCGTAGCCTTCCACCTCCAGGTTGCGCTGGAGGCCGTCGGCGAGGTCCGCGTTGTCTTCGACCAGGAGGATGCGCTGCATTGCCGTTCGGAATGGGGGTGCCGCGGAGAATATGGGGACCGGCGGGGGAAAGATAACGCCCGGCGGCCTGAGCGGGATGGGTAGAATCGTTCATTCCCCGGCGGCGTCCCCTTGTCGGGGGGCGCACGGGCGTCCAGCTTTGCCCGGAATCCGCCGGTCCACCGATCACCACGCCGCCGCCGCCGGGAATGGAGCCGATCCACGTCGCGCTGTACGAGCCGGAGATCCCCGGCAACGCCGGGGCCGTCGCGCGCACCTGCGGCGCGGCGGGCGCCCCGCTGCACCTCATCGGCAAGCTGGGGTTCTCCTTCACCCACCCCAAGGCCAAGCGCGCGCTGATGGACTACTGGCAGCACGTGGAGTACCGCGTTCACGTGGCCTGGGACGACTTCGCGGCGGAGGCGGCGGGGCGGCGGATCTGGGCGTTCACCACGCGCACGGAGCGCGGGCTGTGGGAGGCGGAGTTCGCCCCGGGGGACGTGCTGCTGTTCGGGCCGGAGTCGCGGGGGCTCCCGGACTCCATCCTCGCCGCGGCGCCGGACCGCCTGGTGCGCATCCCCATGCGCCCGGAGACCCGCTCGCTCAACCTCTCGACGTCGGTGGGGATCGCGCTGTACGAGGCGTTGCGGCAGGTGGGCTTCCCGGGCGGGCGCTAGCACCGCAGACGACGCGATTACGGGAGCCTGCACCCGGCGTGGACGACACGAAAATCCTGCAAGCACGCCGCGTTCCGGGGGCCCGAAACCAATCCGTAACCGGGCTGTCTCCTTCCGTTGACACCGGGGGGGCGCCGCTCTAAGTTCCCGCGCGAACCGCGGGGGGATCGTGGTTTATCAGCATACACACTCAGCCTTCCGGATACATGGACAAGATCACCGTCGTCGGCGCGGGCAACGTGGGCGCCACCGCCGCGCAGCGCGTCGCCGAGAAGGAGCTCGCCCGCCGGGTCGTCCTCATCGACATTGCCGAGGGGATCCCGCAGGGCAAGGGCCTGGACCAGTGGGAGTCCGCCCCCATCGAGGGCTTCGACTCGCGCGTGATCGGCACCAACGGCTACGAGGAG
Organism: Gemmatimonadota bacterium; assembly: GCA_040752145.1. Taxonomy (GTDB): domain Bacteria; phylum Gemmatimonadota; class Gemmatimonadetes; order Longimicrobiales; family Longimicrobiaceae; genus JAFAYN01. The sequence continues at coordinate 6,386 of JBFMFL010000339.1, forward strand.
TCGGCCGGCTCGGGGATCTACATCGTCACGGCCGGCATCGCCCGCAAGCCGGGGATGAGCCGCGACGACCTGCTGACCACCAACGCCGGCATCGTCCGCCAGGTCTGCGAGAACATCGCCCGCGTCTCGCCGGACGCCATCATCATCATGGTCAGCAACCCGCTGGACGTGATGTGCTACGTGGCGATGAAGGCCTCCGGCTTCCCGCGCGAGCGGGTGATCGGCATGGCCGGCGTGCTGGACACGGCGCGCTACCGCTCGTTCATCGCCGAGTCGCTGGACGTGTCGGTGGAGGACATCCAGGCGATGGTGCTGGGCGGCCACGGCGACACCATGGTGCCGCTGATCTCCTACACCACCATCTCCGGCATCCCCGTCACCCAGCTGATGGACCGTCCCACGCTGGACGCCATCGTGGACCGCACCCGCAACGGCGGCGCGGAGATCGTCAAGTACCTCAAGACCGGCTCGGCCTACTACGCCCCCTCGGCGGGCGCGGTGCAGATGGCCGAGGCGATCGTCAAGGACAAGAAGCGCATCCTCCCGTGCGCGGCCTGGCTGCAGGGCGAGTACGGGATGAGCGACCTGTTCCTGGGCGTGCCCTGCAAGCTGGGGCGGAACGGCCTGGAGCAGATCGTCGAGGTGGAGCTCACCGCTCCGGAGCGGGCCGCGCTGGAAAGCTCGGCCGAGGCGGTCCGCGAGCCGATGAAGCTGGTCTGAGCTCCGACCCGGCGGCGCGCCCCCGCACCACCGGCG
>JBFMFL010000034.1:0-34168 GCA_040752145.1 Gemmatimonadota bacterium
GCCGCGGCCTCCGCCTGCACTCCCGACGGGGCCGGCCCCGGGGCGCTCATCCGAAGATGTCGCTCCCCAGCCCGCCGAAGCCGCCGCCGCCCTTGCCCTTGGGGCGCTCGGGGCGGGCGCGGCTGTACGTGCCGGTGTCCGCGCGGGAGATGCGGCGGTGCGCGGCGAGACCCTCCAGCACCAGCTCGGCGGTGGCCACGTCCAGCGCGCGGTCGCCCCGGAGCAGCCCCGCGTCGCGGAGCGCCGCCTCCAGCCCCGGGACGGCGGCCAGCCCCTGCCAGCAGGCGTCGGCCGCGGCGCCGTCGGAGATCTGCAGCACCCCGCCCCGGTCGAAGTACTCCACCGTCTCGTCCATGGAGTCGGCGTCCCAGTAGCGGTCGAACACCTCGCGCGAGGCCGCGGCGATCAGGTCGCGGGCGATGGCCTGCGAGCCCTGCAGCTCGCCCTCGTACTCCAGCTCCATCTTGCCGGTGATCGCCGGCACGGCAGCGTACACGTCGGCCACGCGGGGGACCACGCGCTCCTCGCCCGCCGCGAGCGTGCGCCGCTCCGCGTTGGAGATGGTGGTCTCCATCACCGAGATGGGCATGCGCTGCGATACGCCGCTGCGCCGGTCGATGCGCTTGTCGTCGCGGGCCAGGAAGGCGATGCGCTCCACCACCTCGGCGATGAAGGGCGGGACCTCCACCGGGGTGCCGTCGCGGCGGATCCACGCCTCCTGCCGGGTGATCTCCATCCCCTCCTCGGCGGTGCGCGGGTAGTGCGTGAGCACCTCGGCGCCGATGCGGTCCTTGAGCGGGGTGATGATCTTGCCGCGCGCCGTGTAGTCCTCGGGGTTGGCGCTGAACACCAGCATCACGTCCAGGGGGAGGCGGACGGGGTACCCCTTGATCTGGATGTCCCCCTCCTGGAGGATGTTGAACAGCCCCACCTGCACCTTGCCCGACAGGTCCGGGAGCTCGTTGAGCGCGAAGATGCCGCGGTTGGCGCGCGGCAGCAGCCCGAAGTGGATGGTCAGCTCGTCCGAGAGCAGGTGCCCGCCCCGGGCCGCGCGGATGGGGTCCACGTCGCCGATCAGGTCGGCCACGGTCACGTCCGGGGTGGCCAGCTTCTCCACGTATCGCCGGTCGCGCGACACCCACTCCACGGGCGCGTCGTCGCCGTGCTCCTCCACCAGCAGCCTGCCGTAGCGGGAGATGGGGGTCAGCGGGTCGTCGTTGATCTCGGAGCCGGCCAGCACGGGGATCTCGGGGTCCAGCAGCTCCACCAGCTGGCGGAGGATGCGGCTCTTGGCCTGCCCGCGCAGCCCCAGCAGGATGAAGTTGTGCCGGGCGAGCACGGCGTTGGCGAGCGACGGGACCACCGTGTCCTCGTAGCCGACGATCCCGGGGAAGAGCGGCTCGCCGGAGCGCAGCTTGGCGAGCAGGTTCTCGCGCAGCTCCTCCTTGACGGAGCGGGACCGGTACCCCGACGCCCTGAGGGCGCCGAGCGTGGTGGGGCGCTGGGTCATGCGTTCACCTTCGGTGAGGTACTGAAGTGCGAAAGTGCGACGTGCGAAAGTGCGGAAGTTTTCCGAGGCGCACCGGTCTCCCGGAATGCCCCTGCATTTTTCGCACTCCCGCACTTTCGCACTCACGCACTGCCGTTCTCGTCCGGCACCTCGATGGCGACGCCCTCCGGGTGGCGGCGCATCCGCGGGAGGATCGCCGGGACGGGCGCGCCGCGGAGCGCGCCCCACAGCTCGGGGAGGGCGTGGAACTCGGCCAGGCGCGCCAGCGTGCGGACGGTGGGGGGGAGCATCTTCAGCTCGCCGGTGTGGAAGCGCGCCACCGCCTCGGCGGGCGCCAGCCAGCGGGCCTCCACCAGCTCGGCTTCGTGCACCACGCACTCGGCGCCCGCGGGGACGCGCGCGGCGAAGAAGCGGGTGTCGTAGCGCCGCGGCTCCGGCTCCGGGGTGATCCAGTGGGCCAGGTAGAGCAGGGCGTCGCCCGAGAGGCGCATCCCGTTCCCCACCACCGTCTCGCGCATCCCCACCACCCCGCCCAGCAGGGCCCGCCGCGCCACCTCCAGGCTGGCGGCGGCGTCGGCGTGCACCGCGCCCACGCCGTCCCAGCGGGCCAGCAGGATCCCCGTCTCCTCGAACGCCTCGCGGAGCGCCGCGGCCACGTACCCCTGCGCCTCCGCGGGGTCGGCGAGCCCCAGCCGCGCGGCCCACTCCGCGGCCGAGGGCCCGTCCAGCCGCTCGCCCAGGGCGGGGTCGCGGTCGGCGTCGTCCACCACGCCGCCGGGGAACACCCAGGCGTCCGCGGCGAAGCCGCTGCGGCGGTGCCGGCGCAGCAGCAGCGCCTCGGGGCCGGCGGGTCCCTCGCGCAGCAGCACCACGGTGGCGGCCGAGCGGGGCTCCACGGGCTGGAAGCCGCCGGACTGCACCTTTTCGGCGAAGCCGGGGGGCAGGTGCTCCTCCGGGATCAGAAAGACGTTGGGGTCGCCGGTGGCGCGGCGGGCGGCGGAGGCGGCGGTGCGCTCGGGTTCGCTGGTCATGTGCCAACGATAGGCCATCCGCACCGCCGGGGCAAATCCCTACACGGCGGCGGCGGGGAGGCCGGGGGCGGGTCCGGTGGGGAGTGCCCCGGCGGGCGGGACCCGGAGGGGATCCCCCGGCCGCCGGTCAGGGGCGCGGGGCGTGGGGGAGGAGCTTGTCGATGTTCTTCCAGCCGGAGTCGCCCGAGATGAAGACCACGTCGCCCACGGTCTCCAGCTCGGCGGCGACGGTCTGCGCGGCGTGGAACACGCCGCCGGTCTGGATCCCGCCGAACACTCCCTGGTCGCGGAGCTCCAGGGTGGCGCGGACGGCGTCCGCCTCCACCACCTTCACGACCCGGTCGAAGAGCCCGTCGTCGAACCCCTTGCGGATGAACGGGGTGACGTAGTCGCCGTCGTCGAAGCTCCCGGTGCCGGGGATCTTGGTGCCCGACGCGGACTGCACCGCCACCACCTTCACCTGCGGCCGGCGCTCCTTGAGGTAGAGCGCGGTGCCGTACAGCGTGCCGCCGGAGCCCAGCGAGCCCACCACCACCTCCACGTCCGGGAAGGCGGCCAGGATCTCCGGGCCGGTCCCCTCGTAGTGGGCGCGCGGGTTCGCCCAGTTGTGGAGCTGGTCGAAGAAGCAGTAGCGGCCCGGCGCCTCCCGCTCCACCAGTTCCCGGCAGAAGCGGTTCCCCTCGATGGTGAAGGAACCCACCTGGTGGAGCTCCGCCCCGTAGTAGCGCAGGAAGTTGCGCTTGTCCTCGGTGAGCTTGGAGCTGACCACCAGCGTGGTGGGGTAGCCCAGGATCCTCCCGAAGTAGGCCAGCGCGCACGCCATGTTGCCGCTGGAGGCGTCCAGCAGCGTCATCCCCGGCTGGAGCTGGCCGGAGTCCAGCGCCTCCCGGATCATCCGCAGCCCCCCCCGGTCCTTGACGCTCCCGGTGGGGTTCCAGCCCTCCAGCTTGACGTGGAGGCGCGTGTCGGGAGCACGGGAGGAGCGGACCCGCACGTGGGGGGTCCGCCCCACCATCTCGAAAGTGTTCTCGAAGCGCGTCATCACGTCCTCGGAGTTCGGAGCTTTTAACAGGCCACGCCGGCACGTACGGAGCCTGGCGGCTGGACCCGCCACCAAATAGTAGCCGACAGCATGGGCAGAGCGCAATCCGTTCACCGGTGCGGGAGGCCCTGCCCGACGGGCACGAGCCCGCCGCTCGGCCGTGAGCGGCGGGCCGGGCGGGCCACGGTGGGATCCGTGCCGGCGGCGCTACTCCCGCAGGGTGAACTCGTTGGACACGGCCGCGTCGCGCGGGAACTGCTCGCCAAGCCCGGGCTTGGGGCCGTTCGGCTCCCAGGTGCGGTAGACGGTCCACCGCAGGCGGTACGTGCCCGGGACCTCCCCCGCGGTGAACTGGGGATACGAGTTGCTCCCCGGCAGCGAGGCGGAGACGCGCAGGGTGTAGGGGAAGGTCTCGCCCGGCTCCACCACCTCCGGCGGACCCAGGCACATCAGGACCGTCGCCGCGTACGCCGTTTCCCAGCGGTCCCCCACCCGCTTTTCCAGCACCGGCGGGTGCACGCCGTGGCAGGTGGTGAGGTACGCCGGGCCGTCCGTCCGGTTGGTCAGGGCCAGGTCGATGCTGGTCTGCAGGAACTGCCCGTTGCGGACGACGGTGTACTCCGTCCTCGCCGTGCGCACGACGAGTCCGGCCCCTTCGTCGTCGGGCTGGACGATCCCCGTGCACGCTCCGAGCAGGGCAACCCCGAGCGCGGCGGACGCGAACAGGTTGTGTCTCATGTGGTCTCCTCGCTGGAACGGGTGAATGTGTGGGCGGCCACGTGACCTGACGGCCTGCCCACCCCCCGTGGTCACGCCGGCTGCCGCGCCGCCGGCACCGCCGACCGCCCGGCCTCGGCCGCCTGCTCGCGCTCGAAGGCGGCGAGCGCGCGCTCCAGCTCCCGCTGGAGCCGGGCCCTGGCGCTCCCGGCCGCGTGCCCGCTGCAGCGGCTCCCCTCCATCCCGCCCGCGTCGGCGGCGCACGCCGGCACCGGCCGGAACTCGCCGGCGTCCGCCCACAGGCTGGCGCCCTCCACGAAGGCGTGCTCCAGCGAGTTGCGCGCCATGGTCTTGAGCTGCACGTAGCCCAGCCCCTGCTCGCGCGCGGCCCGGAGGAACTCCATGCTCATCTCCGAGCGGGACACCCCCTCGTCGTCCGTGGCGAGCGCCGTGGGGACGCCGGCGGCCAGGTACGCCGAGAGCGGGTGGTCCGGCCCCTTCACCCCCAGGATCACGTCGTTGCTGGTGAGCGCGATCTCCACCAGCACGCCGCGCCGGGCCATCTCCCGCAGCAGCCCGTGCGGGTCGTCCTCGTGCATCACGTCCACCCCGTGGCCGATGCGCGACGCCCCCGCGACCTCCACCGCCTCGCGCACGTGCGAGCGCAGCCCCTCCGGCGGCACCAGCCCCGGCGCCAGTTCCCCGGCGTGCAGGGTGAAGCGGACGCCGGGGTAGAGCCGCCGCAGGTGGCCGATCATCCGCATGTGCAGCGAGTAGTCGCGCATGGCGAGCAGGCCGTCCTCCGGCTGCACCAGGTTGAAGCCCACCACCCGCGGGTCGCGCGAGGCCATCTCGAACCCGGCCAGCACCTGCGCGAACACGCTGGCCGGCGGGCGGCCGCGGGCCACCTGGTACAGGTAGCGCACCTCCACCCCGCAGCCGGGGTCCGCCCCCGGGGCGCCGCAGCGGAGCAGCTCGCGCCGGCGCGCCTCGGCGGCGTCCAGCGCCCGCGACGCGGCGGCCAGGGTGTCGCGCAGGCCGGCCGCGAGCAGGCTCTCGCGCAGCCGGCGGAAGGCGGCCTCCTCGCCCTCCCCCTCGCGCCAGCCGGCCTGCGCCCCCAGCGCCGCCACCGAGCCGCCGTCCGGCGTCAGCATCAGCTCCAGGTAGCTCACCCGCCCGTGCGCCGCCCGCGCGGTCGCCTCGGCCAGCATGTCGCCGGTGCGCCCCTGCCCCGCCCGGCCGAACTTGCCGAACGAGTCGAAGAACTGGTCGTGGCCGTTCTCCCGCGCCGGGTGCCAGTTCCTCAGGCTCCACGCGTCGATCATCTCCCCGCGCAGCCCGGCGTCGCGGAGCGCCTGCGCCGCCGGCACTCGCCCCAGGGCGGAGTCGCAGGGCGGGGCGGCGAGCCCCAGCGTGCGCCGGTCCACGCACAGCCCGGCCTCCGCCGCCCAGCCGACGTAGCTTTCCGCGTACACGGCGCCGGAGAGGTGGCTGTGCAGGTCGGCGCCCTTGGGCATGCGGCGCAGGAAGGCCGCCAGTTGCGGCGGCTGCTCGCGGATGGCGTCGAAGCGCAGCGCGGTGCGCTCCTCGTCGGAGCGGGCGGCCTGGGCGTGGGCGGGAGCGGCGGCGGCGAGCAGCAGCGCGCCGGGGAGGAGGCCGCGGAGCGCGGCCGCGCGGAATCGGTGCATGGAGGGGCGGCGTGTCGGCGTACGGATCGATGCCGCGGCGGGAGGGCCGACGGTGGAGGAGAATACGGCGCGGGCACGCGGTCCGCAAACCGGCGGCGGGCGGCGGGAGCCGCAAACACCGGGGCCCGGCCGCCGGAGGGTGGCGGCCGGGCCCGTGGGCACCGCGGGAGCGGACGCCGCTCAGCGCCCGGCGGGCGCCCCCAGCCGCAGGGGGGTGTCCGCGGGGAGCACGCGGCGGGCGACGACGAAGTGGGTGCGGTAGTACTCGCCTCGCCGGGAGGCGAGGTCGTCGTAGCGCACGCCCTTGCCGCTGGCGGAGCTGTGCAGGATGCGCCCGTCGCCCACGTACATGGCGGCGTGGTCGATGTAGGACCCGTCCTTGGCGAAGAACATCAGGTCGCCCGGGCGCAGCTCCTCGATCCGGGCCGGCACCGGCTCCCCCACCTGTGCCTGGTCGCGCGTCACCCGCGGCAGCTCGATGCCGTGCGCGCGGTACACGTAGCGCAGGAAGCCGGAGCAGTCGAACCCCTCCTCCGGCGTGTTCCCGCCCCACGTGTAGCGGGTTCCCAGGAAGCTCGCCCCGGTGTTGATGGCGAGCGCGGCCACGGGGGCCGCGGCGGCGGCGGTCCCGGAGGCCGGGATGAAGATGGACAGCCGCTCGCGCCGCGCGACCGCCCTGCGCCGGGCCGCCGCGGCCGGCGCCGACCCGAAGGCGAGCGCCACCCCGGCCCTCACCTCGAAGCGGGCCCGCGAGCCCTCGGCGAAGGGGGTGCGGTAGCGGGCCTCCCCCTCCAGCGCCAGCGGGCCGGCGACGTGCCGGGTGTAGGTCCCGCCCACGCTGCTGGCCAGCGTCGCGCCGCCGTTCTCCGTCTGCTGCGCGCCCACGCCCACCAGCACCCGCCAGCCGTCCAGCGCCGGGAGCAGCCGCCCCAGGTGGCCCGTGCCGTCCAGGTCCGCCATCCAGAACGAGGGGGCGCCCGGGTCGCGGGGCACGGCGTCCACCGCGGCGCCCAGGCGCAGCCCCAGGCCGTCGCGCTCGGTGCCGAAGGCGCCGCCCACGCGGGCGGCGGTGAGCCCGGCGCCGGTGGAGGTGAAGGCGGAGATGCTGGTGCGGCCCTGCGCGGCAAGGGCGGCGGGGACGAGCAGCAGGGCGGGGAGCAGGGCGACGGTGCGTCTCATGGCGCGGCGGGGGTACGACGGGAACGGCGGAGTTCCACCGGGGCGCGGGATCCGCGCGGGCCGGCGGGGTGGACGGGGACGGACGCTGGTTCGGGGAAGGCCGCGCGCGGACCGCGCGGCACCCGCAATCTTCGGCCGTGGACGGCCCGTCCGCAAGAGTGTCCTCCTGCAACACCCCACGGACGGGGACGTCCGGGCCCCTCATGCCGTCCGGACATGGTTCATGCCTGAACGACAGCGCCGGGGCTCCTGCCGATCCCGAAAAACGGCCGTTTCGGCAGACTCGTCGAGGTGGGTTAAGCTTCGATTAAACCGGCACTTACGGGCACAAGTCCAGGGCACGCGCGGACTTGGGCCGGGTAACAGGTGCGTGGCAAGCGAAATGCGAAAGGGGGCCGCAGCAGCGAGGCGCACGCGAACCGTCGCGGCGCCCCGGCGGACTACCGCTAACGGAATGGTATCCCGATGAACGAACGCAACATGCTTCCCGTGCTCCCCCTGCGGGAGACGGTGATCTTCCCCGGCGTGGCCGTGCCGATCTCGGCCGGGCGCCCGGGGACTCTGCAGGCGGTGGAGGCCGCGCTCGCGGGGGACCGGCGGATGCTGGCCGTCGCGCAGCGGGAGAACCGCGACGAAGTGGAGACCGACAACCTGTACACCGTGGGCACCGTCGTGCAGATCGCGCAGGTGCAGCGCGGGGTGGGCGGCGTGCAGCTGCTCATCCAGGGCGAGGGGCGCGCCATGGCGCTGCACTTCGTGGACACGCCGGACAAGGGGCTCATGGCCCAGGTCCGCGAGATGGACGAGCAGCCCCCGGTCAAGGCCGAGGACCCGGCGTTCATCGCCCTGTACCGCGAGCTGCGCGCCCGCGGCTCCGAGGTGGCGCGGCGCCGCGGCGTCCCGGCCGAGATGCTGGAGCAGTTCCTGAGCGGCATCACCGAGCCCGGCGCCTTCGCGGACCTGGTGGCGTTCTACACCGACATCGACACCGAGGCCAAGCAGAAGCTGCTGGAGACGCTCTCCATCGAGGAGCGGCTCCGCTCCCTGCTCCTGATCGTGCAGCGCCAGCTGGCCATGATCGAGGCGCAGGAGGAGATTCAGCAGCAGGTGCAGGAGGAGCTGGGCGAGCGCCAGCGCGAGATGCTGCTGCGCGAGCAGATGAAGGCGATCCAGCGCGAGCTGGGCGAGGAGGACGAGGGCGCCGAGGTGGAGGAGCTGCGCCAGCGCCTGGCCGAGCTGGACCTGTCCGAGGCGGCGCGCGAGGAGGTGGACCGCGAGCTGGGGCGCCTGGAGCGCACCCCGCAGCAGAGCGCCGAGTACCAGGTGATCCGCACCTACCTGGAGTGGGTGGCCGACCTCCCCTGGAACGTGCGCACCGAGGACAAGCTGGAGCTGGTCCAGGCCGAGGAGGTCCTGCACGAGGACCACTACGGGCTGGAGGACGTCAAGGACCGCGTGCTGGAGTTCCTGGCCGTCCGGCAGCTGGCCGCGCGCCGGGCCGAGCAGGAGGTCAAGGAGGAGGCCGCCGTGGAGGCCGAGGCGCTGGAGGGCACCGAGGCCGAGATGACCGGGGAGGCGCTGGAGAAGGAGCTCACCGAGGCCAAGGCGCGCGCCACGGCCAAGGGGCCCATCCTGCTCTTCGGCGGGCCTCCGGGCGTGGGCAAGACCTCCATCGCCAAGAGCATCGCCCGGGCGCTGGGCCGCAAGTACGTCCGCATCGCCCTGGGCGGCGTGCGCGACGAGGCGGACATCCGCGGGCACCGGCGCACCTACGTGGGCGCCATGCCGGGGCGCATCATCCAGGCGCTCAAGCAGGCCAAGTCCCACAACCCGGTGATCCTGCTGGACGAGGTGGACAAGCTGGGCGTGTCCATGCAGGGCGACCCCAGCAGCGCGCTGCTGGAGGTGCTGGACCCGGCGCAGAACCACGAGTTCACCGACCACTACCTGGGCGTGCCCTTCGACCTGTCGGAGGTGCTGTTCATCGCCACGGCGAACTACGTGCAGAACATCCCGGCGCCGCTGTACGACCGCATGGAGGCGGTGGAGTTCCGCGGCTACACCGAGCAGGAGAAGAAGGCCATCGCCGAGCGCTACCTGCTCCCCCGGCAGATCGAGGAGGCCGGGCTGGAAAAGGACGAGCTGGAGGTCACGGACGGCGCGCTGCGCAGCGTGATCTCCGAGTACACCCGCGAGGCCGGCGTCCGCCAGCTGGAGCGCGAGATGGGCAAGCTGGCCCGCAAGGCCGCGCGCCGCATCGCCTCCGGCACCGCGCTCCAGGTCACGGTGGACGAGCCCATGGTCAAGGAGTTCCTGGGCCGCAGCCGGGTCCACCCGGAGCGCGCCGGGCGAGAGGACGTGGTGGGCGTGGCCACCGGGCTGTACTACACGCCGGTGGGCGGCGACATCATGTTCATCGAGGCCTCCGCGCAGCAGCGCTCGCTGGGCGTGGCCGCGGCGGACGCGGAGAACGCCGCCCCGGGCTTCGGCAACCTGGTGCTCACCGGGCAGCTGGGCGACGTGATGAAGGAGTCGGCCCGGGCCGCGCTCACCTACGCGCGGGCGCACGCCAGCCGCTACGGGATCGACCCGCGCAAGGCGTGGGGCTCGGAGATCCACATCCACGTGCCGGCGGGCGCCATCCCCAAGGACGGGCCCTCGGCGGGCGTGGCGATGTCGGTGGCGCTGGCCTCGGTGCTGTCCGGCACGCCGGTCCGCTCGGACGTGGCGATGACCGGCGAGGTGACGCTCACCGGGCGGGTGCTGGCCATCGGCGGGGTCAAGGAGAAGCTGCTGGGCGCGCACCGGGCGGGGATCCGCACGGTGATCCTGCCCCGGGACAACGAGCCGGACCTGGACGACCTGCCGCAGGACGTGCGGGACCAGTTCGAGGTGCACCTGGTGGAGTCCATCGACGAGGCGCTCGCGGTGGCGCTGCGCGGGGCCAGCATGAGCGAGGGCAAGGTGCTGTTCCCGTCGCTGCTGCCTCCCACCGGGGGGTCTCATGCGGCCGAGGGCGGGATGCGGCTGCACGACGGCCGGTGAGCCGGTAGCCGGTTTCGTTCAGGGCGAAGCCCCTGGAGGTTCTTCCTCCGGGGGCTTCGTCGTTTACGGCGGGTTTGGGCGTGCCCCCGCTGGCGCGGGGTCGGGCTTCGGCTCCGTAGGCGAGCAAACAACGCTCGCCAACGGAGTCGAGCCCCGGCGGAAACTGCCCCGCCGGGTCTCGCCCCTTCGGGCCGAAATCCCTCACGCGGGTGGTCGCTTGCGTCCTCGGCTCCCGCTGGCGTAGACTGGCGCGCTTCCCCGTCCGTTTCCCCAGTCCGTCCGCCGATGCCCCGCTTCTCTCTGCGCACCGCGCTCGCCGTCGTGCTCCTGCTCGTCGCCGGCTGCTCCAGCGAGCGGCTGCACCTGCACTCCACCGGGCTCGTCCTCGTGCCGGGCGACACCGCCCGCATCCGGGCGTCCACGCTGTACCGGCCGCACCACACGCCGCGCGAGGTGGCGGCGGACAGCCTGGCGCTCACCGTCTCCGATCCCGCCGTGGCGGAGATCGGGCCGGGCGGCGTGCTGAGGGCGCGGCGGGCGGGGCGGGTGCGCGTCACCGCGCGGCACCGGGGGCTGGAGGACTCGTCCACCGTGGTGGTGCGCGACGCGGGCTCCGCCGCGGCGCCCGCGTTCCGCGCCGTCTCCGCGGGCGCCATGGGCACCTGCGGCGTCACGGCGGGCGGCGCGGCGCTCTGCTGGGGCAACAATTCCGCCGGGGAGCTGGGGATCGGTTCGTCGCGCATGCTGACGGCCACGCTCGCGCCCGTCGCCGTGCGGACGAACGCGCGGCTCGCGTCGCTGGCGGCGGGGGAGCGCTTCACGTGCGGGCTCACCGCGGCGGGGCGGGCGTACTGCTGGGGCGACAACCTGTTCGGGCAGGTCGGGGACGGCTCGGAGGACTGGCGGACCGCGCCCGTCCCCGTCCGCTCGGACGCGGCGTTCGCCTCGCTGGCCGTGGGGCACGAGCACGTGTGCGGGCTCACGCGCGAGGGACGCGCCTTCTGCTGGGGGAGCAACTACCACGGCGAGCTGGGCGACGGCGGCGAGGAGGACCACGCCGCCCCCGCGCCCGTCCGCACCGGGCTGCGCTTCGCCTCGCTCGCGGCGGGGGAGGACCACACCTGCGGCCTCACGGCGGAGGGACGCGTGTACTGCTGGGGGAGCGACGGGGGCGGGCAGCTCGGCAGCGCGGAGGCGGACAGCGCGCACGTCCCCACCCCCGTGTCGGGCGGGCACGTGTTCGCCTCGCTCAGCGCGGGCGCCGCCCACACCTGCGGCGTGACGCGGGAGGGCCGCGCCCTGTGCTGGGGCGCCAACCCCAGGGGGCAGCTCGGCGACGGACGCGGCGGCGGCGACACGGCGGGCGCGAACCGCGAGGCGCCCGTCCCGGTGGCCGGCTCAACGCCCTTCGCGCGGATCTTCGCCGGGGCGGCGCACACCTGCGCGCTCACGGCGGACGGCGCCGCGTGGTGCTGGGGCGACAACGCCGCCGGCCAGCTCGGCGACGGCACCGCGGAGCGCCGCGCCTCGCCGGCCGCCGTCCTGGGCGGGATCCGCTTCACGGCGCTCTCCGCGGGTGCGGAGCACACCTGCGGCGTCGCCGTAGACGGGGCGGCGTGGTGCTGGGGCGGCAACGAAGCCGGCGCGCTGGGGAGCGGCAAGGCGCAGAGGAGCCGCGTCCCGGTGCGGGTCGCGGCTCCCCTGTAGGCTCATCGGCCCCGCCCGGCAGCGTCTACGGGTCGGGGGCGACACCCTCGCAGCCTGATTCACGGCCTCCTGGGCTCCCTGCGGACGCCAGCGCGAGCCCCGCGTGAGGGATTTCGGCCCGAAGGGGCGAGACCGCGCGGCTGTTTGCGCGGGCTCGACTCCGTTACGCAGCGTAGTTTGCTGCGTTACGGAGCCGAAGCCCGACCCCGGCGCAGCCGGGGGCACGCCCGAACCCAGCAGTTCAATCCTGTCAAAGTAAAGTGGCGCGGAAAAACGCAGGGGAGCCGCGCCCCGGTGAAGGTCGCGGCTCCCCTGTGAGGCCGCCGGGCGACGAACCCGGCGGGCGGCGTTCTACTTGACGTGCTGGTTGACCAGCTTGGTCATCTCGAACATGGTGACCTGGTCCTTGCCGAAGATCGGCCGGAGCTTGTCGTCCGCGTTGATGTTCCGCTTGTTCTGGGAGTCCTGCAGGTTGTTCTTCTTGATGTAGTCCCAGATCTTCTTGGTCATCTCGGAGCGCGGGAGCGGGTCCTTGCCGACGATGGCGGCCAGCTCCTTGTCCGGCGTCACCGGCTGCGCGATGCCGCCACGCGCCTCGCGCGCCCCGCCCTCGCCACCGGCGGACTTCTTGGCCGTGGACTTCTTGGCCGGGGTCTTCTTCGCAGCAGACTTCGTGGGGGTGCCCTTCTTCGGCGTGGCCATGGAGCGGTCTCCTGGTCTGGGTAGAGGAGCGAGCAACCGAGGTGCTCGACTGCGGGCCCGCGGCCCGACGTACCGCAAGAGGGGAGTTGACGGCCGAAATGTCAAGTCTCACGGCGGAAAATCGCCCCCCGACACCCACGAAAAGCCCCGGAAACGCCCCCTGAAGGCGAAATCGGCCCGGACGCCCCCCCGGAGGGAGCGCGCCGGACCGGCCTCACGATGTGTTCCCACCCCCTTCTGCGGAGGGAGACTCACGCGGCAGTTTGCGTGAGGCTCCCGGAGCCGGAGCGGCCCCGACGCCCAGAAGGTCAGATCGAGATCTCAGTACCCCCGCACCGCCTTGAGCGCATTCACCAGCCCGTACCCCTCCTTCGAGTGCCGGCTGGGGTAGTACGCGCCGCTCTGCTGGAGCCGCGCCCGCAGCTGGTCGCGCGTCATCGCCGGGTTCTTGGACCACACCAGCGCCGCGATCCCGCCCATCACGGCGGTGGCGTTGGAGCTGCCGCCCATCTCCACGACGTCCGCCGTGTACTGCCCCGTGCTGGGCACCGACAGGTACGCCGTCAGCTCCACGTCGCTCCCGTAGTGGATGCCGCAGGGGATCCCGCCGCCCGGGTAGGTGATCCCGGTGACCGCCACCACCTCGGGCATGTCGGCCGGGAACACCACGTTGCTGTCCAGGATGCCGTCGCCGCAGCCGGAGGTCCCCGCCGCGCCCAGGAACAGCACCGGCCGGTTGTAGTGCCAGTACTCGATCTCGTCCGACACCTGCCACCACCAGTTCAGCGACTCCCACGCCATGACCACGATCTGCGAGCCGTTCTGGGCGGCGGCGCGCACCGAGCCCGCGGCGTCGCTGCTGGACACCGCCGCCACGCCGTTGGCCTGCCGCACGCTGATCAGGTTGCTCTTCCACGCCACCCCGCCCACGCTGCGCCCGTCGCGCGGCGCGGCGATGATCCCGGCCATGCGCGTGCCGTGGCCGCAGTCGTCGTAGGCGCTCCCCAGGTGGGTGAGGTAGAACAGGCGCACGGTGCGGCCGGTGCTCTCGCCGGTGGCGAACTGGCTGAGGAGCTGCGCCTGGTTGGCGGAGATCCCCGTGTCGGTGAGCCCCACGGTGACGCCGGCGCCGCTGCTCAGCGTCCAGGCCGCGGGGATGTTCATGGCCGTCCACCGCTGCGAGTACACGTCGCCGGAGGAGGTGTACTGGCGGTCGCCCGTCCAGGCGCTCCCCCACCCGCACCCGCCCACCCCCGCGAACTGCTGCGGCACGGGATCGCCGATCACCGGCTCCACGTAGTCCACGAAGGGGAGCTTCCGGACCGCCGCCAGCGCGGCCGGGCCGTCCAGCCGCACCTCCAGCACCGGGAGCAGCGTGTCCGCGCGCAGCAGCGTCACGCCGCGCTGCGCCGCCACCGCCGCGCGCCCGCGGCTCCAGTCCTGGGCGCCCACCAGCACCCGGCCGCGGTACACGCCGCGGTTGGCGCCGGGGGCCTTGAGCCCCACCGCGGCGCGGCCCTCGCCGGCGGCCACGTAGCGCCACAGCTCCGCGTCGGGGAGGTCGGCCAGGGTGCCCGGCCGCTGCCGGCTTCGGCTGGGGACCTGCGGGTCCTGCGCGGCGGAGGCGGCGGGAGCGTCCGGGGCCGTCGGGGCGGGCGCGTCGTCCGCGCAGGCGGCGAGCAGGGCGAGCGACGCGGCGAGGACCGCGCGGGGGAGCACGTGGCGCATGACGGGACCTCTCGGGTGGGGAGGGGGGCGGCGGGGCCGGCGGGGACGGGCCGGGGCCGCGGGCGTGATTGGTGTCGCAAAATATGGGTGATGGGTGTCGATTCGCGCAACTCCCTGCGGCGAGCGGGGCTGGCGGCACACGGCCCGCCGCTTGCAAGCTGGCCGGCCGCACACCTGACGGAGACCGACGATTGAGAGACCGCTTCCCCGCGCGGCGCACCCCCGGTGCGCTGCTCCTGCTCGCGTCCCTGGGGGCCTGCGCGCCCGCCGGGCCGGCCGCCGCACCGGGGCCCGAGGCCGCCCCCGTGCGCCTCGTGTACCAGCCGGTGAGCCCCGCGCTCCCGCCCATCCCCGAGGCCGACGGCCCCCTGGCGGTCCGGGTGGTCCACCCGACGCCGGGGAGCCCCCGGCCGCGGGTGGACTCCACCTACGTCTACGGCTCGGTGGGGACCGGCCGCGCCGCGCTGGACATCAACGGCACCCCCGTGCCGGTGGCGCCCAACGGCGCGTTCCTGGCCTACCTCCCCCTCCCCGCCGACGGCCGCTGGGTGCTGACCGCGAGCGCGGGCGGGGAGCCCGTGCGCGCCGAGGTGGCGTACGCCGCCCCGCGGCCGGCCGCGCCCGCGCGCCCCGACACCGCGCGGTCGGACACCGTCCAGGCCGACACCGCCGCCGCGCCGGCCGCCCCCGCGGCGCCCGCCGCGCCCGCGTTCACCCCGCAGACGGCCGTGGTCACCGGCGGCCGGGACACCCTGGCCACCGGCTCCGACGTCGCCGTCGGCCGGCCGACGCCCACGGGCACCTACCGCTGGTTCCTGCCGCGCGGGGCGCGCCTGCGGGTGGTGGAGCGCCGCGGCGACCAGTACCGGGCGCAGCTGGACGGCGCCACCTCCGCCTGGTTCCCGGCCGACGCGCTGACCCTGGCGGGCCCCGCGGCGCCGGCCGGGAGCAACGGCGCCACGGGGGCCGCGCGGCTCGCGGTCGCCCCGGCCGCGGGGTGGGTGGACCTGCGCTTCGCCGCGGCGGGCGCCCCCTTCCTGGTGCAGGCCGCCGAGGACCGGCTCACGCTGACGCTGTACGGCCGCACCGCGCCGGCGGGCACTCCCTCCGCCGCCGACCCGCTGCTGGCCGGCGTGGCGTGGAGGGCGGGGACGCCCGGCCGCGCCGAGGCCGAGGTGCGCCTGGCCCGCCCGCTCTGGGGGTACAAGGCGTTCTACGAGGGCGACGGCACCCTGGTGCTGCGCGTGCGGCGCCCGCCGGCCATCGACGCGTCCGCGCCGCTCCGCGGCGCGCGCATCGCCATCGACCCGGGGCACCCGCCCGGGGGCGCCACCGGCCCCACCGGGCTCACCGAGGCCGAGGCCAACCTGGCCATCGGCACGCGGCTGGCCGAGCGGCTGCGGGCGGCGGGCGCAGAGGTGCTGCTCACCCGCACGGCCAACGTCCCGGTGGAGCTGGGCGCCCGCACCGACACGGCCGCCGCGTGGGACGCCCACCTGCTGGTGTCCGTACACAACAACGCCTTCGGCGAGGGGGTCAACCCCTTCCGCAACCAGGGAACCAGCGTGTACTACTTCCAGCCCTTTTCCGCGCCCCTGGCGCGCGAGCTGGACCGGGAGATCGTGGGCGCCACCCGCATCCCCGACCTGGGGGCGCGGCAGTCCAACCTGGCGCTGGCGCGCCCCACCTGGATGCCGTCCGCGCTCACCGAGTCGCTGTTCATGCTGATCCCCGAGCAGGAGGCCGCCCTGCGCGACCCGGAGTTCCTGGACCGCCTGGCCGACGCCCACGCGCGCGGCATCGAGGCGTTTCTCCGCTCCCGAGCGGGCGCCGCGGGCGCGCCGTCCCGCTGATGCGCGCCGTGGTGATCGCCCGCCCCGGCGGGCCCGAGGTGCTCCAGCTGGCCGAGCGCCCCCTCCCCGAGCCCGGCCCCGGCGAGATCCGGGTGCGCGTGCACGCCTCCGCGCTGAACCGCGCCGACCTGCTCCAGCGGCGCGGCCGGTACCCCGCCCCGCCGGGCGCGCCGCAGGACGTGCCGGGGCTGGAGTACGCCGGCGAGGTGGACGCCGTGGGCGAGGGCGCCGGACTGTGGGCCGTGGGCAACCGGGTGATGGGGATCGTGGGCGGCGGCGGGTACGCCGAGTACGTGGTGGTGCACGAGCGCGAGGCCATGCGCATCCCGCAGGGGCTCTCCTTCGAGGAGGGCGCCGCCATCCCCGAGGCCTTCCTCACCGCCTACGACGCGCTCTTCACCCGGCTGGAGCTGCTCATGGGCGAGCGCGTGCTCATCCACGCCGTGGGGAGCGGCGTCGGCACCGCCGCGCTCCAGCTGGCCCGCGCCGCCGGCGCCGTGACCATCGGCACCTCGCGCAGCGCGGACAAGCTCGCCCGCGCCGCAGAGCTGGGGCTGGACGTGGGCATCGACACCGGCAGGGAGGAGCTGGCCGCCGCCCTGGAGAACGCCACCTACGGGAGCGGCGTCCACGCCGTGGTGGACCTGGTGGGCGGCAGGATCCTGGAGGAGTCGCTGCGCGGCCTCGCGCAGGGCGGCCGGGTGGTGGTGGTGGGCACCGTGGCGGGGTCCAAGGTGGAGCTGGACCTGGGCCTGCTGCTGCGCCGCCGCATCCGCATCGTCGGCACCGTGCTGCGCACCCGCCCGCTGGAGGAGAAGATCGCCCTGGCCCGGGAGTTCTCCAGCACGGTGCTCCCGCTGCTGTCGTCCGGCAAGATCCGCCCCGTCATCGACCGCGTCTACCCGTTTGCCGAGATCGCCGACGCGCACCGGCAGATGGAGGAGAACGACACCTTCGGCAAGATCGTGCTGAAGTGGTGAGTTCATTGTGCTGAGGCGGGCCGCTGCGGAGCCCGGCGATACTGCTGCCGGTCTCCTCCGCGGGCTCCGGGAGCCCCGCCAAACTGCCGGCGGGGCTCCCTGCGCCGGAGTGAGCCAGCCGAAACTGCCCGGCTGTCTCCCTCCGCAACGGATCATGTGGATACGACGAAACAGCTGAACGACAAAAACCCTCTCCCAGAATTGGGAGAGGGTGGCGAGCCCAAGCGAGCCGGGTGAGGGCCTTGCGACGGCGCCCCCACCGCGGTCTCGCGGCGGGGGCGCCGTTGCAGGCTGTTCCCTGTCCCCTGTTCCCTGTCCCCTGTCCCCTATCCGTTCGGCTCCAGAATCTTGCCGATCTCGTCCCGGGCCGCCTCCAGGTGCATCCGGCTGGTGCGGTCCGCGGTCCGGGGGATGGCGGCGCGGATCTGGGCGTCCAGCGCGCGCAGCTCGCCGCGCAGCAGCGCCTGCGCCTCCGAGGGGCCGGTGGCGTTGCTGCCGCCGCCCAGCAGCGCGGCCAGGCCCGTCGGCGCGGGGCGCGCGGGCGGGTTCACCCGCTCGGCCACCTCGGCCAGGTAGGCGCGCTGCAGGTTGCGGCGGAACGGGTCGATGGAGGGGCTCCCCTCCGCCAGCTCGCTCCAGATCCCGCCCCGCACGTCGGCCAGCATCGCGCCCAGCGTGTACACCTGCCCCGGGCGCTCGGCCAGCGCCTCGAACTCCACCATGCGGCGCATGCGGGCGTCACTGAGCAGCTGGTCCAGGATGACGCGCTGCGCGTTGCCGATGCGGGTCATCGCCCCCTCCACCTCGATGCGGCGCAGGATCTCCCGGTCCAGGAAGAAGCGCGGGGTGCCGAAGGCGTTCTCGTTGAGGAACCTCACCGCCGCCCGCTGCCGCGCCGGCGGCACCGGCGTGAAGCGCACCCCCTCCTGCCCGCCGCGCTTCTCCTGCGACTCCACCCCGCCCACCAGGATGGGCACGTGCGACAGCTCCGTCCTCCACTGGCCGATCAGGCGCGTGTACAGCTCCTGCAGGTCCGCGAAGTCCTCGCCGGGCCTCACCGTGGCCGGGATCAGCATGGGGACGATGCGGCGGATGTTGCGGATCCCCATCCCCGTGGAGTACACCGGGTCCGCGTCGCCCACCGCCTCCGTGTGGTCGCCCGCGTCCGCGCCGCCGCTCCCCGCGGTCATGTAGCGCAGGTACGGCTTGGCGTCCTGCTCGCGCGCCCAGGCGTCCAGCGTGGGGCGCTCCTGCTCCGGCGTCCGCGCGCCCGGGATGGGCCTGTACCCCCACATGGTCGCGAACTTGTCGTACGGCCCCACCGCCGGGAACAGCAGCTCCGGCGGGATGTTGTCCTCCGGCTGCACCACGTAGTTGAAGCGCGAGTAGTCCATCAGCGTGGGCGTGTGCCGCATCCGCCGCAGGAAGCCCTCGTTGCGCAGGCTGTCCACCGGGTAGGTGGCGCTGGCCTTCATGTTGTGCGGGAAGCCCAGTGTGTGCCCCACCTCGTGCGCCACCACGTAGCGCAGCAGCTCGCCCATCAGCGAGTCCGGAAAGGGCACCCGCCGGGCCCGCGGGTCCAGCGGCGCCACCTGCCCGAAGTACTGGCTGCGCAGGACGTTGAGGATGTTGTGGTACATCTTCACGTCCGCCTCGATGATCTCGCCCGTGCGGGGGTCCACCACCCGCGGCCCCTGTGCGTTCTCGATGTTCGAGGGGAGCCAGCGGATCACCGAGTAGCGCGCGTCCTCCGGCGACCAGTCGGGGTCCTCGGCCGGGGTGGGCGCGTCGCGCGCCACGATCGCATTGCGAAAGCCCGCCGCCTCGAACGCCGGCTGCCAGTCCTCGATCCCCTGCTTGATGTACGGCACCCACTTGGCCGGCGTCGCCGGGTCCAGGTAGTACACGATCGGCTTCACCGGCTCCGAGACCTCCGCCGACGGGTCCTTCTTTTCCAGCCGCCAGCGGGAGATGTAGGTGCGGCGCGCCGCGCGGTGCTCCTCCGTGCCGAAGTCCTGCTTGGCCACGCTGAAGAAGCCCACCCGCGAGTCCGCCAGGCGCGGCATCATGGGCTGCTCCGGCAGGCGCACCATGCTCCAGTGCATCACCACGCTGGAGGTGCGCGGGCCCGGGCGGAACTCCTCCGGGATCCCGGGCTGCGCCGGCGGGGTGACGTTGTAGGTGTGCGTCGCCTCCACCTCCACGTTGTCCGGGAACGCCGCCACCCGCTCGATGAAGGTGCGCGAGGCGTCCAGCGTGCCGCGGATCGCGTTCCCCACCCCGAACTCCGGCGAGTTGGTGGTGAACAGGCGCGTCGCGTCGATCACCGCGGAGCTGTCCGGCCCCCACGCCTCCACGTTGAACACCGCCACCACGGGGTCGTAGTTGGCAGCCGCCACCGCCCGCGAGATGGGGAGCGCCGTGTCCGCCACCACGTCGTACGAGACGCTGCGCAGCAGCACCCGGTTGTCGCGCCGCTCCCAGCGCAGCACGTAGTTGTTCACCGCCTGCCCGCCGTACCCCGAGCCCAGCGTGTTGCGGGCGATCTGGGACACCAGCAGCATCTCCTTGCCGAACTCCTTCGCGGGGATCTCGTACAGCAGCCGGCTCCCCACCCGGTGCGTGGCGAACAGCCCGCGGCGGGTCTGCGCGCGCGGCGTCACCACCGACGCGTAGGGGCGCGGGATGGGCTCGCCGGCGGAGGCGCCGCCCCCGCCGGGGCCGCCGCCGCCCTGCACCCCGGGGAGGGTGGGCCGCTCGCCGCCGGGTGCGGGAGTGTCACCCCCGGCGGGCGCCGCGGGAGCGGCCTGGGGGCGCTGCGAGGGCGCGGCGGGTGCGGGCGTGCGCGGGGCGGCCGTGGCGCACCCTGCCGCCAGCAGCGCCAGGACGGCGGTCGGGAACTTCATGTTTTCGGGTCTCCGGGGTGGTTGCGGCGGAGGCGGGAAGTGTCGGAAGACCGAATAGTCTATCTCCGTGCAGAAGGTTCCGGCAACCTCCCGCGCCGCTTCCCAACCCCGCGCCCCGCCGCCATCTTGGGGCGCGCCGCGGCGGTCCCTCCGCCGCCGCCCCGAAACCGACCCGACCGTGGACATGATCCGAACCGTCGACATCTACCGGAAGCACTCCCCGCCCGACCCGGCCGTCCCGCGGCCCGTCAGGCTGTCGCAGGTCACGTTCGCCGACCTGGCCGAGCCCCACAGCATGAACGTGGCGGGGACGCTGTTCGGCGGCACCATCCTGGGCTTCATCGACCGGGCGGCCGCGTTCTGCGCCATGAAGCACGCCGGGCGGCCGGTGGTGACCAAGAGCATGGACAGCGTGGAGTTCAACGAGCCCATCTACATCGGCGAGCTGGTCGTCGCCATGGCCTCCGTCAACTTCGCCGGCACCACCAGCATGGAGGTGGGGATCAAGGTGATGGCCCAGAACCCCATCACCGGCGAGGAGCGCCACACCAACACCTGCTACGCGACGTTCGTGGCCCTGGACGAGGACGGCCGGCCCACGCGCATTCCTCAAGTGTTGCCCGAGACGGAGGAGGAGGAGCGGCGGTACGAGGCGGGGAAGCAGCGTCGCGAGGAGCGGCTTGCGCGGCGTCGTCATTTGAAGGTCTGACTTTTTCCTGCCGTGGCGGGCCGCTCCGGAGCCCGGACGGTACTGCTGTCCGGTCTCCTCCGCGGGCTCGGCGAGCCCCGCCAAACTGCCGGCGGGTCTCACCTCGCCGGAGGGAGCCAGCCGAAACTGCCCGGCTGTCTCCCTCCGTCACGGATCATAGGGGTACGACGGAACAGCGAACGGCTGAACGGCGCCCCCCGGTGGGGCGCACTCCCGCACTCCCGCTGTTGACGGCTGTCCCCTGTAACCTGTTCCCTGTCCCCTTCTCCTCCGCGCAAACTTTTCCGGCCCCGCTCCGAGCCCTCCAGACCCGCGGAACATCGCCCGGAACCGGCGGTACATGTCTTTTCCCGGGGCGGAGATCGTGAGGCGCTCCGGGGCGTCGCCGGCCGCTCGCGCGGTCGCTTGACGGGGGGGGAGGCGGGCACTATACTGTGCGCCCCCTGCCCCGGCCGATGGGCAGGACCACCCCAGCCACCGAAGCGCGAAGATGCCCGGAGACGTCCCGATGCAGACCGCCCGCCGCCCCCTGGGGGCGTGTCTCGGCGCGCCCGCGGCGGACGACGCGGTGCGGTGGATGGCGACGGCACGGGAGTAGGCGCGCCCCAGGCGCACCCACGCTCCCGCCCGGCCGCCCCCAACGCGCCGGGCGGTTGTTTTTTCCGGCAGAAGTCTTGCAGCATGGCGCACCACGGTTTCCCGGCGCCCGGGAGGCCATCAACGCAGGATCCGTTTTACGGACGAAGAACCCATATGGCTACGGCAGCACGCAAGACACGGCGGCGGAAGCGGTCGGCCCCCTCGCTCGACGCGGGGTTCGGGGTCGCCGCCGAAGACCAGTCGAGCCTGGACCAATATCTCAAGGAGGTCAGCACGCACAGCCTGCTGACCCCCCCGCAGGAGATCGAGCTCGGGCGGCGTGCGCAGACGGGTGACGAGGACGCCATCCAGGAGCTCGTGCGCGCCAACCTCCGGTTCGTGATCTCCGTGGCCAAGAAGTACCAGAACCGCGGCGTCTCCCTCTCGGACCTGATCCAAGAGGGGAACGTGGGGCTGGTCACCGCCGCCCGGAAGTTCGACCCGGACCAGGGGGTGAAGTTCATCTCCTACGCGGTGTGGTGGATCCGCCAGGCCATCCTGTCGGCGCTCGCCAACCAGGGGCGCGCCGTGCGCGTGCCGCTGAACCGCGCCTCCGACCTGGCAAAGATCTTCCGGGAGCGCGAGCGCCTCAAGCAGGAGCTGCGGCGCGACCCCACGCCCCAGGAGCTCAGCGAGGCCACCGGGCTGTCGCCTGAGATCGTGGAGAGCCTGCAGACGCTCAACGCCGCGGAAATCCGCCTGGACGCCCCCATCGGCGACTCCGAGGATTCGCAGCTCATGGAGCGCTTCATCTCGGACGAGGCCATCGTCACCGAGGACGAGGTGGAGGAGCGGCTGCTCAGCGAGCGCATCGACCGGGCGCTGGACACCCTCCAGCCGCGCGACGCCAAGGTCCTCAAGCTGTACTTCGGGCTGGAGGGCGGGCGCGAGCACACGCTGGAGGAGATCGGCGACATCCTGGGCGTGACCCGCGAGCGCATCCGCCAGCTCCGCGACCGCGCCCTCAAGCGCCTGCGCGAGGGGGAGATGGGCGAGGCGCTGGCTTCCTTCGCCGCGGCATGACCCCCGTGCGTACCCGCACCACGCGAGCACCCTCCCCCCCGGGAGGGTGCTCGCTTCGTTTCCCTCCCCCCGGGGCGCCCGCATGATCGGCACGGTGCTCCGCGCGCAGGGCGGGACGTACGCGGTGGAGACGGAGGAGGGGACGGTGGAGGCCGCGCTCCGCGGCAAGGTCAAGCGCGAGGAGCGCACCGGCGAGCGGGTGGTGGTGGGCGACCGGGTGGAGGTGGAGCCGGTCGGCTCCGGGTGGGTGGTGGAGCGCGTCCACCCGCGGCGCACCGCCCTGGTGCGCCGGGCCCCCGGCAAGGCCCCCCGCGCCAAGACCATCGTCGCCAACGTGGACCAGGTGGTGATCGTGTTCGCGGTCGCCAACCCCTCCCCCCACCTCCGCATGCTGGACCGCTTCCTGGTCATCTGCGAGTCCAGCGGGCTGGACCCCCTCATCGTCGCCAACAAGACGGACGTCGCCGGGGAGGAGGCCGCGCGGGCGCTGTTCGCCCCGTACGCGCGCGCCGGCTACCCCGTGCTCTACACCGCCGCCCGCGAGCGGCGGGGCGTGGACGAGCTCCGCGGGGCCATCTGCGGGCGGGTGTCCGCCCTCACCGGCCCCTCCGGCGTGGGCAAGTCCAGCCTCCTCAACGCCGTGCAGCCGGGCCTCGCCCTCCGCGTCGCTTCGGTGAGCGAGGCGGTGGACAAGGGGCGCCACACCACCGTCACCGCGCAGCTCATCCCGCTGGAGTGCGGCGGCTACGTGGCCGATACTCCGGGACTGCGGGAGGTGGGGCTCTGGGGCGTGGACCCCGACGAGCTGGACGGCTACTTCCCCGAGTTCGGCCCGTACCTGGGCCACTGCCGCTACGCCCGGTCCTGCACCCACACGCACGAGCCCGGGTGCGCCGTGCGCGCCGCCGTGGACGCCGGCGAGGTGGAGGCGGCCCGCTACGACAGCTACCGGCGCATGATGCGGGGCGAGGACGAGGACGGCGCGTAATCGCGCGCTCCGCGCCGGATGTGACCCGCCGCCCCCCTCCGTCGTCATAGCGCACCCAAGCTGGCCCGGAGACCCGAACCGGGCCGACTCCCGCAGGGCACACCCGTCGCGAGGCGGGGCCGCAAAGCCAGGAGTCTCTCCGAGATTGTCCGGCCGTCCCGGAAACGGGTAGACGGGAGAAGCGAAGCCGGAAAACCCTTCCCGGCAGACCCTTCTTTCCTGGAGGCGACGATGGTCGCACGCAACCGCTCGATGCTCCTTCCCCTCCTCGCGGGGGCCCTGTTCCTGGGCGCCTGCGAGAGCTCCACCGGCTCGCTGGAGCCCGGCGAGAGCCGCCTCACCGTCCAGCTCACCGACGCCCCCGGCGACCTCAAGGAGGCGCGGGTCCGGATCAGCAAGATCATCCTGCAGGGCACCCAGACCGGCGACAGCACCGCCGCGCGGCAGGAGTTCGCGGTGAACTCCACCGAGTGGATCGACCTGCTGAAGCTCTCCGGCGGCAAGTTCACGGAGCTGGTGAGCGGCGCGACCGTGCAGCCCGGGACCTACTCGCAGCTCCGCGTGGTGGTGGACGGCGCGTACGTGGTCACCAGCGACGACAAGGTGTACGCCACCTCCGGCGCCACGCTCCCGGCGGGCGTGACCTCCACGGGCGAGCTCAAGTGCCCCAGCTGCGCGCAGAGCGGCTTCAAGGTGGTCTTCCCCGGCGGCATCACGGTGTCGGACGCCACCACGCTGCTCGTGGACTTCGACGTCAACCAGAGCTTCGGGCACGAGGCCGGCAAATCCGGCAAGTACATCCTCAAGCCCGTGCTGATCGGCACCAAAAAGGGCGGGAGCGGGAACACGCAGCCCGGCACCATCGGCGGCACGGTGGCGCTGGCGCAGGGCGTCTCCATCCCCGCGTGCGGCGGGCAGGCCACGCTGGACCTCACCCGCGTGGTCCCCACCGCCACCAGCGGCACCGTGGTCCGCACCGGCACCACCACGGCCGCCGGCGCCTACACCATCGCCGCGGTCGCCCCGGGCACCTACACGCTGGGCGTGGACCGCGTGGGCTTCGCCAACGGCGACACCCTGGGCTTCGCCGCCACGGCCACCCCGGCCACGGTGACGGTCGCGTCGGGCGCCACGGCTGCCTCCAGCTACAGCGTCACCTCGGCCACCTGCAAGGTGAAGGGCTGAGCCGGGGTCCGGACCCGTTTTTCGGGGGCCGCCCTGCCGGGCGGCCCCTTGTTCTTCCCGCCAGGATTGTTCAGAAACGGACGCGTCGCTAGGTTGACCCTGCCCCCTGGGGAGCGGCTGCGCGGCCCGAACCGTGCATAGCCGGACCCCTTCCGATCCCGGCTCCCCTTTCCCTTCGCAATGGACCTCCTGGACGTCGCCGTCCACGTGTACGACAGCGACACCCCGCCGGCCGCGTTCAGGTCGGCGGCGGAGCGCCTTGCCGCCCTGTTCCCGCTCCGCTCCGCCTGGTGGGCGGACCGGGTGGGGAGCGGGGTCGTGGACCGGTGGCCGGACGGCGCGGAGCCCTGCCGCGACCTGCTCCGCGAGGCGCGCGCCGCGCGCGAGCCCCGGCTGCTGGCCTCGCCCCGCTGCGACGCCCTCCTCCTCCCCCTGGGCGAGGGGGCGGGCGTCGTGGTGCTGGAGTGCGAGCCCGGCGCGTTCGGCGAGCGGGTGGAGGCGGGGTGGGAGCGGCTGGCGGGGGCGCTGCGGCGCGTGGCGGAGCGGGACGGCCGCCTGCGCCGCGCCGAGGAGGAGCGCGACACGCTGCGCCTGCGCGCCGAGGAGAGCGAGGCGCTGCACGTGCTGGGGCTCGCGGCCAACCGCACCCTGGACCCGGACGAGGTGCTCAACCTGGTGGCGCGCTTCACCCGCACGCTGCTGGGCGCCCACTACGTGACGGTGAACACCACCGGCGCGGACGGGCACATCCGCACCGTGGCCGCGGTGGGGCTCCGCGCCCCCAACCCGGACGACGATCCCTTCGCGGTGCGGGTGGTGGAGGCGGGGAAGCCGCTCTCCGCCGGCGGCGAGGGCGACGCCTTCGGGGTGGACGACTTCCCCTTCCACGCGGCGGAGGGAATGCGGGTGGGGCTGGGCGTCCCCCTGTCGCTGTTCGGCGAGACCTTCGGGGCGCTGGTGGTGGGGTACCGCCGCGAGTACCCGCTGGCCCCCCGCGACACCCGGCTGGCGCTGACGCTGGCGGGGCACGCCGCGGTCGCCATCAGCAACGCCCGCCTGCACCGCGAGCTCGCCGACCGCTCCCGCGAGCTGGAGCGCGCGTACGAGGAGCTGCGCTGGTCGTCGCAGGCCAAGGAGCGCTTCTTCGCCTCGCTCAGCCACGAGCTGCGCACACCGCTCAACGCCATCCTGGGATACCAGAGCCTGCTCCTGGACGGGGTGGCGGGCGAGGTGCCCCCCCAGCAGCGCTCCTTCATGGAGCGGGCGCAGCGGGCCACCCAGAACCTGCTCCACCTGGTCAACGACGTCCTGGACCTGTCCAAGATCGAGGCCGGCAAGATGGAGCTGGTGCTGCGCCCCGTCTCGCTTCGCGAGGTGGTGGAGGACGCCTTCGCCACGGTGCAGCCTCTGGTGGACCAGAAGGGGCTCCGCTTCCGCTGCCCGCCCCCGGGCACCCTCCCCGGCCTGCACACCGACGGCGACCGGGTCCGCCAGATCCTGGTAAACCTGTTCTCCAACGCCGTAAAGTTTACCGACGCCGGCGAGGTGACGGTGACGGTGGCCTCGCCGCAAGCCCCCGCGGACGGCGCCGCCGAGGCGGCGCCGCGCTGGCTGGAGATCCGCGTCACCGACACCGGCCGCGGGATCGCCCCGGAAAACCGGGAGCGCATCTTCCACGAGTTCGAGCAGGTGGTGGGGACCGGCGGGAGCGGCGGGACGGGGCTGGGGCTCCCCATCTCGCGCAAGCTGGCCCGCCTGCTGGGCGGCGACCTGCTGGTGGAGAGCGCCCTCGGGGTGGGCTCCACCTTCGTGCTGCGCCTCCCCGACCCGGCCCCGGCCGACGGCGCGGGGCCGCCCTCGTGAACGTGACGCTCGCGCCGCCCGCCCCGTCGCTGGACTCGCTGGCCGAGCACGCCGCCCACGAGGAGCGCCTGGGCCGCTGGGACTCGGCGGCGCAGACGTTCTCCCGCCTGTTCCGCGCCGCGCTCGGCCCGGGGGAGATCGTGCGGGCGGTGAACGCCCTGCGCGGCCAGGCCCGGGTGCGGCGGGAGCAGGGGCGCTTCGAGGAGGCGGGGGAGCTGGCGGAGCTGAGCCGGGTGATCGCGGAGCTGCACGGGCTCACGCTGGAATCGGCGCGCGCGCTCAACGTGCTGGGGATCATCCGCTACGCCGAGGGCCGCTGGGCGGAGGCGGAGACGCTGTACGAGCGGGCGCTCGCCCTGGCGATCGACGTGGGCGACGACGAGCTGGTGGGACTCGTCTGCCAGAACCTGGGCGTGCTGGCCAACGTCCAGGGGAAGCTGCGCGAGGCGCGCATCCACTACCTGGAGAGCATCGGGTCGTGCGTCCGCTCCGGCAACAAGCGCAACGAGCTGCTCGCCTACAACAACCTGGGCTTCGTCTGCGGGGAGCTGCGCGAGTGGATGGAGGCCGAGGTGTACTTCGACCGGGCCGTGGAGATCGCGGAGCGCACCGGGGACACCGCGAACATCGCCAGCCTGCTCGCCAACCGGGCCCTCCCCCTGATCCAGGTGGGCGAGCTGGTGCGCGCGCGGGACACGCTGCGCCGGGCCGAGCTCGCCGCGCAGAAGGGCACCAGCCGGGTCGCTCCCGCCGACATCGCCCGCTTCCGGGGGATGCTGGCGCTCGCCGAGGGGGACCCGGTGGAGGCGCGCCGCCGCTTCGAGGAAGCGATCAGGCTCAGCTCCGTGGCCGGGCTGGAGCACGAGCGCGCACGGGCTCTGACGGAGCTGGGAACGCTGGAGATGCGCGAGGGCCGCACCGACGCCGCCACCGGCTTCCTCCGCGAGGCCCGTGAGGTCTTCCGCGCGCTGGGGGCCGCACGGGACGTGAAGCACACCGAATCGATGCTGGAATCCGCCGCCCACGCAGGCTGATCGCCGGGCCGACATAGGGCATGCTCGTTGCCCCCTCCCACGGGTGAAACTCCCCCACCCCGGAGGCCTCATGGACCACCCCTGGCGACGCCGGAACCCACGGAGCCGCAGGGACCGCGTCCCTCGCGTGGAATCGCCGCTCCAGTTCTTCGCCTATGCGCTCGGGACGCTCCCCCCGCTCCTGGCCGGCCTGGGTTGCGCCGCCTGGATGGGTGCTGCCCCCTCCTGGTTCTGGGGGGTTCTGGCGGTCTCGATGGCCCTGGTGCCGGTGGCGATCGTCGGGGCCGTCACGGTGATCACCTGGCATCGTCCCGACACGCTGCTCCGCACGGCACCAGGCGGCCGGCGCCGCACGGGCAGCGGTTCGGCTGGAGGCGGGGACAGGGGCGGCCGGGACGCGTCGAAAGAGGGCTCGACCTGCCGGGAGGTGCGGGGACGACGGAACGCGCCTCACCCGGTGGTCGCGCCTGAAGGGCGGGACGAAAAGGGGCACGCGAAATGCGTTGACCACGCGGCAGAACCATCTGCTACCGTGGAGGACATATGAACCGCTGGATCCGCGCCGCCGTCGTCGTTCTCGTCCTTGCAACTGCTGCCTGCGGTGGTACTTCCGACTCGCCGCTCGCTCCTGCCGGGCCGAGCTACAACGGCCTCCTGGTGGGCGGGAACAGCACCACCACTCCCGAGAGCAGCGATTCTACGTCGACCACCGAACGGAACGGGCTCCTCGTCGGCGGGAACTGATCCCGGCGCCAAGTCCCCCGCCCGCAGCAGGTTGATGGTACGGTGAAGCGCCGCCCCTCCTTGGGGGTGGCGCTTTTTTGGTCGCTGCGCAGGTAATGAACTGTGCCCACTTTTTGGGGCAATCGTTGCCCAAAAAACGGGCATCCGCTTCGCCGCGCGCTCATCACGGGCCGGGACGCCCGACTTCCGCGCGCCCGGCGCGAGACGGCAGACTCCAGCGACCGCATCCGCGCGCTGCGCGCCGTGGGCGTGGCGCATGCTGGCCTGCTTCGGGCCGGGCTCCCCGGTGTCCGGGCAAACGGCGGGCTGGCCGCGGGACCGCCGCGGCCGTATATTCAGCGCGCAAGCCGCCAGGGGTATCCCGCGCACGGTCGCGGGGTTGAGAGAGTCCCTTGGAACCTGATCCGGATCACACCGGCGTAGGGAGCGCGGCGTGTCGCACAGATGAAAGCCCCCGCCGCGCGTCCACCCGCCGGCCGGCGCGCGTTCATCCAGGCGCCACCCCGGGTCCCCGGCGTGGCGCCTTTTTCGTAGCGGTGCGCCCCGCCGGAATCCGCTCCACCTCGCACGGTCCGGATCGTCCCTCTCCCGCAGCAGCCACGGAGACGCCGATGATCGACCGAGCCCGTCCCCAGCAGCCCGCACCCGCCGGCGACTACGGCGACGCCTTTCCCGCATCCCGCAAGGTGTACGTGGAGGGGCGCCACGGCGTGCGCGTCCCCGTGCGCGAGATCGCGCTCTCGGGCGGGGAGCCGCCTTTGCGCGTGTACGACACCAGCGGCCCGCTGGGCGGCGACGTGCGGCAGGGGCTGCCGCCGCTGCGGGCGGAGTGGATCCGCGCCCGCGGCGACGTGGCGGAGACGGGGCGGACGTACCGGCCGCTGCCCGGGACGCAGCCGGTGGAGATGCCGGAGTCGCTGGCCCGCCCCACCCTGCGCGGCACGGGGTGCGTGACGCAGATGCACTACGCGCGGCGCGGCGAGGTCACCCCGGAGATGGAGTTCGTGGCACTGCGCGAGGGGATGGACCCGGAGTTCGTGCGCGGCGAGGTGGCGCGGGGCCGGGCGATCATCCCGGCCAACGTCAACCACCCGGAGCTGGAGCCGATGATCATCGGCCGCGGCTTCAAGGTCAAGGTGAACGCCAACATCGGCAACTCGGCGGTGAAGTCGTCCATCGAGGACGAGGTGGAGAAGCTGCGCTGGGCGACGCTCTGGGGCGCGGACACGGTGATGGACCTGTCCACCGGAAAGAACATCCACGAGACGCGGGAGTGGATCCTGCGCAACTCGCCGGTCCCCATCGGCACGGTGCCCATCTACCAGGCGCTGGAAAAGGTGGGCGGGGTGCCCGAGGAGCTGACCTGGGAGCTGTACCGCGACACGCTGATCGAGCAGGCGGAGCAGGGGGTGGACTACTTCACCGTGCACGCCGGGGTGCTGCTGCGCTACGTGCCGCTCACCGCGAACCGGATGACGGGGATCGTGTCGCGGGGGGGGAGCATCATCGCCAAGTGGTGCCTGGCGCACCACCGGGAGAGCTTCCTGTACACGCACTTCCGCGAGATCTGCGAGATCATGCGGGCGTACGACGTGGCGTTCTCGCTGGGCGACGGGCTGCGGCCCGGCTCCATCTACGACGCCAACGACGAGGCGCAGTTCGCGGAGCTGCGCACGCAGGGCGAGCTGACGCGGATCGCCTGGGAGTTCGACGTGCAGACCATGAACGAGGGGCCGGGGCACGTGCCCATGCACCTGATCAAGGAGAACATGGACCGGCAGCTGGAGTGGTGCGACGAGGCGCCGTTCTACACGCTGGGGCCGCTGACCACGGACATCGCGCCGGGCTACGACCACGTCACCAGCGCCATCGGCGCGGCGCAGATCGGGTGGTACGGCACGGCGATGCTCTGCTACGTGACGCCCAAGGAGCACCTGGGGCTCCCCAACCGCGACGACGTCAAGGCGGGCGTGATCACCTACAAGATCGCGGCGCACGCGGCGGACCTGGCCAAGGGGCACCCGCGCGCCCGCGAGTGGGACGACGCGCTCAGCAAGGCGCGCTTCGAGTTCCGCTGGCGGGACCAGTTCAACCTGGCGCTGGACCCGGTGACGGCGCTGGCGTACCACGACGAGACGCTGCCGGCGGACGGGGCCAAGGTGGCGCACTTCTGCTCCATGTGCGGACCCAAGTTCTGCTCCATGAAGATCACGCAGGACGTGCGGGAGTACGCGGCCCGCCAGGCGGAGGCCGAGGCGGGGATGGCGGAGAAGTCCGCGGAGTTCCGGGAGCGCGGCGGGGAGGTGTACCTGCCCGTGCTGGAGAGCGCTCCCGCAGCCGACTGAGTCCGACCGGTCGCGTTCGCCTGAACGACACGCATCGGGGCGCCGGATCGGGGATCCGGCGCCCCTTCATCGTTCACCGGCCGGCCGTGCTGCCCCGCCGCAGGTTCCACAGTCCGCGCGCCGAGAGGACGAGGGAAAAGAGCGCGGCGACGCCGAGCGCGATGAGCGTCCAGACGAAGAAGAAGGCCCCGCCGGACCCGGCGACGGGGCCGCCGACGCCGACCCCCGTCCCCCGCATGTGGAGGAAGGGGACGGCCAGCCCGAGGAGCGACCCGAGGAGCATGACGACGTGCCCCGATCGCCGTTCGGCGAGCACCAGTGTTCCGTACAGCCAGACGACACAGATGGGCAGGGCGGCGAGGTTCGAGACCGTTCCAGGCTCGATCCCGCGGACGATGTCGTCCGCCAGGTGAAAGGTGAAGAGGAGGACCGAGAGCAGGGACGCGACGGTCAACACGGCGCCGTGTTTCATCGCTCACCTCGCGGGAGCGGCGGGCGCCACCGGATCGTGCCGGACGAGCACCGGCGGCGTGCGGCGGCCGCGGACCCTCCACAGCCAGTAGAACATCGCGCCGAACAGCAGCACGATCGGCAGCGCGCGCATGGGCGCCGTCGTGAACGGCTCGGGGAGGACCTTCGCCACGCGCTCACGGATCGAGAAGAACGACCCGGCCGCGATGAACAGGGCGAAGCACATCCGCCACAGGTGGCGCGCCAGGCGCGGCCCGCCGCGCGGCATGCCGGACCGCACGACGCGCAGGTCCCCCGCCGCCGCCAGGAGGAGGGCGGCGGCGAGGACCAGGGACATCACCCCGGTGGTGCGCAGCGGGACGCCGCCGGGGGAGAGGCGGGGGCTGGCGATCATCCTGACGCCGCCCACGACGGCGAGGAGCGCGAGTCCGGCCGCGGTCGCGAGCGCGGCCGCATCGATGCGGCGGGTCCACGGCGACGCGGGGCGGACGGTCGTCCACGCCGTGCCGACGAAGTAGGCGGTCAGGACGGCCGCCGTCACGTTCCCATCGGCGGGACCGTCGCGGAGCCCCAGGATCGCGGCGCTGACGCCCATGACGAGCATGGCCCAGACGAACAGCCGGCCGCTGCGGCGGTGGACGGTCCCGCCCTTCTTCGCCGACAGGGCCACCGCGCCGAGAACGATCGCGAGCGCGCCCGCGGCGACGTGGATCGGCAGGAGCATGCGCCCTCCTCGGGATGGGCGGCCTGGACGGAGCGTTTCCGCCTGCCGGTGACGGTGCGAGGAGCGAGACGAGGCCGGCGGGCGGGCATCGATCAGGGGGATCGACTCCACCGTCCCCGTGCGAGGCAAGTTCGTGGGGCGCGTGCGTGCGGACAACCGGGTTGCGACGGAGGGCGGATCCGCGCGGACGAGCGGCGGCTACGTCTGCCTGAACAGGTGCACGTAGCTGCGGCTCACGGGCAGCACCTCGCCGCGCCCCCGGAGGTGGATCTCCGCCGTTTCGTTGTCGTGCCGCTTCACGTGGTGGATCGCGCGCAGGTTCACGACGGCCGAGCGGTGGACCTGCGCGAACTGCTCCGGATCGAGCTGCTC
The DNA here is from genome assembly GCA_040752145.1 of Gemmatimonadota bacterium. Lineage (GTDB taxonomy): Bacteria > Gemmatimonadota > Gemmatimonadetes > Longimicrobiales > Longimicrobiaceae > JAFAYN01. The sequence goes on from JBFMFL010000034.1 coordinate 32,186, forward strand.
CAGCAGCTCCCGGAGCGGCGTCCGGATCACCGCCTCGGCGGGCTTCCCTCCGTCGCGCCAGGCGACGACCGTGTACTTGGCGTCGGACCGGAGGTAGTCGACGTCGTGGGTGGCGACGAGGCGCACGGTCTTCCCCGACTGCACCCGGATCCAGCGCAGCGGCTCGCGCTTCCCGCCGCCCTGCAGCTCCGCGAGCTGGGCGCCGAGCTGCTGCAGCAGCTGCTCCGTGTTGATCGCGGGCCCCGACGCCCGCAGCCGCTCCTTGAGGCGGCTCACGGTTTCCGCGAGCCGCGCCGGTTCGACCGGCTTCAGGAGGTAGTCGAGCGCGCCCTGCGCGAAGGCCTGCACCGCGTAGTGGTCGTACGCGGTGACGAACACGAGGTGCGCGCGGCGGCCGATGTGGTTGGCGGCGTCCACGCCGGAGAGGCCCGGCATGTGGATGTCGAGGAAGCAGACGTCGGGGTGCCGCTCCTCGAACAATCGCACCGCCTCCCGCCCGTTGCGCGCCTCGGCCACGACCAGGAGCTCGGGCCAGGCTTCCGCGAGCCGGCACCGCAGCGCGTCGCGCAGCAGCGGCTCGTCGTCGGCGATCAGCGCCGTCGCGCGGGCGCTCACGTCCGTGCCGGCATGTCGACCTCGACGGCGACGCCGCGGGGCGCGCCGGACGCCAGGCGCAGCCGCGCCTCGTCGCCGAAGGTCAGCCGCAGCCGCTCGCGCAGCGTCGTCAGCCCGGTGCCGGGCCCGTTCGCCGACGGACGGAGCCCGACCCCGGAGTCGGTCACGCGGATCACGCAGCGCTCGCCGGTCCGCGTGATGTCGACGTCGATCCGGCCTCCTTCTTCGCTGGGGTCGATCCCGTGCCGCACGGCGTTCTCCACCAGGGTCAGCAGCGTGGTCGGAGGACAGCGGAGCTCCAGCGCCGCCGGGTCGACGTGCATCGCGTACCGCAGGCGGTCGGGCATGCGCATCTGCATCAGCTCCAGGTAGGGGCGGACGAGCTGCAGCTCGCGCTCGACCGTCGCGGCGGACTCGTGGAGCAGCGGCACCGCCGCGCGGAGGTACCGGACCAGGCTCCGGAGCACGGCGGGCGCCTGCGGCGAGCGCGCGTCGACGAGCGCCTGCACGTTGGCGAGCGTGTTGAAGAGGAAGTGCGGGGCGACCTGCGCCTGCAGCAGGTGCAGCCGCGCGTCGAGCGCCTGCCGCTCCAGCTCGCTGCGCTCCAGCGCGAACGCGAGCTCCTGGTGGCGGGCGAAGGCTTCCTTCTGCCGGACGACCGCCGCGAGCGCCGTCCAGGGCGCGACGAGGAGGGCGAGGTGCGTGAGCAGCATCCAGTCGTGGTGCTCCAGGAACGGCGGAGCGCCCGGCGGGGGAGGATAGTACATCGCGAACAGCGTGACCGGCACGGAAGCGCCGACGGCGACGACCTGGAGGACCCATCGCTGCAGCCGGCCCGGCAGCCTCCGGGGCCACACCTCGAAGAGCGCGAAGGCGGCGGTCGCCGACAGGCCGAGGACGATGGCGCGCACGAAGAACGCGGACGGAGCGCTCTTCGCCAGGCTGTACAGCAGGAGTCCGACTGCGGCGGAGATCGTCAGCGCGACGGCGACGCGCCGCGCCGTCTTCGCAAGGATGCCGGCCGGTCCCGTGGCCGTCGCCTCTTCGGTCATCGCCGCTCGGGCTCCCTTCATCGTGGCTATGGTTGGACCGGAGGCGCGCACCCTGGTCGCGGCTGACCCAGGATCACGAATATGCGCCGCGGCTCACGGGAGAGACAGCGTTTTGCGACGGGCGGCGGATTCCCGCGCATGAGCCGCGAAAACACCGTGAGTGGGGGAGCGGGGTGTACCTGCCGGTGTCGGAGAGCGCTCCCGCGGCGGACTGGGGCCGGACGGAGGTCTGTCCGCCGGGTTGGGCGTGCCCCCGCTGGCGCGGGGTCGGGCTGCGAGCGTGCATGGAGAAGACGGCCCCGCGAGAGGTGCCTCG
>JBFMFL010000034.1:34178-37152 GCA_040752145.1 Gemmatimonadota bacterium
GGGTGTGTCCCCGCCGCCCCGGGGGGGGGTGCCGGGGGGGCCCGTCGGCGGGTGGGGCGGGGCGGCGGTCAGTCGGTCCGCAGCGCCTCCATGGGCTGGATGCGCAGCCCCCGCCGGGCGGGCCCGAGCGCCGCGAGCAGGCCCACGCCCAGCGCGATGGCCGCGACCGCCGCCAGCAGGCCGGCGGCGAGCCCGGGGGCGAACCCCTGCCCCGCCAGCAGCGCCCCGCCCAGCAGGCACCCCAGCACGGCGCCCACCGCGAGCTGCCGGACCGCCCGCGAGAACACGCTCCCCAGGATGGTCCCCGGGCGGGCGCCCAGCGCGGTGCGGATGCCGATCTCCTTGCGGCGCTGGGCGACGGTGAAGGCCATCAGCGCGTGGATGCCGAGCGCGGAGAGCAGCAGCACGCTGACCGTCACGGCCAGCAGGCCCAGCGTCAGCATCCCCTCGGCGCGCCGCTTCTGGCGGTGCACCTGCGCCAGCGACTCCACCCCGGAGAGCCGTAGCGTGGGGTCCAGCCCGGTGGTGATCTCCCGGAGCCGGCGCGCGAACGCCTCCGGGGTGGTCCCCTGCACCCGCACCACCAGGCTCGCCGGGTTGAGCCGCCCCGGCGCGACGGGGTGGTACACGGCGCCGATGCCCTTGCCGGTCACGGTCTGCTTGGGCGGGAAGTCGTTCACCACGCCCACCACCTCGTACCAGCCGCCCGCCTCCACGCCCCCGGGCGTCCGGTCGTCCTCGGTGCGGGCGTAGCGGAACCGCCGGCCCAGCGCCGAGCCGCCGCCCAGCACCTGCTCCACGAAGCTGCGGTTGACGACCACGGCGGCCGCGGGGCCGGCGAGGTCGGCGGGCTGGAAGAGCCGCCCCGCGAGCACCGGGACGCCGAACGCCGCGAACAGCCCCGGGTCCACCTCGGAGAACCGCACCTGCTGCCGGACGGGCTCCGCCGCCGCGGCCGGGTCCTCCACCTCCACCGTCCCCGCGGCGCCCGACGACGAGAACCAGTCGCCCGGCACGTGGGAGGCCAGGGCCACGGCCGTGACGCCGGGCTCGGCTTCCAGGCGCCTCACCAGCTCGGCCTGGCGGTCGGCGAGGCGCCCGGCGAACTCCCGCCGGTAGGCCTCGGCGCGGGCGCTGGGGGGCGTCTCCCGGTCCATCCCCACGCGGGCGGCCAGGTACTGCTCCGCGGCGAAGCCGGGGCCGGTGACGCCGTAGCGGACGAGCTGGTTCCACCCCAGGGCCAGGGCGAGCGGCAGCACCGTCACCGCCAGCGCCACCTGCCCGACGATCAGCGCCGTCCACGTCGCCCCCATCCGCATCCCCCGCCCGCCGGCCTGCCCCAGCCCGGACTGCACCCCGCGCCCGGTGGCCTTGAGCCCCGGCGCCACCCCCACGATCAGGGCGCCGAGCACGGCCAGCCCCAGCACGTAGGCGACCGTCCCCGGGGAAAGGCGCATCTCCCACCAGAAGGGGACCTGGCCGCCGGCCGTGCGCTGCATGAAGGCATTGCCCTGCCGGAGCCAGAACGACGCGGCCACCAGCCCCAGCGCCGCCGCCGCCAGCGAGAGCACCAGCGCCTCGGCGAACAGCTGGGTGACCACGCGGGCGCGGCTCGCCCCCAGGGCCAGGCGAACCGCGATCTCGCCGGCCCGGGTGGCGGTGCGGGCGTACACCAGGATGGCGACGTTGACCGCGATCACCACCAGCAGCAGGCTGCCCAGGAGCTGCGCCAGGTAGAACACCCACGTCAGCTCGGGGCTGTCCACGAACGAGCGGGTGTAGTGGAGGACCCTGGGTCGTATGTGCCGGTGGGTGGCGGGGCTGGCGGCGGCGATCCGCCCGCCGATGCCGGCGAGCTGCGCCTGCGCCTGCTCCAGCGTGGCCCCCGGGGCGAGCCGCCCGAACACGTCGACGGGGGGCGCCTCGCCGCGCCGGTAGTCCGCCGGGTCCAGCCGCAGCGGGGCCCACAGGCCGTTGTCGACCGGGAAGGCGAAGCCCTCGGGCATCACCCCCACCACCGTGTACACGCCGCTGCCCAGCCGGAGCGTCCGCCCCACCACGTCGGGCCGCCCGGCGAAGCGGTTCCGCCACACGTCGTGCCCCAGCACCACCACCGCGGGCGCGCCGGGCCGCTCGTCGTCGTCCACCAGGGGGCGCCCCAGCAGCGGGGCGACGCGCGCCACCCGGAACCCGGACGCGCTCATCTCGGCGATGCGCAGCGGCTCGCCCAGCCCGTCGGCGGTGACCAGGTTGCGGTCCACGGTCCGGTAGGCGCCCAGCTCCTCCACCGCCCGCAGTTCCTCGCGCCACACCGCCAGGTCGTGGAGCTGGGTCTCGCGGGCGTGGTCGCTGCGCGCCGCGTCCAGGTTCTGCACGGCGACCACGCGCTCGCCGTCCTCCACCGGCAGCGCCGGGTCCACCACCGCCGCCAGGAAGCTGAACAGGCTGGCGCCCAAGGCGGTGGCGACCGCCATCCCCAGCACCCCCACCACCGCCAGCCCCGGGTACTTGAGCAGCATGCGGAGCCCCAGCTTGAGGTCCAGCGAGAGGCCGTTCGCCCAGGTGAGCCCGCGCGCGTCCCGGCCCTGCTCCTTGAACTTGTCGACGCCGCCGAAGGCGACCGCCGCCCGGCGCCGCGCCTCCGCGGGCGGGAGCCCCCGCTCGCGCTGCAGCCGCTCCGTCTCCATCTCCAGGTGGAAGCTCATCTCCTCGTCCATCTCCGCCGCCAGGCGGTCGGGGCGCCGGAGCCCGCCCCAGAAGGAGCGGGCGCGCGCGAAAAGTCCGTTCATGGGGGATCTCCCGGGGGTGTCGTGCGCGGGGCGCGGGGTGAGGGGGGACGCCGGGTCAGTCGGTGCGCAGCGCTTCCATGGGCTGGACGCGCAGCCCCCGCCGGGCGGGGCCGAGCGCGGCGAGCAGCCCCACGCCCAGCATCAGCGCGGCCACGCCGAGGAGCAGGGCCAGGGCGCGGCCGACG
>JBFMFL010000340.1:0-7103 GCA_040752145.1 Gemmatimonadota bacterium
CGGCGGCTCCTCCGCCTCCACCCCGGCGACCGGCTCGGCCGGGGGCTCGGGCGCGGGCGGGACCAGCTCCAGCTGCGCGTCGCGCTGGGCCGCGGCCTCGTGGATCGCGGCCCAGCGCTCGGGCGTGTAGTGGCGGGCGCGGAACACCACCATGGTGCGCCCCTCCAGCAGGAACTCCTCGCTGGCGTCCACCGCCTCGGCGCCCTCGCGGACCTCCGGGCGGTTCGTGTCGAGGACCACCTCCCACTCGTCCGTGTCGCCGTAGTGCGGCAGCGTGAACTGGATGGAGGCGCCGTCCGCGTTGAAGAGGAGCAGAAAGGTGTCGTCCGTGACGTGCCGGCCGCGGGCGTCGAACTCCTCCAGCGCGTCGCCGGCCAGGCACATCCCGAACGCCTTCACGAACCCCGAGGTCCACTCCTCGTCCGACATCTCCTGCCCGTCCGGGCGCAGCCAGGTGAGGTCCTTGACCTCCGACCCGCGCACCGTGCGCCCGCGGAAGAAGCGGCGGCGGCGGAAGGCGGGGTGCTCGCGGCGCAGCTTCGCCGCGGCCCGGGTGAACTCCAGCAGCTCGCGGTCCGTGGCCGACAAGTCCCAGCGGATCCAGGAGGTCTCGTTGTCCTGGCAGTAGGCGTTGTTGTTGCCGCCCTGCGTCCGCCCCATCTCGTCGCCCGCGCACAGCATGGGCACGCCCTGCGACAGGAACAGGGTGGCGATGAAGTTCCGCTTCTGCCGCTCGCGCTGCCGGACGATGTCCTGCCGGTCGGTGGGCCCCTCCACCCCGAAGTTGTACGACAGGTTGTGGTTGTCGCCGTCGCGGTTGGCCTCGCCGTTGGCCTCGTTGTGCTTGTGGTTGTACGAGACCAGGTCGCCCAGGGTGAAGCCGTCGTGCGAGACCACGAAGTTGACGCTGGCGTGCGGGCGCCGGCCGTCGTCGTACAGGTCGCTGGAGCCGGTGAGGCGGAAGCCCAGCTCGCCCAGCGTCCCCGGGTCGCCGCGCCAGTAGGCGCGCACCGTGTCGCGGTACTTGCCGTTCCACTCCGACCAGCCCAGCGGGAAGCCCCCCACCTGGTAGCCGCCCTCCCCCACGTCCCACGGCTCGGCGATCAGCTTGACGTTCCGCAGCACGGGGTCCTGGTGCACGGCGTCCAGGAACGACGAGTGCCGGTCCACCAGGTGCTCGCCGCGCGTCAGCGTGGTCGCCAGGTCGAAGCGGAAGCCGTCCACGTGCATCTCCTGCACCCAGTAGCGCAGGCTGTCCATCACCAGCTGGAGCGTCTGCGGGTGGCGCAGGTTGAGCGAGTTGCCGGTGCCCGTGTAGTCCCGGTACATGCGCGGGTTGCCGGGCATGAGCCGGTAGTACGTGGGGTTGTCGATCCCCTTGAGGGAGAGCGTGGGCCCCAGGTGGTTGCCCTCGGCGGTGTGGTTGTAGACCACGTCCAGGATCACCTCGATCCCCGCCGCGTGCAGGGCCCTCACCATCTCGCGGAACTCCCTGACCTGTGCGCCGGGCTCGCGGGAGCGGGCGTAGCGCACGCTGGGGGCGAAGAAGCCCAGGGTGCTGTACCCCCAGTAGTTGCGCAGCCCCTTCTCCACCAGGAAGTACTCGTCGGCGATCTCGTGCACGGGGAGCAGCTCGACCGCGGTGACGCCGAGAGACTGGAGGTGCTCCACCACGGCGGGGTGCGCCACGCCGGCGTAGGTGCCCCGGAGCTCGCGGGGGACCCCGGGGTGGCGCATGGTGAGCCCGCGCACGTGCGCCTCGTAGATCACCGTCTCGTTCCACGGGGTCTCCGGGTGCCGGTCGCCGCGCCAGTCGAAGCGGCCGTCCACCACCACGCCCTTGGGGATCCCGGCGGCGTCGTCGGTGTCGTCCAGCACCCAGTCCTCGCCGGGCTGCTCCATGGGGTACGCCCAGGGGTGCGCGGCCCAGTCCAGCGGCCCCGCCAGGGCGCGGGCGTACGGGTCCACCAGCAGCTTGAACGGGTTGCAGCGCAGGCCCCGCCCGGGCTCGTAGGGGCCGTTGATGCGGAAACCGTACAGCGTCCCCGGCCCCAGCGCGGGGACGTAGCCGTGCCACACGTGGCCGGTGCGCTCGCGCAGGCGGTAGCTGCGCGACGGTCTGCCGTCCGAGGGCGAGTCGAACAGGCACAGCTCCACCTCGCGCGCCAGCTCGGAGTAGACGGCGAAGTTGATCCCCTCGCCGTCCCAGTGGGCGCCCAGCGGGTGCGGGCGGCCGGGCCAGGCGGTGGCGGCGCTCTCCAGGAAGCCGGGGACGTGGTAGCGCGGGTCGATCTTGCGGTCCATCGGGCGTCGGTCGGGGTGTGCGGGCGCGCGGGGGGCGCGCCGGGGCCGCGGGGCGGTTCGCAGGAACCGCGCCCGCTTCTTGCTACGCGGGGCGCTCCCCGCCCCCGCGCGGGGAGCCATCGACCACGAAAATGCCGGGAGCACACGTGTCGGACCAGACCGCGAAGCGCCACCCGGGGGCCGGACGCGTCCCCGTCTCCACCTACCGCCTGCAGCTCAACCACCGCTTCACCTTTTGCGACGCGGCGGACGTGGTCCCCTACCTGGCCGAGCTGGGGATCTCGGACCTGTACGCCTCGCCGTACCTGCAGGCGCGGCCGGGGAGCATGCACGGCTACGACATCACCAACCACGAGTCGCTCAACCCCGAGATCGGCACGGAGGAGGAGCACGGGCGGATGACGCATGCGCTCCGCGAGCACGGGATGGGGCACCTGCTGGACATCGTCCCCAACCACATGGGGATCGCGGCGGGCTCCAACCCGTGGTGGAACGACGTGCTGGAGCACGGCCCCAGCTCGCCGTACTCGGCGTACTTCGACATCGACTGGAAGCCGTACAAGACGGAGCTGGAGGGCAAGGTGCTCCTCCCGGTGCTGGGCGGGCAGTACGGCGAGGTGCTGGAGAAGGGGGAGCTGAAGCTGGTGTACGAGGACGGCCGCTTCCACATCGACTACTGGGACACGCGCTTCCCCAGCGCCCCCGCCCCCACGGCGGCGGTGCTGCGCCTGGCGCTGGAGCGGCTGGAGGGCGTGGAGGTGGAGCACCCGGACCGGATGGAGCTGGAGAGCATCGTCACGGCGCTGGAGCGCCTCCCCGCCCGCCGCCGCACCGACCCGGCGAGCGTGGCCGAGCGCCGCCGCGAGAAGACGGTGACGGGCCGCCGCCTGAGCGTGCTGTACGGCGCCTCGGAGCCGGTGCGGCGGGCGCTCGACACGGCGGTGGAGGAGTACAACGGGGTCCCGGGGGAGCCGCACTCCTTCGACCGGCTGGACGCGCTGCTGGAGGACCAGGCGTACCGGCTGGCGTTCTGGCGGGTGGCGGCGGAGGAGATCAACTACCGCCGCTTCTTCGACATCAACGACCTGGCCGGGGTGCGGGTGGAGCGAGGCGAGGTGTTCCAGGCCACGCACCGCCTGATCCTGCGCCTGGTGCGCGAGGGCAAGGTGACGGGGCTGCGCATCGACCACCCGGACGGGCTCTTCCACCCGCGCGACTACCTGCGCGACCTGCAGGTGGAGACGGTGGGGGTGGACGGCCGGGAGCGCTTCTACGTGCTGGTGGAGAAGATCCTCACCGGCGACGAGACGCTGCCGGAGGACTGGCCGGTGGCGGGGACGGTGGGCTACGAGTTCATGAACCGGGTGGGCGGGGTGTTCGTGGCGGGCGAGAACGAGCCGGCGCTGGACCTGGTGTTCCGGCGCTTCGCCCGCGAGCGGATCGCCTTCCCGGACCTGGTCTACGAGAAGAAGCGGCTGATCCTGGACTCGTCGCTGGTGAGCGAGCTGACGGTGCTCACCACCATGCTGGGGCGCGTCTCGGAGCGGAACCGCCGCTCGCGCGACTTCACCCCGGGGCTGCTGCACGACGCGCTGCGCGAGGTGATCGCCTGCTTCCCCGTGTACCGCACCTACATCGACGCCTTCGCGGGCGAGGTCTCGGAGCGGGACCGGGCCTACGTGGAGCACGCGGTGCGCGCGGCGCGGCGCCGCAACCCGGGGATGAGCGGGTCGCTCTTCGACTTCGTGCGGAGCGTGCTGCTGCTGCGCTGGCCGGACGGGCTGGACGAGGAGTCGCGCGAGGAGCACGCCCGCTTCGTGATGAAGTTCCAGCAGCTCACCGGCCCGGTGATGGCCAAGGGGGTGGAGGACACCTCGTTCTACATCTTCAACCGGCTGGTCGCGCTCAACGAGGTGGGCGGCGAGCCGGACCGCTTCGGCGTGTCGCCGGACGAGCTGCACGCCTGGCTGCTGGAGCGCGCGGAGCGCTGGCCGCACGCGCTCTCGGCGTCGTCCACGCACGACACCAAGCGCAGCGAGGACGTGCGGGCCCGCATCGACGTGCTCTCGGAGATCCCGGAGCTGTGGGAGGCGCACGTGACCGCGTGGGCGGAGATCAACCGCGGCCTCAAGCTGGACGACGAGGGGCGCCCGGTGCCCGCCAGCGGCGACGAGTACCTGCTCTACCAGACGCTGGTGGGCGCCTGGCCGCTGGGCACCACGGAGGACCAGGCGCACCGGGACTTCGTGGCCCGCGTGCAGGGCTACATGGAAAAGGCCACGCGCGAGGCCAAGGAGCACACCAGCTGGATCGAGCCCAACGCGGCCTACGACGAGGGCCTCAAGCAGTTCGTGGCCGCGGTGCTGGACCGCGGGGCCAACGCCGCCTTCTTCGCCGACTTCGCCCGCCTGCACCCGCTGGTGGCGCGCATGGGAATGGTGAACTCGCTGGCGCAGACGCTGGTGAAGCTGGCCGCCCCCGGCGTCCCCGACGTGTACCAGGGGCAGGAGCTGTGGGACTTCTCCCTGGTGGACCCGGACAACCGCCGCCCCGTTGACTACGACGTCCGCCGCCGCCTTCTCCGCGAGCTGAAGGAGGCGATGCAGGGGGGCTCCGACGCGCGGGAGCTGGCGCGCGGGCTGGTGGAGAGCTGGGAGGACGGCCGCATCAAGATGTACCTGACGCACCGCGCGCTGGCGCTGCGCAACGCGCACCCGGCGACGTTCCTGGACGGCGAGTACCTGCCGCTGTCCGCGGAGGGGGAGCGGGCGCAGCACGTGTTCGCCTTCGCGCGGCGCGGCGCCGGCGCGGACGTGGTGGCAGCGGTGCCCCGCCTGGTGGCGACGCTGGTGCGCGAGCGCGACTTCGCCCTGCCGGCGGCGGAGGACTGGCGCGACACGCGGGTCACGGGGCTCGACGGGGTGCTGGAGGGCCGCTGGCGCAACGTGCTCACCGGCGAGGAGCTGGACGGGGCGGAGGGGCTGGCGGCGGGGGAGCTGTTCGGGAGCTTCCCGGTGGCGCTGCTGGAACGGATCTGAACGGCAGGCCGAGGTACGCAGTACGTGAAAAGCGCCCCCGCCTCGGCATCGAGGAGGGGGTGGCTCTCACCGGACGGCCATATAAGTTCAGCTGCAAGCGCGTGGGTTGGAGCTTCACATCCCCCGGAACCGCGCGCGCATTTGTCAGCTGCAACCACTCGTTCGGCGACGCCAGGCCCTAGCGACTGTCATCGCACATACCCTAGCGATCCTAACAGGCCGGCAAGCGTTGCAAACTAGCTTTCCGGATGGACACTACCTAATCTCCAATCGTCATTCCGTGTCGCATAGCATAACAGACCTTGGGATCACGGATTTCGTAAACGACTGCGCCCCCTTGAGCTTTTTCCGAGATCCTACGAATTAGTCCCATGTTCTCCATAGCGACGACGTAGTTACTCGTTGAGCTTCCGGTTCCAGCAAGCGTGTTCAGTTTGTCTTTCGTGAACCGCTCGCCATCCAACTTTAGCAGGTGCTTTATATATGCATACACATCCATACTGTTTCGTCGTGCATTCGATTTGCGAGGGTAGTACTCGTAGTAGTTAAAGCCCTGAACAAAGGCCTCAATACCGCCCCTGATCGCCTCTGCTCCGATCTTCTGCTTTGAATCTATCTTGTACTGAGCCTTCAAACATTGATCTAGAATATGCCAAAGGTCCCGGGGATTTCTATTGCACATTTGGAGGACCTGTTCGATTTCAGCGTCACATCCATCTTGGAATATATCCTTTATACTGGTAAGCTTGCGCTCGGAATACGACGCGAGGCGCTTGCCGGCGACCCGCCTGAGGTCATCGATCTCCCAATCAAGAGTTTGGAAGGTTATCTTTTGAGTTCGAACATTGCTCTTGATGAGGTTAAAAGGAGTGCTCCAAGAAAACAACAGTAGATGGAAAAAACCTGCCGTGAGGATCTTGTTGTCGGACGCTATCTTCACCAGGAACTCACCAATATCCTCAGCATCGTTCTCAAACCGAGGATCTTCATCAAGCTTATCGATTGTGACATAGATTTTCGAGATTCCGGACTTCAGCGCTAGCGTGCAGATTCTCTCTAGGTAGTAATATTTTCGCTGCTCAACCGTAAACGAATCATCAACTTCAGCCTCGATCCGCTGAAAATACTCGGTGTCGCCAGAATCGATCGTGGGCAGAGACGAGAAGTGCTTCGTCAATGCATCGCTGGCGACCTTTGTAGCAGCCTTCAATCCGTAGTTGAGAACAACACGCGTGAAATTGTAGGTGTTGATAGCCCACCGTTTGAGCGGCTTGTTCTGGATCTTGTAAATCTTTTCCCTTAGCTGCCTCGTGCTGCTCGCGCCGAGGAACCTGTGGAGGAACAATGAGAGGTCAACACGCTCATCCTTGTTAAGGCGCCAAAGCCATCCAGGATGATCGGCAGCCTTTAGGAAGTACTCGGCAGCAATACGCTGTGTGAGAAAGTGATACAGGTCCTCTGCTGCGAAATCTCGGCCCAGTGCAGAGAACTCCTCAATGCGCACTAACAACGCCTCTTCGGACGCTAGCTCTTTCGACACATCTAGACTTAACGCCGTCTTGCCTGTCCCCCTTTCCCCCACTACGATAGCTGAGGTGTTCCGAAGCCCCTCCACGATAACAGAGTAGTTGGGGGGTAACTACTCAGCCTGAGCATAGTTGATGCAGCGGGTCTCGGGAGCAAGGCCCTGGTCGAGAGCGGAGGCTGCATGTTGACACGCGACGAGATACTGGCCGTCTACGCGGCGGGACCCGAGGCGGT
>JBFMFL010000341.1:0-7062 GCA_040752145.1 Gemmatimonadota bacterium
GGTCCCCCGCTCCCTTTCCCGCCACGCTCAGCGCCGCCCGGTCGCGGCCGCCGCCATCCCGGCGCCCCTGCCCGCGGCGGGCGCCGGCGGGCCCGCCGCGGGGGCCACGGGGAGCACCATCCACTGCGCCCCCGCGCCGCCCTCCAGCCCCGCCGGAAGGGGCCACTCCCAGTCGCCGCAGCGCAGCGTGCGGTCCGCTTCCCCGGCATCCCGGAAGCCGAAGGAGCGGTACAGCTGCATCGCGTCCGCCACCTGCTTCTTGGCGGCGTTGCCCGCCTTCGGGTTCACGGGGACGCGGACCAGCAGCGCGGTGTACGCGTCCCCCGCGGCGCCCCCGGCCAGGTGGCGCACCAGGTCGCCGCCGATCCCCACGCCCCACAGTCCGGGCGGCACGTACAGGTCGTCCGCGTCCCACGCCAGCACGTCCCCGAAGGCGCGCGCGCGGACCACCGCCAGCTGCGAGGTGAGCGCCACGGCGTCGCCGTAGCGCAGGTCCATCTCGTACGCCAGGGCGGTGACGCCCTCGTCCTGGAGCGGCGCGCGCCCCTCCCGCTTCCACTCGCCCGCGGCGTAGCCCTCGCCCGCCGGCCCCACCCGCGCCCGGTTGCGCAGCCGCGCGCCAAGCCCCAGCCGCCCCTCCAGGAAGCGGGCGAAGGGGAGCGGGAAGCCCGTCTTGAGGAGCGGCCACCAGAGCGCCACCAGCGGCGCCGAGGTCCAGCGGGCGGCGTAGTTCATCACTCCCAGGTACACCGGGTGCGAGAAGTTGCGCTCCAGGTCCTCGCAGCGGTACAGCTCGTACAGGAAGTTGAGCCCGGCGCGGACCGCGTGCAGCGTCGCCACCGGGTCGTCCGGCGCGGGGACGCTCGCCGCGGCGGACGCGGAGCCCTCGCCCTCCGCCCTGGGCTGCCCGCCCACCAGCGTCCCCACCCACACCTGCCGCACCCCGGCCGAGCGCTCCAGCCCGGCCAGCTCCGGGTACACCTCGCGGAGCAGCGTGGCGCACCCCGGCTGGCGCAGCGTCTCGTCCAGCGCGGCCACCCCTGCCGTGAAGCGCGGCAGGCGCTCCACCGCGCCGTCCGGCACGGCCAGCCACTCGCGCCGGGCGCCGGAGAACACCGCCCCGGTCCAGGCCCGGCACTCGTCCTGACCCGGCGCGGTCCGCCCCCGCGGCAGGCCCTCGGCCACGCGGCGCAGGGCGGTGAGCGCGGCGAACTCGCCCAGCCGGCGGTACGCCTCCCACTGCGCCTCGTCGTAGAACTGGTCCACCGTGGTCTCGTGCGGGAAGGCGTCGTTGCGCGCGCGGTACTGCGCCACGTCCGCGGGCTCGCCGCCGGTCAGGGTGGGCTTGAAGATCAGCAGGACGCCGGTGTCGCCGTCCGGGTAGTGGATGTCGCCGGCCACCATGTGCTGCCGCGCCGTCCCGTCGGGGCCCGGCTTCAGCGGGGCGAGGTCGATCCTCACGTCCACCCCGAAGTCGATGCGCACCCGCCGCACCAGGTTGCCCAGGTCGTCGAACGCGCGCTCCCCGTCCTGCCCGCAGTCGGAGGCCACGATCACGCGGCAGTGGCGGCGGATCAGCTCGTAGACGGCCGTGTTCTCGAAGTGCGCCCCGTCCGACAGGTGGACGTCCGCGTCGCCGGCGCTGGCGACCCCCAGCAGCTCCTTGTAGAACGGCAGCCCCACCGGCCCGGTGCGGCGGCTCCAGACGCGGTGCGGGCGCCAGCCGCGCGCGTCCTTGCGCGGCTCCGGCTCCCTGCCCTGGGCCGGGTGCGTGAGCCACAGCCCCAGCCGCAGCCCGAAGGCGGCCATGAGGAAGGTGGCCGCCGGGCCGAAGTACACCGACTTGGCGCCCATGTTGGAGTTGAACGCCGCGCCCGAGGCGGTGATCGCCGAGCCCAGGGTGGGCACCCGGGCCCGCTCCTCCGGCCACCCCGCCCAGGTGGTCCCCACCGAGAAGCCGGCGCGCGACAGCACCGCGCTGCACGCCCCGCGGTTCAGCCCGGCCAGCGGGTCGGTGGGGGCCAGGTCGTTGGCGGCGCAGCACACCAGGTGCACCGGCCGGTCCGCGGGGAGGTCGCACAGCGCCAGGTCGTCCGCGGCGTCGTCCTCGGTGACGCGCCCCACGTCGGTGCGGGTGCGCGGGCGGGACGCGCCCAGGTAGGCCCGCGCCAGCCGCGAGCGGTAGAAGGCGTGCAGCCCCACCTGCTCCGGCTGGTAGAAGAGCACCGTGAGCAGCGTCACCACGGCGGCGGCGGCGACCGCCGCCCCGTAGGCGCTCAGGTCGCGGAACACCGGCTCCTGCACGCCGTGCGCGGCCGTGAGCAGCGCCACCACGCCCACGGCGATGGCCGCCAGGACGGGGTACGCCACCACCCGCGGGAGGATCGCCTTGATCCGCGCGGACAGCTTGGGGGCGCCCGCGCCGCGGCGGTCCTGCGAGGCGAGCTTCTGCAGCCGGGTCTGCACCCACACCGCCAGCACGATCCCGCCGCTCCCGGCGACGGCCGTCTCCGCGCCGGCGCCCTCGCGCGCGGCCAGGCGCGCCAGCACGACCCCGGCGCACCACAGCACGGAGAGCACCGTCCACCCCGCGGCCAGGAACAGCAGCCGGCTGGAGGCGCGGTCCAGGCCGCAGCGCAGCGCCTTGCCCCACTCGTACCGGGCCGCCCGCGAGAACAGGAAGCGCAGCAGGAGGAAGGCGGCCAGGACGCCGCCCCACACGGCGGCGGGAGCCAGCAGCACCAGCCAGTCCGTCAGCAGGGCGCTGTACGCCAGGAGCGGGAGGCTGCCGTCCACGGGCGGCCCGGCCACGCTCCGCTCCGCCACGCGCGCCGCGACGGTCCACCCGGCGCCGGACAGCAGGACCGCCAGCGACGCGGCCGCCCAGTAGGCCGGCCCCATGGCGCGCTCGCCCCGGCGGGCCCAGGCCACCTCGAACGCCAGCATCACCACCGCCGTCAGGCTGGCGACCGCCCAGGCGCCGCCGGGCGCGCGCAGGCGCAGCGCGGCGTCGCCCTGCTGGAGGAACAGCAGGGACGCGAACCCGCCCATGGCGGCGAACACCAGCACCAGCAGCGACAGGGAGGCGAGCAGCGAGGGGAGCATCCCCCCCAGCGCCGCCACCAGCATGCGCCCTGTGTCGTAGCTGAACACCCCCATGCGGGGCGACAGGAAGTTGCTGAACTCGCGCAGGTGCCGGATCTCGTCCGCCTCGCGCCCGGAGCACGGGTCCGCCGCGTCCGGGAACACGTCGCCGCCGCGGCGCTTGCGCCAGGCGCTCCAGAACCCGCCCAGGTACCCGCCGCCCGACACGGTGGCCACGTAGTCGAACGACCCCAGCAGCCCCAGCCGCTTGAGCCCCTGCACCAGCCCCAGGTTGTAGGTGGCGCTGCGGATGCCGCCCCCGGAAAGCGCCAGCCCGTACAGGTCGCCGGGCGGGTGGACGAGCCAGTCGGCCTTGCCGGCGGGCGGCGGCTCGGGCAGCCCCAGCTCGGCCTGCACGAGGCCCTCGACGCCGGGCGCGTAGAATTTTTCGGTGCTCATGGGATGGAACGGAGAGGGAGGAGCGGTGCTGCGGGAGGAGCCCGGGACAACGGGCGTTTCCCACGCTAACGCAGCGGTTTGCGCGCGTCAATCCTTTTCGGTCGGGGAACATGCGCCGCCGGGCGGACACGCGAAGGGCCCCGGCTCGCCAGCCGGGGCCCGCACGACACCCGAGCGACAGCGAGGGGCACGCCCAAACCAGCAGTTCAAATCCGTTAAAAAACTCAGTGCTGCGCCTTGAGAACCCCCGTCTCCAGCGCGAACCTCACCAGCTCCGCCCGGTGCGTGAGCCCAAGCTTCTGCATCAGCCGCGACCGGTAGGTGTCCACCGTCTTGGGCGACAGGAACAGCTTCTTGCCGATCTCCCCGGACCCGTACCCCTCGGCCGTGAGCTTGAGCACCTCGCGCTCCCGCTCGCTCAGGTCGTGCAGCGGGTCGTCCTCCCCGTGGCCGGCGGTCTTGTAGCCGCGCAGCAGCAGCCGCGTGGCGCTGGGGTACAGGAACACCTCGTCGCGCGCCACCGTGCGCACCGCCAGGATCAGGTCCTTGTCGGCGCTGGTCTTCTGCACGTAGCCGCTGGCCCCGGCCTCCAGCACCGGGAGCAGGTACTCCTCCTCGGCGTGCGAGGTGAGGATCAGCACCCGCGTCCCCAGGTTCAGGGCGGTCACCTGGCGCGTGGCCTCCATCCCGCCCATCCCCGGCATCGCCAGGTCCATCACCACCACGTGCGGCCGCAGCGCGCGCACCCGCTCGATCGCCTCCTCGCCCGTGGACACCTCGCCCACCACGTCCATGTCCGGCTCCAGGCTGAGCAGCGCGCGCAGCCCCCCGCGGAGCACCGCGTGGTCGTCGGCCAGCAGAACACGGATCTTGTCGGGTATCATGGTCTTGCACGTTGAAGATGGAAGTCCGGACCTCGCCCCCCGCTCACACCAGCCCCGCCACGGCGGCGCCCACCCCGTACGATACCGCGGCCGCCACCGTTCCCACCAGCAGCATCTCCAGCCCGGCGCGCCACCAGTGGAGCGTGGTCACCAGCGAGCGGAGCGCGCCCACCACGAACAGCGTCACCAGCGTCATGCCCACGGCGACCGTGAAGCGTGCCTCCGGCGGGGCCAGCACGTAGGGGACCAGCGGCACGCTCCCCGCCGCCACGAAGGCGGCCAGCGTGGCCGCGCCGTGCCGCGCGGGGAAGGGCTCCTGCATCTCCTCGCCGCGGGTGGCGCGCACGGCCTCGTCCGAGCGGATGGAAAGGAAGCTGCTCGCCCCCATGGAGAAGCCGTCCGCCAGCAGGTTGGCCACCCCCAGGATGATGGCGGTGCTCGGCTCCAGCGCCGCCCCGGCCACCCCGGTCACCACCGCGAAGGTGGTGATGATGCCGTCGTTGGCGCCGTACACCAGGTCGCGCAGGTAGTGGCGCACCAGCTCCGCCCCCGCCGGGGGCTCGTGGGTGCGGCGCAGCTCCCGCAGCTCGGGGGAGAGGGCCACGTGCTACTCCGCGCCGCCGGCCGGGAGCGCCTCGCGCCCGGACACGTCCTGCGCGGCGATGCGGAAGAGCACCTGCCTGAAGGCGACCGGGTCGTCCGGGGTGAAGGTCTCCGGCAGCAGCCCGCGCAGCAGCGCCACGGCCTGCTCCCACTCTCTCTGCTGGTCCTCCGCGCCGTCCGGGGGGACGGTGTAGAAGCCGCCGTGCACCACCACGCTGCGCCAGCGGAACAGCTCCTCGGCCTCGTCCACCTCGAAGGCCACCGGCCACCAGGTCTCGCCGGTGGTCTCCAGCAGGGCGCCGTGGCGGGTGCGGCCGTAGATCCAGCCCTCGTGGTAGACGTAGTGGACGGGCTGGATGTCGATGCGGTTGCCCCGGGCGTAGGCGATGCGGCCCACGTGGTTGCGCGCCAGCACGGCGTCGCACTCGGCGCGGTCCAGGGTGCGGATCCGGGGCGTGGCGTTGGTGCTCACCTTTCTGTGCATCCTCGGTTTGGGGACGATTGTCGTCTTCGGGCGGTGTGTGCCGCAAGACCTCGTCCAGTACGCGAAGGATGAACGGCTCGGAACGGCTTCGGGCCTGGGTTCGGGCGTGCCCCCGGCTGCGCCGGGGTCGGGCTGCGGCTCCGTAGGCGAGCAAACAACGCTCGCCAACGGAGTCGAGCCCCGGCAAACTGCCGCCGGGTCTCGCCGCTTCGCGCTCGCATCCCTCACGCGGGCTCCGCGCTGGCGTCCTCACGGGAAGCATACCTCCGCGGAGGGCCGTGCTCCGTCAGGGTCGGGCGGAACTTCCGACGGGGGATCCCGGCGGGTCCGGCGGCGCCGCGTGGGGAGATCTCCCACGCGCGGCTCGCGGGACGCGGCGGGGCCCCGGCGCGATGCGCCGGGGCCCCGTTCTGGACGGCTCGCTTTCCGTCGGGGTCAGGGGACGACGAGCAGGCCGGTGGCGCCGCCGAACTCGTCGGGTTCGCGGGCGAGGCCGGGGGGGACGCTCCAGTCGCCGCCGTCCACGCGCAGGTCGGCGCGGTACAGGCCGGGGCGCAGGGGGAGCGACAGCTCCCAGCGGTCGCCGGGGGCGCGGGACAGGGGGAGCGGCTCCCAGTCGCTGAAGTCGCCGCGGATCTCCACGCGCTCGCGGGCGGCGACCCGCACGGAGAGGACGCGGGCGCCGGCGGCGGCGGGGCGCACCTCGAAGGCGCCTGCCTCCGCGTCCAGGGGGAGGGCGGCGGGGGCGGGGAGCGGCGGGCGCGGGGCGGCATTGAAGCGAAGCGCGACCACGCCGAAGGGCGCGCGCCCCGTCCCGAACTCCGGCGCCCCCGGCAGCGTCCCGAACGAGGCCACCAGCGTCGCGCGCCGGTCGATGCGCACGGCGCCGCCCACGCGCGACCACGTCTCGCGCGCCACCCCGCGGACGGCCAGGCGCGTCCCCACGGCGGCGTCCAGCGCGAGGCGGCCGCGGCCCCAGGCGGCGGCAAGCTCCGCGTCCGCGTAGCGGCGGCCGGGCTCGCCCGCGCGCTCCTGCACGGACACGCGGGCGAGGGTGTCGTTGAGCACGTACACCGAGTCGCGGAACAGGGCGGCCAGCCCCTCCACGGACGCGCCCTGCACGGACAGGCGCACGCTCGCCCCGCCGATCCTCACCTGCCCGCCGGCCCCCAGCACGCCCAGCCCTCGGGGGCCGGAGCCGCGCAGGATGCGGCCCGCGCCGCCCTCCACCCACAGCGCCGCGGCGGAGTCGCCGCCCAGGCGCAGCCGGGCCACCCCGGCGGCGCGGGCGAGCCCCGGGTCGCTCGGGAGGGCCAGGCCGCGCGCGTCCAGTCGCCCCTCGGCGCGGAGGCCGCGCCACGCGGGGGCGCGCCAGGCCGCGGAGCCCTGCCACTCGGCGCTGGCGGCGCCGCTGGGGAAGCGGGCCAGGCTCCCCCCGGCCGAGAGCCGGAAGGCGTCCGCGCCCAGCTCCAGCGAGGGGGCGAGCAGCAGCGCGCCGCTGCTGGCGGCCACGCCGGAGCGGCTGAGGCCCGCGCCGGCACCCAGCGA
>JBFMFL010000342.1:0-7042 GCA_040752145.1 Gemmatimonadota bacterium
GGGGGCGGCCGGCGCGGGGGGGGGCGGCCCCCCGGGGCGCGGGGGGGGGGGGGGGCGGCCCCCCCCCCCCCCCCCCCGCCGCGTTTCGGCTCACGGATGTGAACGACGGTGCGCTTCGGGAGGTGCGATGTTGGGGGTCGGCGGGGGGAGGCTCCTCCGGCAGTGCGAACCCCGAAGGGACTCGCCAGAGCACTCGCCCACCCTCCGTCTGCGTCGGCGGGATCACGCTGGCTTCGAACAAACGCACCGCCTGCGGACCCTCCCCCCACCTCCCTGCCGGGCATCGCGGGACGGCGGCCTCGGGGTCCGGATGTGCGAAGGGCCCCCGGTGCATGCCGGAGGCCCTTCCTGTCGCGGCGCACGAGCGCCGACCGCGTGAGGGATTCGCGCCCGGAGGGGCGAGACCCGGCGGGGCAGTTTCCGCCGGGTCTCGCCGCGGTTACGCACGGTTGTTTCGTGCGTTACCGCGCGCGAAGCCCGACCCCGGCGCAGCCGGGGGCACGCCCGAACCCGCAGTTCAAAGCAGTTGCAGTTACTGACCCGAGCGCCGCCACGTAGCCACCGCCATCCACACCAGCAGCACCGGGTACGCCGCCGCCTGGATCGTGGTCTTGGCGATCGCCTTCTTGAGCCCCAGCGCCACCATCGCGTTGGGCGCCGCCCTGAGCGCGATGGGCACCGTGGTCGCGTACAGCGCGCCCATCATCAACACCGTCACGGCCAGCAGCGCCAGCACCAGCGCGATCCCCCGCCCCGTCCAGCGCCGCCCGGCCGCGACCGCGGCCATCCCCAGGAACGCCAGCCCCATCACCAGCACGGGGAGCCCGTTCAGCATGGAGGTCACCGACCCGAACTCCCACTCGGCCTGCCCGAACCCCAGCGGGTACCAGACCAGCGCCAGGTCGGCCGCGCCCACCAGGGTGAAGACCAGTCCGGTGGGGACCAGCAGCCCCCACGCCCCGGACAGGCGGGCGGGTGCGGCGTGGACCTCCGGCTCGGAGACGGCGTCGCGGATCAGCACACGGGGAGCGGTCATGGACGGGGGCGTTGCGGGTGGGTGCGGGACGGGCGCGAAGCTGCGGCCCGGCGTCGGCGGAGCGGAAGGCAAGAGGTACACCCGGGGGGGCGGATCCCGGGGCGCCGCGCCGGGGCGTTGCCGGGGAAAGACTTGCGGGGGCCGCGCCGCGGGTGCGGCGCGGGGTGCGTACGGCGCGGGGTGCGGGAGAGTGGAGCCGGCGCAACGGGTGCGGGGCCGCGCCGACACCGCGGCGGCGGGGCCGGACCCGGGCGGGCCGGGTCCGGCGGCGCGCTCAGCCCTCCGCGCGGAGGGCGCCGCCCTCGGCAGGCTCGGCCAGCGACTCCACCAGGTCGGCGTGCAGCTCGCGCAGGCCGGCGAGGATGGGCCGCAGCGGGTACATGACGCCCTGCACCGTGATCGTCATCAGCTCGGGGTTCACCGCCGCCTCCAGGTCCTCGGTGGAGGCGGAGAGCATCTCGGTGAGCCTGGACAGGTTGGCGGGGGAGAGCGGCGACGCGTCCGACAGCCCCAGCGCCCGGTACAGGTGGTCGGCCTCGGCCTGGCCGTGCTTGTCGGTCACCCGGCGTCCGAAGCGCCACAGCAGGTAGGAGACCTTGACCGCGATGGAGATGATCTCCTGCACCAGGATGGGGGCGTCCTTCTGGGCGGGGGTCCCGACGGACGCTTCGAGCTCGTCGACGATGGCGAGCCCGAAGCGGCTCATGCACTCGACTTCCTGCTTGAGCAGACGCAGGCGTGTGGGATTGATCATTTCGTTCCGGGGCTGTTGGGGAAGGGTGCAATCTGGCCCGGCGCACGAAAGCGCGCAAGCGGGGCGCCCCCACCCGATCCCGGCGTCGGCGGGCCCTACAGGGGAAGCCTGCGGCTGAGGAGGAGGGCGGCCAGGTCGCCGTCCACGGGCTCGGAGAACAGGTAGCCCTGGCCGAAGTCGAAGTCCATGGCGCGCAGCCGGTCCAGCTGCTCGGTGGTCTCGATCCCCTGCGCCACCACGGAGATGTCCAGCGAGTGCGCCACCCCCACCGCGGCGCGCACCATCTCGTCGCCGCCCTCCAGGTGGGCGGGGTCGATCTTGAGGACGCTGGCGGGGATGCGCCGCAGCCGGGTGAGCGAGCCGTCGCCGCCGCCGAAGTCGTCCAGCTGCACGCGCACCCCCAGCTCGTCGATGCGCCGCAGCACCGCCGCGGAAAGCTCCTCCCCCTCGGAGAGCGAGTCCTCGCGCACCTCCACCTGCAGCGAGAGCGCGGGGACGGAGCACTCCTCCAGCGCCCCGCGGATGCGGTCGGCGGCGCCGGGGGAGGCGAGCTGGCGGCCGGACAGGTTGACGCTGATGCGGCACTCGCGGTCCGGGAACTCGTCCTGCCAGCTGCGCAGCCGGCGGCACGCCTCGCCCAGGACCCAGCGGTCCACGGCCAGGATCAGCCCGGTGTCCTCGGCCAGGGGGAGGAACTCGGCGGGGTGAACCGTGCCGCGCTCGGGGTGGCGCCAGCGGACCAGCGCCTCGAAGCCGGTGACGTCGCCGGTGCGCAGCGACACCACCGGCTGATAGACCAGCGCCAGCTCGTTGCGCTCGATGGCGCGGCGCAGCTCCTCCTCGCGCTCGGCGCGCGAGCGGACGCCGTCGCGCAGCTCGCTCCCGGCCAGCTCGTAGCCGGCGCCGCCGCGCGCCCGGGCCTCGCCCAGCGCCACGGCGGCGTCGCGCAGCAGCTCCTCGGGCTCGGCGCCGGCGGGGCCGCCCAGCGCGATGCCGATGCTGGCGCCCACCAGCAGCTCGTGCGAGCGCAGGCGGAAGGGCGAGGCCAGCGCCCGCCCGATCCGCTCGGCCACGCCGATGGCGGCCTCGGGGCCGGCGATCCCCTCCAGCAGCAGCCCGAACTCGTCGCTGCGCAGCCGGCACAGGGTGTCGCCGGGGCGGACGCAGCGGCGGAGGCGGCGGGCCACCTCCACCAGCAGCAGGTCGCCCAGCTCGCGCCCCATGGCGTCGTCGACCAGCCCGAAGCGGTCCAGGTCCACCAGGAGCAGCCCGTGGCGCTCCTGCGGGCGGCGCGCCCCGCGGCGGGCGGCGTGCCCCAGCCGGTCCATGAACACGGCGCGGTTGGGGAGCCCGGTGAGGGCGTCCTCCAGCGAGCCGCGCAGCAGCCGCTCCTCGTTCTCGCGGGCGCGGGTGACGTCGCGGGCGAAGCCGTGCAGCGCCGCGCCCTCGCCGTCCTCGGCGGGCGGGGCCTCCGCGACCTCCACCTGCACCCGGCGCCCCTCGCGGTGGCGGAGCACGAGCGTGGCGGTGCGCGGGCGGGCCCCGGCGGGCGGGTCGGCGGCGGGCGGCTCCAGCAGGTCGCCGAACGACAGGCCGGCGAGCTCCTCAGGGCGGTACCCCAGCACCTGCCGCACCCCGGGGGACAGGTACCCGAAGCGCCCCCCGGCGTCCAGGCTGTAGAAGAACGCCCCCTCCATCCCCTCCACCATGCCGCGGAAGAACGCCTCGCCGCGCCGCAGCTCCGCGTCCTCGGCGCGCTCGCGGCGGGCGTCGCGCGCCACCGCCCAGAGCCCGGCCGCGCCGCCCCCGTCCGCGCGCGGAAAGCAGGTGAGGCCCAGCCCGCCACCGTCCGCCAGCGCGACGTCCAGGCGCTGCGCCTCGCCCCGGGACGCCTGGTGGAAGGCGTCCAGCAGGCGGCGGCGGTCCTCGGGGGCGACCCGCGAGAGCAGCGAGGTGCCGGCGAGCGAGCCGGGGGCGGCGCCGGCCAGCGCCTCCCAGGCGGCGTTGGCCTGGACGAAGCGGGCCTCGGCGTCGAAGGCGGCGACCGGGTCGGGGTGCAGGGCCAGGAAGGAGTCCAGCGCGGAGCCGGGCGAGGCCGCCCGCCAGGCGTCGGGGACCCCGCCGCCCTCGGGGTCGCGGAGCACGGCCACGAAGCCCAGCAGGTCGCCGCGGTCGCCGCGGATGGCGGTGATCCGCCCGGCCGCGCGGAAGGTGCCGCCGCCCCTGCGCCGCCACTCGCGCTCCACCTCCAGCCGCCCGGCCTGGGCCGCCTGCTGCAGCACCCGCTCGTAGTCGTCCTCGCCGCCGTCGCCGCCGCCGGCCAGCGCGCCCACGTGCTTGCCCACCACCTCGTCGGCGGCGAAGCCGGTGACCCGCTCCGCCACCGCGTTCCAGCGGGTGACGTACCCGGCGTGGTCCACGGTGAAGACGGCGTGGTCGTCGATGCTCTGCAGGAGGGCGGCGATGAAGGGGTCGTGCGCGTGCCGGACGAATGTCATGGAGATTGGGGGACCTTTGCCCTGGCTCTGACTCCGGGTGGATGCCGTCGGATCCGGGGCAGGACGCGCCGCGACCGGTCGCCGTGGAAGCGGGACGCCATGCGCCCTCCGGGTCCCCGGCGCGGCGGCCGGGGAGGGAGCGCATGGCGGATGGGGGGCTTCCCGAGACGCACGTTTCTGCACGTTTCGGGCGCGCGTCCGGCGGGGCCCCGCGGCGCGCCCCGAGTCGGGCCGCGCCCGCGCAATCGGCGCCGGCGCAGGGCGTTGCCGCGTCCGGCGGAGGGCGGCGCGCCCGCGGCACGCCGGCGCTGCGCGCCGCGCGTGCTGCGCGGGAGCCACAGGTGCGGCGGACCTGTTCCCACTGTAGACTACATAGCTCCCTGCCTCGCAGGGGTCCGGCGCGCTCGCGGGGTGGCAGGTGGCTTGCGGTCGCCCCCCGCGATTCCCGGCCGTGCACCGCCCTGGACGACCATTCCCCTGACCGCGCCGCCGTCGCGCCCTCCCGAAATGTCGCACGACCATTCCCCCCCGCCGCAGGGCGGCCCCCGGCGCGTCCTCCTGGCCGACGACGAGCGCCTTCTCCACACCGTGCTGGGCGACGTGCTGGAGGGCTACGGCTACGCCGTGCTGCACGCCATGGACGGGGCCGAGGCGGTCCAGGCGGCCCGCGAGGGCCGCCCCGACGTGATCCTGATGGACATCATGATGCCGGTGATGACCGGCCTGGAGGCGCTGGAGCGGCTCAAGGGCGACGACGAGACCCGCGGCATCCCGGTGGTCGCCATCACCGCCGACGTGCTGGGCCGCACCCGCGACGACATGCTGGAGCGCGGCTTCGACGGCTACATTCCCAAGCCGTTCACCGCCGGGCAGCTGCTGGGCGAGATCGCGCGCTTCGCGGGAGACGGAAGGGAATAGGGGACAGGTTACAGGGGACAGGGAACAGCCTGCAACTGCGGGCCCTCACCCGGCTCGCTTGAGGCTCGCCACCCTCTCCCAATTCTGGGAGAGGGGACAACGGCTGGAGATCGAGGTAGGGCAGGCAGTTCTCCCCTCCCCTGCTTGCGGGGGAGGGGTCGGGGGAGGGGGCCTGCCGTCGCGTGAGGGATGTCGGCCCGAAGGGGCGAGACCGCGCGGCTGTTTGCGCGGTCTCGACTCCGTTGCAGACGGTAGTTTCGTCTGCTACGGAGCCGCAGCCCGACCCCGGCGCAGCCGGGGGCACGCCCGAACCCGCCGTGAAATGCAGTTTCAGCAGGGGGCGTTGCGGCCGCTGCGCAGGTTCTCCACCAGGCAGGTGAGCCCGTTGAACATCCCCATCCCCTCGGCGTAGGGGACGTCGATCCGGCCGTCGGTCACGGTGATGCGCCTGGACTCGTCCTTGAGGGCGCGCAGCCCCACGCCGAAAGTGCCGCGGATGCGGTCCCCGGTGAGCGAGGTCACGGTGACGGTGCCGGAGTCCACGTAGTAGTACTCGCCCGGCTTGCTCAGGTCGTTCAGGTCGATCCCCACGATCAGCGTGCCGTAGCACTTCCGCGCCCCCGCGCCCGTCCCCAGGTACGAGCAGCGGTACTCGCCCGTCTCCCGGCCGCGGAGCTGGAGGATGAACAGGTTGCCGCGATTGCCGCCGGTGGGCTCCAGCCCGGCCACCACGATGCCGCCGATGGAATCCGCTCTCGCCACGGCCCACTGCCCGAAACCCGGCAGCCCGTCGGCGCGCAGGGTGGCGCTGCCGGAGGTGCGGTAGCTGCCGGAGGCGGCGCCGCCGTAGATGAAGCTGAGCCCGTCCCCGCCCACGGGGGGGACCAGGGGGTCGGCGCCGCCCTCGCACGAGGCGAGCGCCAGGGCGGCGAGCAGCGGGAACAGCGTGCGCAGGCGGCGTACGGGGGTGCTCATGGTTCCTCCACGGCTCGAAAAAGGGTGACGGTGTGGACGCAACCCAGACAACCCGCGCGGCCCCGGGGCGCGTCACAACGCCCCGCCGGCCAGGGGGGTGTGACGCGTGAGCGCCGCGGCGGGTTGTTCGGGTGTGGAGACTCCCGATGCCGTGCTCGTCCAGCGCGTCCGCGAGGGCGACGCCGCCTCGTTCGACGCCATCGTCGACCGCTACTACGCGGACTGCCTCCGCTACGCCGCGCGGATGCTGGGGAACCGCGCGGACGCGGAGGAGGCGGTGCAGGACGCCTTCCTGCGCGCCTTCCGCTCGCTGGGGCGCTACGACCACCGCGACCGCCTGCGCGGCTGGCTCTTCCGCATCCTGGTGAACCGCTGCCGCTCGCTGGCGGAGAAGCGCCTCCGGCGCCGCTGGGTGTACGAGCGCTTCCGCGAGGCGGAGCCCCCGCAGGAGGCGGCCTGGCCGGAGGAGGCGGGCGACGGGGTGCCGGAGGCGGTGAGCGCCGCGCTCGCCGCCCTCCCCCCGGAGCAACGGGAGGCGTTCCTGCTGAAGCACGTGGAGGAACTGAGCTACGAGGAGATGGCGGAGCTGACCGGCGCGGGCGTGTCCGCGCTCAAGATGCGGGTGAAGCGCGCCTGCGAGCGGCTCCGCGCGCTGCTGCTGGAGGTGGAGCATGGATGAGCTGGACCCCGCCCTGCGCGACGTCGCGGGCGAGCTGGGGCGCCCGGTGAAGCCCGATCCCGCGGCGGTGAACCGCCTGCGGGCGGCGCTGCGCGACGAGGCGGAGGGCCCCGCCTGGCGCCGCTGGCTGCGCTGGGCGCTCCGCCCCCGGCCGATCTCGCTTTCCCCGGCGGGCGCGCTGG
>JBFMFL010000343.1:0-7022 GCA_040752145.1 Gemmatimonadota bacterium
GACGGAGTGCCGGAGGGACGGGTGGGCGAGGCGCTGGCCGACTCCGCGGCCGTGCGGGTGGTGGACGCGGGCGGCGCCCCGGTGGCCGGCGTGGTGGTGAGCTTCGCGGCGGGCGGCGGGGGCAGCGTCGCGCCGGCGGCGGCGCGCACCGACTCGGCGGGGGTGGCGCGCGCCGCCTGGACGCTGGGCGGTGCGGCCGCCGAGCAGACGCTGGCCGCGAGCGTGGCGGGCGTCGCGGAGCCCGTGGTGCTGCGGGCGCGCGGGGTCCCCGCGGCCCCGGCGCGGATCCGCGCGGCCGCGGGCGACGCGCAGCAGGGCGCCGCGGGCGAGGCGCTGGGCGACTCGCTCGCGGTGCGGGTGGAGGACGCCTTTGGCAACCCGGTGGCGGGCGTGCGGGTGAGGTTCCGCGCGGCCCGGGGCGGCGGCGCGGTGGCACCGGAGACGGCGACGACCGACTCCGCCGGGCGCGCCGCCGCCGCCTGGACGCTGGGCGACGCGGACGGGCCCGCCGCCGTCGAAGCGTTCGCCGAGCCGGCGGGCCGCGGGGCGCCCGCGCTGCGGGTGAGGTTCGCAGCGCGCGCGGCCGCGCCGGCGCAGCCCCCCGCCCCCGCCGCCAAGATCGCCGCGGGCGGGATGCACACCTGCGCGCTGGACGGCTCGGGCGCCGCGTACTGCTGGGGCGGCAACGACCGCGGGCAGCTGGGCACCGGCGAGAACGAGCGCCGCTCCACCCCGGCGCGCGTGGGCGGCGGCCAGCGCTTCACCTCGCTCTCCGGCGGCGTGCTGCACACCTGCGCCCTCGCGGGCGGGGCGGCCTTCTGCTGGGGCGCCAACGACGCCGGCCAGCTGGGCGACGGCAGCTCGCGCCCGCGCACCGGGCCCGTCCGCGTGGCGGGGCGCCGCGCCTTCTCGGCGCTGGGCACGGGGAGCTCGCACACCTGCGGCCTGGCGGACGGCGCCGTGTACTGCTGGGGCGGCAACCGGCGCGGGCAGCTGGGCGACGGCACCACCACGCCGCGCTCCACGCCCGTGCGCGTGGAAGGGAGCGGCTTCCGGCGGCTGGCCGTGGGGTGGGACCACGCCTGCGCGCTGGACGCGCGGGGCCGCGCGATGTGCTGGGGCTCCGGCGGGCGCGGGCAGCTGGGCGACGGCGGCAACGCCGACCGCGGCACCCCCGTGGCGGCGGAGCTGGACCGGCGCCTGGTGGCGCTGGCCGCGGGGAGCGCCCACACCTGCGCCCTCACCGGCGACGGCGAGGCGTGGTGCTGGGGGCGCAACGACCACGGGCAGCTGGGCGACGGCACCACCTCCGACCGCGGCCGGCCGGTGGCCGTGCGCGGCGGGCAGCGCTTCGGCGCGATCACGGCGGGCGGGGTGCACGCCTGCGCGCTCGCGGGCGACGGCGAGGCGTGGTGCTGGGGGCGCAACGACCGCGGCCAGCTGGGCGACGGCACCACGACGGACCGCAGCGCGCCGGTGCCGGTGGCCAGGGGGCTGCGCTTCGTGTCGCTGCACGCGAGCGGGGCCCACACCTGCGGGGTGACCGGCTCCGGGCGCAGCTTCTGCTGGGGCTACAACCTGGAGGGGCAGCTCGGGGACGGCACCCGCACCCACCGTTCGCGCCCGGTCGCCGTGGCCCGGCCGCGGGAATGATACTACCGGGTTTGGGCGTGCCCCCGGCTGGCGCCGGGGTCGGGCTGCGGCTCCGTAACGCAGCAAACCACGCTGCGTAACGGAGTCGAGCCCGCGCAAACTGCCGCGCGGTCTCGCCCCTTCGGGCCGAAATCCCTCACGCGGGTCCGGCGCGAGGGCTGGAAAAGACGTCGGACGACACCTGCCGTACACCGCCGGGAGCATCATCCCCCGGCGGATTCGCAATACAGAGTGGGGCTGGACCATGACCGCAACGAAGCTCTTCCGGCTGGCGGCGCTCTCCGTCGCTGCGCTCACCCTCGGCTGCGAGGGGGGGCCGCTCGCGCCCGAGGGCGGCGCGGTGGAGGCGGTGGAGATCGCGCCGGCGTCGCCCGAGGTGGAGACGGGGGGCACGCTCCAGCTCGCCGTCACGCTGCGCGACGCCGAGGGCAACGCGCTGGACGGGCGCGAGGTGTTCTGGTCCAGCGAGAACGAGGCGGTCGTCCGGGTGTCGCCCGGGGGGGTGCTGACCGGCGTGGCGGCGGGGAGCGCGCGCGTGGCGGCCAGCTCGGAGGGGAGGAGCGGCGTCGCCACCGTCACCGTGGGGCCGCCCTCGGTCGCGTCCGTCACGGTGGCGCCGGCGACCGTGCGGGTGCCGGTGCGAGCCTCGCTCCAGCTCCAGGCCACCGCGTTCGACCGCTCCGGCCGCGCGCTCGCCGGGCGGCCGGTGGCGTGGACCAGCGGCGACCCCTCGGTGGTCACGGTGGACGCGGCGGGCATGATCACCTCGCTGAAGCCGGGGACGGCCACGGTCACGGCGAGCTCCGGCGGGCAGCAGGGGCGCACGGAAGTGACCGTGATCGCCGGGGCCGCCACGCGGGTGGTGGCGGCCGGCGGCGCCGGGCAGACGGCGCCCGCGGGCACGGCGCTCCCCACGCCGCTCTCCGTGCGGGTGACGGACGCGGACGGCAACCCCATCGGCGGGGTGCAGGTGGCGTGGACGGTGACCTCCGGCGGCGGGAGCCTCCGCGCGGTCGCGGGGACCACGGACGCCGCCGGGATCTCCACGGCGCAGTGGACGCTGGGGCCGGGCACCGGCGTGCAGACCGCGGCGGCGGAGGTGGCGGGGCTCGCCGCGGTGACCTTCTCGACCAACGCCGTGGCGGGCGCGGTCGCCACCGTCTCGGTGGCGCCGGACGGCGCGGTCCTCTCCGCGCTGGGCGACACCCGGCAGTACACGGCCATCGCGCGGGACGCGGCGGGGAACGTGGTCCCCGGGGTGACCTTCGCCTGGAGCTCGTCCGCGCCGCAGGCGGCGCCGGTGACGCAGGCCGGGCTCGCCACCGCCGTCGCCAACGGCACCGCCACCATCACGGCGGAGGCGGGCGGCGTCCGCGGCACCGCGACGCTCACGGTGGCGCAGCAGGCGGCGCGCGTCGTGGTGGAGCCGGGGACGCTCTCGGTGGAGGTGGGGGGCACGGGGAAGCTCGCGGCCCGGGTGCTAGACGCCAACAACAACCCGGTGGCCGGGGCGGCGGTGGCCTGGAGCAGCTCCGCGGAGGGCGTCGCCACGACCGACGCCTCGGGGACGGTCACGGGCCGCGCCGTCGGCACGGCCACCATCACCGCCGCGTCCGGCGGCCGCAGCGGCACCGCGCAGGTCAGCGTCGTGGCGGGAACGGTTCCGCCGCCGCCCGCGCCGGAGCCCGTCGCCAGCATCACGGTCTCGCCGCCGGCCGCGGAGGTCGCGGTCGGCGGGACGGCGCAGCTCACGGCCACCCCGCGCGACGCGGCCGGCAACCCGCTCACCGGGAGGACGGTGACGTGGACCAGCAGCGCGCCGGGGATCGCCGCGGTGGACGCCAACGGCCGCGTGACCGGCGTCGCCCCGGGCGAGGCGACGATTACGGCCACCTCCGAGGGGCGGAGCGGCAACTCGCGCATCACCGTCCCCGCTCCCCCGCCCCCGACGCCCGAGCCCGTCGCCAGCGTCACGGTCTCCCCCCCGACGGGCGAGGTCCAGGTGGGCGCGACGCTCCAGCTGACCGCCACGCCGCGCAACGCCGCCGGCAACCCGCTCAGCGGGCGGGAGGTCACCTGGCAGAGCAGCGCGCCCGGCATCGCCACGGTGGACGCAGACGGCACGGTGACCGGGGTCGCGCCGGGGGCGGCGACCATCACCGCCACCTCGGAGGGGAGGACCGGCACCTCCACCATCACCGTCGTCGCCCCGCCGCCGGCCCCGGTCGCCAGCGTCACGGTCACGCCGCCCACGGCCGAGGTCCAGGCGGGCGGCACGGTGCAGCTCACGGCCACCCCGCGCGACGCGGCGGGCAACCCGCTCACCGGGCGCGTGGTGGCGTGGGCGAGCAGCGCGCCCGGCGTCGCCACCGTGGACGCCACCGGCAGGGTGACGGGGGTCGCCCCCGGCACCGCGACGATCACCGCCACGTCCGAAGGAAAGACCGGCAGCTCCACCGTCACCGTGACGGCGCCGCCCCCGGCCCCGGTCGCCAGCGTGAGCGTCACCCCGCCGACCGCCGAGGTCCAGACCGGCGCCACCGTGCAGCTCACCGCCACGCCGCGTGACGCCGCCGGCAACCCGCTGACCGGCAGGGCGGTCACCTGGACCAGCTCCAACGCGGGCGTCGCCACGGTGGACGCCAACGGCCTCGTGACGGCCGTCGCCCCGGGGACGGCGACGATCACCGCGACGTCGGAGGGGAGGACCGGCAGCTCGACCGTCACCGTGGTCGCCCCGCCGCCGGCCCCGGTCGCCAGCGTCTCCGTCACCCCGCCCACGGCGGAGGTCCAGACCGGCGGCACGGTGCAGCTGACGGCGACGCCCCGCGACGCCGCGGGCAACCCGCTCAGCGGGCGGACGGTGACCTGGACCAGCTCCAACACCGGCGTCGCCACGGTGGACGCGAACGGGCGCGTGACGGCCGTTGCGCCGGGGACCGCGACGATCACCGCCACCTCCGAAGGGAAGAGCGGGACCTCGACCATCACCGTGGTCGCCCCGCCGCCCGCGCCGGTCGCCACCGTCGCCGTCACCCCCTCGTCGGGCACGCTGGACCCGGGCGGCACCCTCCAGCTCACCACGACGCTGCGCGATGCCTCGGGCAACGTCCTCACCGGGCGCGCAGTGACCTGGACCAGCTCCAACACCGCCGTCGCCACCGTGGACGCCAGCGGCCGGGTGACGGCGGTCGGGCCGGGGACGGCCACCATCACGGCGACCTCCGAGGGGAAGTCCGGCACCGCCACGGTCACCGTGCGGACTCCTCCTCCGGCGGTCGCGACCGTGACCGTCTCCCCCGGCTCGGCCAAGATCGAGGAGGGCGAGACCGTCCAGCTCAGGGCGACGGCGAGGGACGCCGCCGGCAACGTCCTCACGGGACGGACCGTGACCTGGTCCACCTCCAACCCCGAGGTCGCCACCGTGAGCGCGACCGGCCTGGTGAGGGGCGTCAAGAAGGGGAGGGTGACGATCACGGCCACGGTGGAGGGAAAGACCGGGACCGCGCAGGTGGAGGTCGAGCGTGACTGAGCCGGCGCTGCGCCGCCTCCTCCCGCTCCTGGCGCTGCTTCTGTGCGCCGCCCCGCTCGCGGCGCAGGGGCTCGCGCCCAAGCGCCCGCCGCCGGAGACGTCGCGCGGCTGCCCGGCCGCGACGCCGCCCGCCGCGCCTTCGCCCGCGCGGCGGGACAGCGCCGAGGCGCTGGTGGCGGCCGCCAGCGAGGCCGCGATCCTGGGCGACGACGCCGGCGCCCGCGACCTGTTCCGCCGGGCGGCGGCGCTGGACCCCACGGACGCCTCGGTGGCGTACCGGCTGGCGCGGCTGCACGAGGACGGTGGCGAGCGCGCCGCGGCCGTGGCCGAGTACTGCCGCTACCTGGCGCTCGCCCCCGAGTCCGCGGACGCGCCGGAGGTGGCGGCGCGGGCCGCCCGCCTGGCCCCGCCCGCCGACCCCGCGCGGGAGCGCGCCGGCGCCGGCTTCCGCGACGGGCTCCGCGCCCTGGAGCGCGGCGACGGGGCGGCGGCGGAAGCGGCCTTCGCCGCGGCGCTGGCGGCCCGGCCGGGGTGGGCGGAGGCGCACTACAACCGGGGCCTGGCGCTGCTGGACCGCGCGGACGGGGAGCCCGCCGCCGCCGAGCTGGAAAGCTACCTGCGGCTCAGCCCCGACGCGCCGGACGCCGCGGAGGTGCGGGAGGCGATCGGGGCGCTGCGCCACCCTGCGGCGGCCTTCTCACCGCGGTCCAGCCTGGCGCGCGGGCTGGTGGTGCCGGGGCTGGGGCAGCTGCACACCCGCCGCCCGGCGCTGGGCGCGGCGGTGCTCGCGGGCGCGGGAGCGGCGCTCCTCTGGGGGATGCGGCAGGAGGAGGTCACCCGCACCACCACCGCGCTGGACCCCTTCGGCAACCCGTACCAGTACCGCTACCGCGCCACGGAGCGCCCGTCGCTGGCCGCCGGGATCGGGGCCGCCGTGGCGATCACCGCGGCCGGCGCCGCCGAGGCGTACCTGTACGCCCGCCGCGCCGGGCGCGCGTCCCGCCCCTACCTGCTCCGCTCCGGCGCGCTCCGCCCGACACTCTCGCTCCCCGGGGGCGGAGGCGGTCTGCGCGCGGGCGTGGAGGCCCGGGTGCGGACGCGATAGGGGCGTCCACCTGGGGCACGACGGCACCACTGGGGCGCGGGCGGACCACACCGGCGGCGCCACCATTCGTCCACGCCGTCTATTTTTTCGACACTTAGCGTTTCGGCCGCGGCCGGCTTGGAAATTGCAAGAATGGGCGCGGACCGGGCGGGGGATCGCCCGGACGCAGACGCAGCAGAGCCGACAATAGCACACCCGTCGCGAGGCGGGGCCGCAAAGCCAGGAGTCTCCCCGAGACCGTCCGGTTGCCGAAGCTTGCAGGACCTGCGGGGGAACCCGCGGCTTCGGGGAACGCATCGGCGCACGCCGACGACCCGGACCGCGGGTTCCCGCGTTCCGCCCCCGCGGGGGCGGGCGGGCACCGGCGGCCGGCGGAAGAGCCAACCTTCTTCCCGGTCCGCAGCAAGTGCCACGCACAAGCCCCACGCCAGCCGCCACGCACCTGTCGCTCCCGGTCCCCGGGACCGCGGCCCGCGCGCTCCCCGCCGCCGGGATCGCCGCCCCGCGGCCGGTGCGCCGCCTCCGGGCCCTCCTCCGAGCGGGACGCCTGCGCATGAGCCTCCTTCCGTCGCTGGAGCCGCGCTCCACCCCGGCGGGGCTGTTCCCGCTGAGCCTGGCCGCCGTCGCGCTGGCCGCCGGGGGCGTCGCTGCCTTCCCCGAGGAGACCAGCCCGCTGCGCGGCGGGGTGGCCGCCCTGGCGCTGGTCCCCGGCTTCCTGCTGGCGTACTACCG
>JBFMFL010000344.1:0-7003 GCA_040752145.1 Gemmatimonadota bacterium
GCGGGGCGGTAAAGGGAGCGGGGGACCGGCCGGCCGCCGGTCCCCCGCTCCGCTCACGGAACGCGGATTGCTACAAAATTTTACATAGCCTGCCACCCCCGGCCGTCCACCTGCCGCCAGGAGGAGCCCCATGTCCCCGGTCCCCACCCCCGACCAGCCTCCCCGCGGCCTGATCCTGGTTTCCGGCGGCTGAAGCCGCTCCCTGGAAGACGGCACGGCGCCGCGACGCGTGCGGCGCCGTGTCCACGGCCGGCCCCCCGCTCCCGCCCGGGAACGGGGGGCTATTCGTCGTCGGGGGCGGCCTCGGCGGCGGGGAGGGTGAAGGCGAAGGTGCTCCCCGCCGCCAGCCGGGACTCCACCCCGATGCTCCCGCCGTGCGCTTCGACGATCCCCTTGCAGATCGCCAGCCCCAGCCCCGCGCCGTGGCGGTTGCCGCCCTGCGTCTTCCAGAAGCGGTCGAACACGTGCGGCAGGTTCTCCGGCGCGATCCCCGGCCCGGTGTCGGCCACGGCGATCCTCACCCCCTCCGGCGCGCGCTCCGCCGACAGGTCGATGCGCCCGCCCGGCGGGGTGAACTTGAGCGCGTTCCCCACCAGGTTGGCGAGCACCTGGAGCACCCGCTCCCGGTCGGCGACCACGGGCGGGAGCCCCTCCTCCGCGCGGGTCTCCAGGCGCACGCCCTTTTCCGCCGCCACGGGCGAGAAGTGCCCTCGGGTGGCCTCCAGCAGCTCCCGCGGCTCGTGCCAGTCCGGCTCGATGGAGAGCCGCCCCGCCTCGATGCTGGCCACGTCCAGCAGGTCCTGCCGCAGCCGCTGCATCTGCTCGGCGAGCTGGCGGATGCTGGCCACGCGCGGCCGCACCTCGCCGTCCTCGGGGAGGGAGCGCAGGAGCAGGGTGGTGGTCACCAGCACCGCGCTGAGCGAGTTGCCCAGGTCGTGCGACACCACGCGCAGCACGTCGTCGCGGGCGCGCACCGCCGCCTCCGCCGTGGCGCGCGCCTCCCGCTCGCTGCGCAGCAGCTCCACTCGCTCCCTCTCCAGCCGCTTGCGCTCCATGGCGTAGCGGATGGCCCGCGCCAGCAGGGTGCCGTCGATCCGCCCCTTCACCAGGTAGTCCTGCGCCCCCGCCTGCACCGCGGCCACCGCGGTGGTCTCGTCGTCCAGCCCGGTGAGCACGATGATGGGGACCTCCGCCCCCGCCGCCAGCGTGCGCCGCACCGTCTCCAGCCCGTGCGCGTCCGGCAGCGACAGGTCCAGCAGCACCACGTCGAACGCCTCCGCCGCCAGCCGCTCCTCCGCCGCCGCGAGCCGGTCCGCGTGGGTGAGCTGGAACGGAAACGACTCCGCCTCGCGCAGCGTCTCCCGGATCAGCCGCGCGTCCCCGGGGTTGTCCTCGACGAGCAGGATGCGTGTGGGCACGGCTAGGGAACAGGGAACAGGGAACAGGGAACAGCCTGCAACGGCAGTGCGAAAGTGCGGGAGTGCGGGAGTGCGAAAGTGGACGGCAGTACGGAGTACGAAGTACGCAGTACGCTACGAACCGTGGGGTTGGCATGCAGCTCTCCCCTCCCCTGCTTGCGGGGGAGGGGCCGGGGGAGGGGGCCCAGCGGACGCCAGCACCAGCCCCGCGTGAGGGATGCGAGCGCGAAGCGGCGAGACCCGCCGGCAGTTTGGCGGGGCTCGCCTCCGTTAGCGAGCGTTGTTTGCTCGCTTACGGAGCCGCAGCCCGACCCCGGCGCAGCCGGGGGCACGCCCGCACCCACAGCCGTAAAATCGTTCACTCGGGAGGCAGCTTGACCACGGTGAACCAGAAGTCCTCGATGGACTTGACCACGCGGATGAACTGGTCCAGGTCCACCGGCTTGGAGATGTAGCAGTTGGCGTGCAGGTCGTAGGCGCGGCAGATGTCCTCCTCGGCCTGCGAGCTGGTGAGGATCACCACCGGGATCTGCCGCAGCGACGGGTCGCCCTTGACCTCGGTGAGCACCTGGCGCCCGTCCTTGCGGGGGAGGTTGAGGTCCAGGAGGACCACGTCGGGCCGGGGGGCGTCGGCGTGCTCGCCCTCGCGCCGCAGGAACGCCAGCGCCTCCACGCCGTCCCGGGCGACGTGCAGGTTGTTGCGGATCTTGCCCTCCTTGAGGGCCTCCCGCGTCAGGCGCACGTCGCCCGGGTTGTCCTCCACCAGCAGGACCTCGATGGGGCGGGAGAGGGTCTGGCTGCTCATTCTCGGTCGCTCTCCCGGTCGGGAATGGTGAAGCGGAAGACGGTCCCCCCGCCCGGCGCGGGCTCGAACCAGATGCGCCCCCCGTGGCGCTCCACGATCTTCTTGCAGATGGCGAGCCCGATGCCCGTGCCCGGGTACTCGCCGCGGGTGTGCAGCCGCTGGAAGATGACGAAGATGCGCTCGGCGTACTCCGGGTCGATGCCGATGCCGTTGTCGGCCACCGAAAAGCTCCACTCGTCCCCCGCGCGCTCCGCGGACACGTGCACCCGCGGGGGCGCCTCGCCGCGGAACTTGACGGCGTTGGCCACCAGGTTCTGCAGCAGCTGCCCCAGCTGCACGGGGTCGCCCTGCACCGTGGGGAGCGGGTCGTGGGTCACGGTGGCGCCGGCATCCTCCATGGCCGGGCCCAGGCTGGCGAGCACGCGCTCCAGCAGGGCGTCCGTGTCCACCGGCTCGAAGGCGCCGCCGCGAGTCCCCACGCGGGAGTAGGCCAGCAGGTCGTTGATCAGCGCCTGCATGCGGGTGACGCCGTCCACCGCGTAGCCGATGAACTCCTCGGCGTCCTCGTCCAGCCGGCCCCGGTAGCGGCGCGCCAGCAATTGCGTGTAGCTGGCCACCATGCGGAGCGGCTCCTGCAGGTCGTGCGAGGCCACGTAGGCGAACTGCTCCAGCTCCCGGTTGGAGCGCTCCAGCTCCTCGCTGCGGGCGGCCAGCTCCTCCTCGCCGCGCACCCGTTCGGTGACGTCGCGCAGCACCGCGGTGTAGATGCGCCGCCCGCCCAGCTCCAGCTTGGAGATGGAGGCGTCGGCGGGGAACACCTCGCCGCTCTTGCGGCGCCCGGCGATGCGGCCGCGCTCGCCCATGCGCCGCGACACCACCGGCGAGTCGCCGAACCCCCTGACCTGGGCGGCGTGCCCGGCGCGCGACCGCTCGGGGAGGAGCAGGTCCAGCGGCTGTCCCAGGACCTCGTCGGCCGTGTAGCCGAAGACGTTCTCGGCGCCCTGGTTGAACAGGGTGATGCGCTGCTCCTCGTCGGTGGAGACGATGGCGTCGGAGGAGATGGAGATGATCCCCGCGAACTTGGCCTCGGAGCGGCGCAGCGCCTCCCGGGCGCGGGTCCGCTCCACCACCCGCCCCAGCTGCACCCCGATCTGGGTCATCGCCTCCAGCAGGGGGTGGTCCGGCCGGGCCGGCTCCTCGCGGAAGAACTCCAGCACCCCCGCCACCTCGCGCCCGATCAGCACCGGCAGGGCGAAGGCGGCGCGCACCGGCACGGGCACCGTGCGGCCGCGGACGAAGTGGGCGTCGCCCTCCAGGTCCTCCACCCACACCGGCTGCCCCGCCGCCAGCACCTCGCCGGGGAGCCCCGTCCCCGCCGCGAAGCGCATCGCCTCGGACATCTCCCGGAAGGCCCGGAAGCGCTCCGGGTCGTCCAGGTGCCAGATGCCGGCGGAGGCCAGCTCGCCGCCGGGCGCGGGGAGCCAGGCGTGCCCCACCGGCCACCCGGTGTAGGCGCACACCTCGTCCAGGGTGGTGCGCAGCGACTCCTCCACGCTCTCGGCCTCGTTGGCGGCGGAGGACACCAGCTGGAGGAGCCGCACCAGCCCGGTGCGCTGCTGCAGCGCCCTCTCGGCCTGCTGCCGCCCGGTGAGGTCGCGGGCCACCACCCCGAAGCCCACCCGGCGCCCCCCCTCGCGCAGCTCGGTGAAGGCCGCGCCCACCCGCAGGCGCGTGCCGTCGCGCCGGGCCCACTCCTCCTCGGCCTCGAAGCGCCCGTGCTCGGCGGCCAGCCGCAGCACCCCGGCCGCCAGCTCCCCGGCCGCGCGCGCCTCCGCGAACAGCGCCGCCAGCGGCCGCCCCAGCGCCTCCGCCTCGGGGTAGCCCAGCATCCGCTCGGCGCCGCCCCCCCAGGCGGCCACGCGCCCCTCCGGGTCCAGCGCGAACACGGCGTCGTCGCACACCTTTTCCAGCAGCAGGCGGGCGAGCAGGTCCCTGGTGGGTGCCTCCGGCATGGGCGCTCGGACGGGGTGGCGGAGGGCGGCGGCGCGTGCCGCGGCGGCACCCAAACGTATACGCCGCACGCGCGTGGGGAAAGTGCCGCCGCGGCCGGCCGTGTCAGGGTTTTCTCGACTCCGCGCGGGGAGATCCGGCTGGCGTTCCCCTACGCCCCCGTGCCCGACCGCCGGACGTGCCGCCGGGCGCCGCGGGCTAGCTTTCCACCCTGACGGCGGGGGAGGTCCCCGGCCCTGAAGGGTTCCGCGAAGATCCCGGCTGCACCGAGGCACCATGCTCCACCCCATGCGCACGATCGTCGCCGGCGTCGCTTCGCTGGACGCGCCGGACCCCCTCCTCCCCCACGCCGCCGAGACGGCGCGCGCCCTGGGCGCGACGCTGCACGTGGTGCACGCCTTCGACGCACCGGAAGGGGAGGACGCCGGGTCCGGCGTCCTCGCGGAACTGCGGCGGCGCCTGGAGGAGCGGGTGCGCGCCGATGCTCCCGGCGCCGCGGTGGAGTGCCACGTGGTGGAGGGCGAGGCCACGGAGTGCCTGCCGGAGGTGGCGCGCGCCGTGGGCGCCGAGCTGGTGGTGGTGGGCGCCACGCGCAAGAACCGCATCTGGCGCCACTTCCTGGGCACCACGGCGGAGGGGGTGGTGCGCCGCGCGGAGGTGCCGGTGCTGGTGCAGCGCTCCTCGCTGGCGGACGGGCCCCGCCGCGTGCTGCTGGCCACCGACCTGTCGGAGGCGGGGGCGGAGGTGCACGAGCGCGGCCTGGACGCCGCCGCGGCGCTCTGCCCCGGGTGCGCGCCGGACGTGCGCTCGCTGCTGGTGGTGGAGGACGGCGCCGCGCCGCCCGCGCCCCGGGTGGCGCGCGAGCAGGCGGCGCAGCGCCGGCTGGACGCCTTCGTGCGCGGCCGCCGGCCGCGCGCCCGCGGGGTGCAGTGCAAGGTGAGGCTGGGCGTGCCCGCGGACGAGATCCTGGCCGAGGCGTCGGAGTGGGCGGCGGACCTGGTGGTGCTGGGAACCAACGGCCACGCGGGCGCCCCGCCCCACCACCTGGGGAGCACCGCGGGCGCCACGCTGCGCGGCGCCCCCTGCAACGTGCTGGCGGTGCCCTCGGCGGCGCGCGCGGCCCCGCCGGGCGAGGCGCTCCGCGCGCCGCTCCCCGCGGCCTGATTCACCCGCCGGGCGGATGCCCCGCCCCGGCGCACACGGAGACACGGACGATGACGACGAGAGTGGAGAAGGCGGCGCCCGGCGCCGGGCTCACGGTGCGGGACATCCTCTGGCCGCAGGTGGTGTCGGTCTCCCCGGACGACACGGTGCGCGACCTGGTGGCCACCCTGGCGCGCGAGGGGATCAGCGGGGTGCCGGTGCTGGAGCGCGGCGGGCGGATCGCCGGCGTGGTCTCCGCCACGGACGTGGTGCGGCTCGCCGCCCGCGCCGCGGAGCTGCCCGCCGGGCACCCCTCCTGGGAGCAGCCCAT
Source organism: Gemmatimonadota bacterium (assembly GCA_040752145.1). Lineage (GTDB taxonomy): Bacteria > Gemmatimonadota > Gemmatimonadetes > Longimicrobiales > Longimicrobiaceae > JAFAYN01. The sequence goes on from JBFMFL010000344.1 coordinate 5,708, forward strand.
GCTCCCCGAGGAGGCCGACGACGACGCGGTGGCGGCGTACATGATGGCGGCGGGGATCCCCATGGCCTTCGGCGACGAGGGGTTCGGCCCGGCGGAGGACGACCGCTACGAGGCGTACTCCGTGCGCGACGTGATGACCCCGGTGGCGTTCAGCGTGTCCCCGGACGACTCCGTCGCCGAGCTGGCCCGCTTCCTCCTGCGCGGCCGGATCCACCGGGCGCTGGTGGTGGAGGACGGCCGGCTGCTGGGCATCGTGACCCCCTTCGACATCCTGCGGGCGCTGTTCGACGACCCGCGCTGAACCCCGGCAACGGGAGGACCCCATGCAGCACCCCCGCGCGCCCCGCCCGGTCCTGGCCGCCTCGGACCTGACCGCCGCCTCCGACGCCGTGGTGCGGGCGGCCGCCCGCATCGCCGCGGCCACGGGCGCGGAGCTCCACCTGCTCCACGCCATGGAAACGCTCTTCCCCTCGTACCCGGAGCCGCCGGAGGCGGAGCGCGTGCCCCTGCGAATGCGGCTGCGGGCGATGGAGGAGGCGCTCTGGGCGCAGCTCGGCCGCGCGGCGCCGGAGGCCCCCGCGCCGGACGGCTCCGCGGTGCAGGTGGACGCGCCGCACCGGGCCGTGGCGCGGCGGGCCCGCGAGCTGGGGGCGGGGCTGGTGGTGCTGGGGCCGCACCGCCTGCGCCCGGTGGCCGACCGCCTGCTGGGCACCACCGCCGACCGGGTGATCCGCGCCGCGGAGTGCCCGGTGCTGGTGCTGCGGGGGGAGCCGCGGCTCCCCCTGCGGCGCATCACCGTCCCCATCGACCCGCGCGACCCGGCCACGGCGGCGCTGGACGTGGCGCTGGGGATGGCGCGCGCGCTGGGGGCGCACGCCCGCGACGGCGAGCTGGCCGGGGTGGAGCTGCGGGTGCTGCACCTGGCGCGGCCGGCGGGCGGGGCGGAGGGGTGGACGCAGGCGCGCGCCGTGGTGGGCCCGGATATGAGCCCCGCCGTGGAGGCCGCCCTTGCCCGCGCCGGCGGCTGCGCCGACGTGGAGGTGCGCGAGGAGGTGGTGTGGGGCGCCCCGCCCGCGCGCGAGATCGTGCGCCTGGCCGCGGAGGACGGGACCGACCTGCTGGTGCTGGGGACGCACGGCCGCGGCGCGCTGGGGCGGGCGCTGGCCGGCAGCGTGGGGTCGGAGGTGGCGCGGGCGGCTCCCTGCCCCGTGCTGCTGGTGCCCCCGCGCATGTGGCGCCGCCCGCGCCGGGCATCGTCCGCCGCGCTCCCGGTGGAGGCCGCCGGAAGGTGAGGCG
>JBFMFL010000345.1:0-6982 GCA_040752145.1 Gemmatimonadota bacterium
TGGGCGAGGACGCGGGCGGCTACACGGAGCTCCCGGAGGACGAAGTCTGAAGGGAAGCGGCGGAAGCACGGAGGACGAAGCAGGACGCAGGAAACACAGCGCCCCCGCCGGGACAGATTCCGGCGGGGGCGTGCTGCGCGGGGCGTGGAGGCAGGCTCCGGCGCGAGGGCGACCCCCCTCCCCCCGGCCCCCTCTCCCGCAAGGGGGGAGGGGGAGCACGACACGGCAATGGCGGGGATCGCAGCGTGGAGATTCCCCTCCCCCGGCAGGGAGGAGGGTGGCGGCTCTCAGGCCGCCGGGTGGGGGCCCTCGCGGGCGCCCGCGGGTCAGCGCCCGCCGGGGGGGGCGGGCCCCATGCGCAGCCGCACCTCGCGCGGCACGCCCATCTGGCGCACCACCGCGTCGGCGTCGCGCAGGCCGCACGCCTCGCGCTGCACCACGAAGTACCAGAGCGCCTCGCCGGCCCGCGCCAGCAGCCGCTCCCGCGCGGCGGCGTCCTCCGCCGTCGCCGCATCGCCCCGGGGGCGCGCGGCGTCGAAGCGGCGCAGCGCCTCCAGCGCCTCCTCCAGCCGCCGCCCCATGCGGGCCACGTTGGCGGCCTTTTCCTGCACCAGCTCGTACTGGAGCACGTCCCAGCCGTCCCGGCCGGCCCCCGCCCCGCCGAACCCGCGGGGAAGCTTCAGCGCCATCTCTCCCTGCCGTCACTCTGTCCCGGGTGCGCCGCTCCGCCGGCGGCTCGCGCGAGCCGGGTGCATACACCGCAGGGGGCGGAGAAGTGCGCCTCCGCGCGCCTCCGGCCGGTCGGGGCGGACCTGCGCGGCGGCGGCGCGCGACGTGCGTGCCCGGCTGCCGAACTCGGCGGGGCGGGGGAAGACGAGGTCGCGGATGAAGCGCAGCATCGACACCTCCGGAGGTGCGGGGAATCCTGCAAGGTGGGAAGCCCCATGTATGTGCCGCCACCTCCGCAAACACGAGGATTTCCTTTCGCCCCCTCCGAAACCCGGCCGCCGCGCCCGGGTAGCAGTCCGCGCCGTCCACCCGGGACGTGCCGCACCCCCGTCAGGAGCACGATGAGCCCGCCGCAGACCCCCGAAGCCAGGCTGGCCCTTCCCGGCCACGCGCCGGTCCCCGCGCAGGTGCAGGTCCGCCCGCGCCCGCGAAAGCAGCGCACGGTGCGCGCCCTCACCCTGCTGCTGGGGTTCTGGGCGCTGGTGCCGCTGGTCTTCTTCATCCCCCCGCACCTGCCGTGGGCGCTGGGCGCCTTCGCGGCGGGGATCTACTTCGCGCTGCGCAGCCTGCGCGGCGAGTACGTGGTGGACGCCTTCGCCGGGAATTGCCCGCGCTGCGGCCAGCCCCTCGAGATCGCCCCCGGCACCCTGGTCAAGATCCCCTACACGGTGACCTGCTACCATTGCCACCACGAGCCCGCGCTCCAGCTGGCCCGCGCCTGAGCGCCGGCGCCCCGTACGAGGTCTCCTCGTCCTGCCGTCAGGGCGCTTCCGTGTCGTCGGGCCCGGACGGCTCGTGCCCGTCGGCGCCGCGGCGGTCACGCAGGAGCCTCGCCTCGCTGCGCAGCTCCTCGCTCCCGGTCTCCGGCTCCGGGGCGTCCTCGTCGTTGATCGGCCGGCCGGCGAAGTTGGGCCTGCGGTCCTCGCTCATAAGTCCTCCCGGGTGAGGGTGTGCCGCCGCCCCGCTGCAACGCGCGTTCCCGCCGCGCCGGGGAGGCGGCGCGCCCCGTGGCCCGCGCGTCCACGCCCACGGCCAGGAAGCCGGCCGCGGCGGTCCGCGGCGGCGTCATGGGGATCCGGGTTCGGGGGACCGGCACGCGCCGCCTTTGCGGCCTCACCCGCGCCTGCGTATCGTTGCATCGGACGCGCACTCCGCGCGAGGACCGGGCCAGCGGCCGCGCGCCGCCCTGCCGGCATCCCCACCCCAAAGCTCCGACCATGCGGCACGCACCTCACTCCTCGCCCCGCGCCCGGCTCGCCGCCGGGCTGGCCGCACTCGCGCTGCTCGCCGCCTGCGGCACGGACGGCGGTCCTCCGCCCGTCGCGATCGACGAGGCGGCGTACGGGAAGTCGCTGGAGGAGTACCGGGCGGAGCGGACGGAGGAGGTCAACGGCCCCGACGGGTGGAACACGCTGGTGGGGCTGTTCTGGCTCGCCCCGGGCGCCAGCGCGGTGGGGAGCGACTCCGCCGCCCCCGTGCGCCTCCCCGCGGACCGCGCGCCGGCCGCGCTGGGCACGGTGTTCGTGGAGGGGGACACGGCGCGCTTCGTGGCCGCGCCGGGGGCCGCGGTCACCAGCGGCGGCGCGCCGGTGCGCGCGCTGCGCCTGCGCAGCGACGCCGACGGCGCCCAGACGGTGCTCGCCCACGGCTCGCTCACGCTGCGGACCATCCGGCGGGGCGAGCGGCTGGCGCTGCGCGTCAAGGACAGCCGCCACCCGGCGCGGACGGCCTTCCCGGGCCTGCGCCACTTCCCCGCGGACACGGCGTGGCGCATCCGCGCGCGCTTCGTCCGCAGCGAGCGGATGGACTCGGTGGAGATCGTCAACGTGCTGGGGATGGTGCAGAAGCAGCCCTCGCCGGGGCTGATCGAGTTCGAGGCCGGCGGCCGGCGCCACACGCTGCGCCCGGTGCTGGAGGAGGGCAGCCCCGACCTGTTCGTGATGTTCAAGGACTCCACCAGCAGCACGGACACCTACCCCGCCGGGCGCTACCTGTACGTGAGCCCGCCGGACTCGCTGGGGCGCGTGCTGCTGGACTTCAACCGGTCGCACAACCCGCCCTGCGCCTTCACCGCGTTCGCCACCTGCCCGCTCCCCCCGCGCGAGAACCACCTGCCGCTGCGGGTGGCCGCGGGGGAGCTGCGCCCGGCGGAGCACTGACCGGGCCGCCCCCGGCCGTCAGCCGAGCGCCGCGCGGAACTGGAAGCACTCGATCCCCAGCCCCTCGCGGAAGTAGAAGCGGTGGGCCCCCTCCCGCGTCACCCGGGAGATCAGCTGGATCTCGGCGCACCCGGCGGCCCGCCCCTCGGCCTTGAGCCAGTCCAGCAGGCGCCGCCCGTACCCGCGCGAGCGCACCCGCTCGTCGGTGACGAAGTCGTCCAGGTACAGCAGCTTGCCGCAGTAGAGCATGGTCATGTAGCGGTACCCGGCCACGGCGCGCACCTCGCCGTCCTCCGCCAGCGCGGCCAGCCGGTAGCCGTCGCTCTCCATCAGCCGGCGCACCGCGGGCACGTAGTCCTGCCGCGCGACGTGCGGGCGCAGCTGCCGCATCACCTCCCAGGTGGCGGCGATCTCCGCGTCGCTCTCCGGCGTGGCGACGGTCACGGACGATTCCATGCGGGTCCTTTCTAGGAGTGGATCTTGTCGCCCCGCTCCAGCATCTCGATGAAGCCGGCGATCCGCTTCGCGCGGGTCTCCGGCTTCTTCGCCGTCTGGACGCGGAACAGGATGGCGTAGCGGTTGGCGCCGTTGAGGGTGGCGAAGAACGCGGCGGCCTTGGGGCTCGCGTCCAGCGCGGCCTGCAGGTCGTCGGGCACCGTGGCGCTGCTCTGCGAGTCGTACGCGGCGTCCCACCGGCCGTCCGCCCTGGCGGCCTCCACCGCGGCGAGCCCCGCCGGCTTCATCCGGCCCGCCGCCGCCAGCGCGTCCACCTTGTCGCGGTTGATCCTGGACCAGATGCTCCGGGGTCCCCGCGGGCCCCACTTCTGGATCCACGAGGAATCGTCCCAGCTCTTCTTCTGGCTGTCGATCCAGCCGTAGCAGAGCGCTACGTCCAGCGCCTCGGCGTACGAGACGGAGCGGAGGCCGGAGTCCTTTTTGGCGTGCCGGATCCACACGCCGGGCGCGTCGGGGTGGTGCCGGTCGAGCCAGTCGGCCCAGGCGTCCTGGTCCTCGAACAGGAGGACGGGCAGCTCGGGCGCCGGTGCCTTCGGTGGTGTCATCGCGGATCGGAGGCGGTGAGGGATGCGGCGCGGGGTCAGGCCGGCATGGGCGGGCGGTGGGGCTGGTAGCAGCGGGGCCGCTCGTCGAAGGCGATCCAGCCCGTGGCGTCGCACAGCCGCTGGACGATGGGGCCGTAGTCCGCGCGCAGGGAGCAGCGCAGGCTCAGCGTCCCCTCTCCGGGCGCGTAAAAGAACTCCATCCACTGCCCATTCACGTCGGTGCGGCCCTGGCCGTCCCCCGTCCACGCGATCCCCGGCAGCGCCCGGTCCAGCGACGCGCGGACCTCCGCGCCGTCGTCCAGCTCCAGCACCGTGTCGGCGGAGAGCTCCTCCGGGGTGAGCGGGAGCCGCGCGGGGCGGAAGAAAAGGTACCTGTATGCCACGTTCCGTGTGGTCGACGGGGAAGTGCCGGCGGGGCGGATCGAGATATAGCGATCGCGCTACCAGCGCACCTTGGCGAAGTCGGGATCGCGCGCGAAGGTGAGCACGTCGTCGTGGTGGTAGTACAGGCACCAGTCGGCCCGCGCGCCCACCACGACCAGGTTGTCGCGGCAGAACAGCGCGGCGGCGTACTTCACCACCACCTTCCAGGTGGTCAGCACGGCGGGCTCGTCCGCCGGGCCGAACACGGGGAGCAGCAGCGCCGCGTCGGCGTACGGCACGCCCCGCCGGTGCAGCCACTTCTTCAGCTCCTTCTCCTCGCCCACGCGCGTCCGCTCCACCGTGCGCCAGCAGCCGCCGCTGAACGGCGTGTTGCCCCAGCCGTCGTCGCCGCAGAGCACGTCGCGCCGGGCGACGGCGTCGTACGCGACCGCCGTGGAGGGCGCGTCGAGGAACAGGATCTGGTCCCGGTGCGCCGGCGGCATCGCCTCCAGCTCCTCCGGCGAGCCGAACGGCGTCAGCCACGGGTGCGGGGGAGCACGCGTCCCCCGCAGCGCCTCCAGGTCGATGAAGCCGGGGCTCATCCGCCGCCCGGCGGCGGCTCGCCTCCGTAGAGATGCCGGCCGTGCTCCACCGACCCGTCGGAAGCCCCCGTGATGACGGGGGCAGTACCCAGACCCCAGATTGGGTCGTCCGCGATGGGGCCGGCTGGCTCGCCAAGGCTCGCGAGCAGGCGCTCGGCGAGCAGGGCTCGTTCCTGTTCAGGAAGCTTCAAAGCCTCGGCTTCGATTTCTCGGAGGTTCATACCACCTGTGGTCGCTGGCGCGCAAACGCCTCAACGCCCAGCATCATGTCCTCGCTGGCGTCTCCCTACCGCACCCCCGCCATGCTCAGCGCCAGCAGCAGCACCATCCGCGTGGCGGGGAGCGCGCTGCTCCTGCGCGGTGCCGATGAAGAGCAGGTCGCCGCGGGTGCGCGCCCCGGCCTGGTTCAGCGCCCGCGCCACGGCAAGCATGTTGGCGAGCGAGGCCGAGTTGTCGAAGATGCCGGGCGCGCGCAGCACGTCGCCGTCGCGACGCACCTTCACGTCGGTGTCCAGGGGGTGCACCGTGTCCAGGTGCGCGGCCAGCGCCACCGTGGGCCCGCCGCCCGTGCCGCGCCGCCGCCCGACGACGTTGCCGATGGAGTCGACGGCCACCTCCAGCCCCGCGGCCTCCATCTGCTCGCGGACGTAGGCGGCGCGCGCCTGCTCGTGGCGCGAGGTGCCGGGGATCTCGGTGATGCGGATCCACTCCTCCACCTGCCTGGGGAAGTTGCCCTCGATCCAGGCGAGCGCGTCGCGCACGGCGGGCCGCTCGGCAAGGCGCGGGGTGAAGCTGCTGGGGTACCTCTGTTGCTGCTGCGCCGCGGCCGGGGCGGCGAGCAGGGCGAGTGCGGCGCCGAGGACGAGGGGGGTGCGCGCGTGCATGGAGGTGCGGAGGGGTGGCGGACCGGGAGCGCGGGGTCGTCCCGCAAGGTGCGCGGGGGCGGGGCGGGGCCGCAAGGGCTCCTTGCCCCGGCGGGCCGCGCGCGTTTTCTTCGGGGCGACCGGCGCGCGGGACGCGCGCCGCCACACCCTGACCCGGGAGAGCCCGTGAGCATCACCCACATCGGCGCGGCCAGCGTCTGGGTCGGCGACCTGGACGCCGCCGTGGACTACTACACCCGCGTGCTGGGGCTGGCGCTGGACCGCGTGATCGGCGAGGCGCCGCAGCCGCGCATGGCCTGGCTGCGCTTCCCGGACGGCCGCGCCATCGTCATCCTGGCGGAGGGCCGGGCGATGGGGATGGAGCAGCGGGTGGGCGGGTTCACCGGGCTGGTGCTGGACGTGGACGACGCGGAGCGCACGTTCCAGGAATTGCAGGAGCACGGCGCCCAAATGTCCGGCCCGCTGCGGAAAGACCCGGACGGGTGGCGGATCGTGGTGCGCGACCCCGACGGCAACGACCTGCTGCTCTACCAGCCGCACGACGAGGCGGACCGGCACTGAGGAACGGCAGGTTACAGGGGACAGGTTACGGGGGACAGGTTACAGGGGACAGCCTGCAACGGCGGGACGGCGTTCCGACAACTCGGGAATCGTGGGTATGAAACCATCTCGCGGGCTGCGCTGGCCGTCGTCACCCTGGTCCTCTTCCTGTGCTCCTGCATGGAGTGGAAGGTTCAGGACGTCGGCTCACCGGGGGCGAGGGGCGGGCGCATCGGCACGGGGCGGGTCGTTCTGAGAGGTGGAGAGGAGATCCTGGTGAGGGACGCGGCGGTCCGGGGAGACAGCCTCGTGGGGGCGGACCCCGGCGGGGGCGGCCGGGTTGCGCTGGGCCTCGACCGGATCGCGAGGCTGGAGCGTCGCGGACTGAGCGACGAGGGACAGGCGGCGATCGTCGTCGCCTCCCTCGCGATCGCGGACTGCCTGGCCCTGCTGGCCGCTCTGCACGCCGGGAACGAGGGAGGACGCAGCTGACCGCCTTTCATGCGGGCTGTCCCCTGGTAACTACTCAGCCTGAGCATAGTTGATGCAGCGGGTCTCGGGAGCAAGGCCCTGGTCGAGAGCGGAGGCTGCATGTTGACACGCGACGAGATACTGGCCGTCTACGCGGCGGGACCCGAGGCGGT
>JBFMFL010000346.1:0-6974 GCA_040752145.1 Gemmatimonadota bacterium
GGCCCTTGGCGTCGGCCCCGAGTCGCGCGTGGGCGTGCTGGCTGGGCGCACGCCGGAGCTGGTCGTGGGGATGCTTGCGGCGATGCGCGCGGGGGGCGCGTACGTCCCGCTCGACCCGGCGCTCCCCGCGGCGCGGCTGGAGTTCGTCGCCGCCGACGCGGGGGTCTCGGTGGTGCTCGCCACGGCGGCGCTGCGCGGCTCCGCCCCGGGCGGGATCCCGGTGCTCCCGCTGGACGGCGCCGCGCAGGACGCGGACGCCGGCGCCCCGGACGGGTCCCAGGTGCCGCTGGACGCCGTCGCGTTCGTGATCTACACCTCCGGGTCCACGGGGACGCCCAAGGGGGTGGAGGTCACCCACCGCGGGCTGCTCGACCTGACCCGCTGGTACGTGGACGCCTTCGGCATCGGCGCGGACGACCGCGGCGCGCAGCTCGCCGGGCTCGGCTTCGACGCCTCGGTGTGGGAGGCGCTGCCGTACCTGGCCGCGGGCGCCTCGGTGCACCAGGTGACCGACGAGGAGACGCGCGCCTCGCCCGCCGCGCTCCAGGCCTTCATGCTGGAGAGCGGCGTCACGCTGGCGTTCGTGACCACGGTGCTGGGCGAGGGGCTGATGGAGCTGGAGTGGCCGGAGCGCACCCCACTGCGGGCGCTGCTCACCGGCGGGGAGGCGCTGCGCTCCCGCCCGCGCGAGGGGACCCCCTTCGCCGTGCTCAACGTCTACGGCCCCACCGAGACGACGCTGGTCTGCACCGGCGGCGTGGTGGAGCCCGGGGACGGCGGGGGGAGGCTCCCGCCCATCGGGCGGCCGCTCGCCAACGTGCGGGCGTACGTCCTGGACGGCGCCCTGCAGCCGGCCGCCGTGGGCGTCCCCGGCGAGCTGTACGTGGGCGGGCCCGGCGTGGCGCGCGGCTACGGCGGCAGGCCCGGGCCGACGGCCGAGAAGTTCGTCCCGGACCCGCTCTCCGCGGAGCCCGGCGCGCGGCTGTACCGCACCGGCGACCGGGTGCGCTGGCTCCCCTCGGGCGAGATCGAGTTCCTGGGCCGCATCGACCAGCAGGTGAAGCTGCGCGGCTTCCGCATCGAGCCCGGCGAGGTCGAGGCCGTGCTCCTGGCCCACCCCGGCGTGCGCGAGGCCGCGGTGCTGGTCCGCGACGACGCGCCCGGCGGGAGGCAGCTGATCGCCTACGCCGTCGCCCGCGCGGAAGGCGCGGCCGAAGCCGGGGAGCTGCGCGCCTGGCTGCGCGAGCGGCTCCCGGACTACATGGTGCCGGCCGCGTTCGTGGCGCTGGACTCCATCCCGCGGACGCCCAGCGGCAAGACGGACCGCCGCGCCCTCCCGGCCCCGGAGCCGTCCGCGCCGGCGACGCCGCGCGTCGCCCCGCGGACGCCGGTGGAGGAGGAGGTCGCCGCCGTCTGGGCGGAGGTGCTGGGGGTGGAGCGCGTGGGGATCCACGACGACTTCTTCGAGCACGGCGGGCACTCGCTCCGCGCGGCGCAGGTGGTGTCGCGGGTCCGCGGCGCCCTGGGGGCGGATCTGTCGCTGCGCGACCTGTTCGACGCCCCCACCGTGGCCGAGCTCGCGGCACGCGTGGAAGCCCGGCGGCCGGCGTCGGCCGCGGAGGCGATCGAGAACCGGCTGGAGTGGCTGGAGTCGCTTTCCGAAGAGGAAGCGCTCCGCCTGCTCGGCGAGCTTTGAGCCAGGGACACGCGGATGAGCGCATGCTGAGCACCTCCGGGGCCGACGTCCACGCCGCCGCCCCCGCGGGGCAGGGGGGCGGCGAGACGGTCGTATTTCCGCTCTCCTTCCCCCAGCAGCGGCTCTGGCTCCTCGACCAGGTGGAGCCGGGGAGCCCGGCGTACAACCTCCCCGGCGCGCTCCGCGTCCGCGGGGCGCTCGACCCGGCGACGCTGGGGCGCGTCCTCGCGGAGATCGTCTCGCGACACGAATCGCTCAGGACGCGCTTCGGCGTGGTGGACGGCGAGCCCTCCCAGCTCGTGGACCCGCCGGGCCCCTTCGTCCTCCCCGTCGCGGACCTCGCGGCGCTCCCGCCCGCCGAGCGCAGGGCGGAGGCGGACCGCATCGCGGCGGCCGAGGGGCGCGCTCCCTTCGACCTGGGGCGCGGGCCGCTGTTCCGCGCCCGGCTGCTGCGCCTCGCCCCCGAGGAGCACCTCCTGCTCCTCACCATGCACCACATCGTGTCCGACGGCTGGTCCATCGGCGTGCTGACGCGCGAGCTGTCCGTGCTCTACCGGACGTTCGCGGCGGGCGGGCCGTCGCCGCTCCCCGAGCTCCCCATCCAGTACGGCGACTACGCCGTGTGGCAGCGGGAGGAGCTGGCGGGGGAGGCGCTGGACGAGCAGGTCGCCTTCTGGCGCGCCGAGCTGGACGGGGCGCCGCCGGCCACGGAGCTCCCCCTGGACCGGCCCCACCCGCCGGCGCGCGGCGGGCGGGCGGGGAAGCTCGCGCTCGCCGTGTCCCCGGAGACCGCGCTGCGCCTGGCCGCCCTGGCCCGCGCCGAAGGGGCGACCCCCTTCATGGCGCTGCTCGCCGCGACCGGCGCCTGGCTGGGCCGCTACGCAGACGCCGACGACGTGGTGCTGGGCACCCCGATCGCCGGGCGGACGCAGGAGGAGCTGGAGGGGCTGATCGGCTTCTTCGTCAACACGCTGGCGGTCCGCGTGGTGCTGTCGGGCGACCCCGGCTTCGCGCGGCTGGTGGCCCGCGTCCGTTCCCGCCTGCTGGGCGCCTACGCCCACCAGGACCTCCCCTTCGAGAAGGTGGTGGAGGAGCTGCGGGTGCCGCGCGACCCGGGGCGCACCCCGGTCTTCCAGGTGATGTTCGTGCACCAGGCGGCGCCGGAGGCGAGAGGGGAGGCGGCGGGCTCGGGCGGGCCCGCGTGGATCATGGAGCCGGCGGGGACCGGGACCGCCAAGTTCGACCTCGTCGTCGGCTTCGCGGAGCACCCCCGCGGGCTCGCCGCGACCCTGGACTACGACGCCGCCCTGTTCGACGAATCGACCGCGGAGCGGATGGGGCGGCACCTCCTGGCGCTCCTCGACGCCGTCGCCGCCGATCCGCACTCGCCCCTGTCCGCCCTCCCGCTCCTCCCCGCCGACGAGGAGCGCCGGCTGCTGACGGAGTGGAACGGCACGCGGGCGGAGCGCCCGGACGCGCCGGTGCACCGGCGGATCGTGGAGCAGGCGCGGCGCACGCCGGACGCCCCGGCGGCGCTGTTCCCGGACGCCGAGCTCAGCTACGGAGATCTGGAGCGGCGCTCCGCCGCGGTCGCGCGGCGGCTGCGGGCGGAGGGGGTGGGCCCGGAGACGCGCGTGGCGCTGCTCGCCGGCCGCTCGCCGGAGATGCTGGCGGGCGTGCTGGGGATCCTGCGCGCCGGGGGCGTCTACGTCCCGCTCGATCCCGCCGCGCCCGCCGAGCGCCTGTCCTTCGTCCTGCGCGACTGCGGCGCCCGCGTCCTCGCCGCCGAGCCGGCGCTGCTGGACCGCGCCGCGGGCTTCGACGGCGTCGTGCTCCCTCTCGGCGGCGACGCTCCGCCCGCGGCGGACGGCCCCGACGCCGACGCGGAGGTGCCGGCCGGCGCCCTTGCGTACGTGATCTACACCTCCGGCTCCACCGGCACCCCCAAGGGCGTGATGGTGCCGCACCGCGCCCTGGCCAGCCTGGCGCAGGCCGTGGTGGAGATGCACGGCTTCGGGCCGGCGACGCGGGTGTTCAGCACGCTCCCGGTGAGCTTCGACGCCTCGGCCGCGGACGTCTTCCCCGCGCTCCTCTCGGGCGGCGCGCTGGTGCTGCACCCCGCCCCGGGCGAGCTGTCCGCGGCGGAGATGCTCGCCTTCGTCCGGCGCCACCGCGCCGACGCCGCCGGGATTCCCGTGGCGCTGTGGAGCCACTGGCTGGAGCAGCTGGAGGCGGCGTGGGACGGCGAGCCGCTGCCGCTCCCGGCCGTGACCCGCGCCGGCGGCGAGAGCATGCCGCTGGAGCGGGCGCGGGCGTGGCGGCGGCTGGGCGGCGGGCGCGCGCGGGTGGTCAACTACTACGGCCCCACCGAGACCACCGTCATCGTCACCGCGCACGAGGCCGCCGCGGACGAGCCGGGCACCGTCTCCGGCTCCGTCCCCATCGGCCGCCCGCTCCCCGGCACGGCTGCGTACGTGCTGGACCGCCGCCTCCGCCCCGTCCCCACCGGCGGGGCGGGGGAGCTGTGGGTGGGCGGCGCGCAGGTGGCGCGCGGCTACCTGGGGCGGCCGGCGCTGACGGCGGAGAGGTTCCTCCCCGACCCGTACTCCGGCCGGCCGGGCGCGCGGATGTACGGCACCGGCGACCGCGTGCGCCGGCTCGCGGACGGCTCGCTGGAGTTCCTGGGGCGGACCGACGAGCAGGTCAAGGTCCGCGGCTTCCGCGTGGAGCCCGGCGAGGTGGAGGCGGCGCTGCTGGCGCACCCGGACGTGCGGGAGGCCGCCGTGGTGGCGGGGAAGGGGCCGGGCGGGGAGACGCGGCTCGCCGGGTACTTCGTCGCCGCGGGCGGCGCCGTGGACGCGGGCGCCCTGCGCGAGCACCTGCGGGACCGTCTCCCCGAGTACATGGTGCCGGCCGCCCTGGTGCGCCTGGACGCGCTCCCCCTCACCTCCAACGGCAAGACGGACCGCCGCGCCCTACCTCCGGCGGAGGCGTACGTCCCGGACTACGTAGCCCCCCGCGACGCCGTGGAGGAAGCGCTCGCGGCCGCCTGGGCGGAGGTGCTGGGGCTGGAGCGGGTGGGCGTCCGCGACGACTTCTTCGAGCTGGGCGGGCACTCGCTGTCGGCGGCGCGGCTGGTGGCGCGCATCCGGGAGCGGCTCGGGCGGGAGGTGTCGCTTGCCGACCTGTTCCGCGGCGCCACGGTGGAGCGGCTGGCGCGCTCCCTCCAGGGCGGGGCCGGGCCGGAGCTCCCCCCGTCGCTGGTCCGCCTGCGCGACGGGCGGGGGACGCCCTTCTTCTGCGTCCACGCCGCGGGGGGGATGGCCGCCGCCTACCTGCGCCTCGCCCGCCGCCTGGACGACCGGCCCGTCTACGGCGTGCAGGCGCGCGGGCTCGCCCCCGGCGAGTCGCCCGACGCCGGCGTGGAGGAGATGGCCGCCCGCTACCTGGAGGCGATCCGCGCGGTGCAGCCCCGCGGGCCGTACCTGCTGGGCGGGTGGTCGCTGGGAGGGCCCGTCGCCTGGGAGGTGGCGCGGCGGCTGCGCGGCGCGGGCGAGGAGGTGGCGCTGCTGGCGCTGATCGACAGCTGGGCCCCCGTCGGAGCACGCCCGCTCCCGGACGACGCGGACCTGTTCGCGCTCCTGGCCGCGGACCTGGGCGCGGGCACGGAGCCGGCGACGCTCACCGCGCTCCGCGACGAGCTCCGCTCGCTCCCGGGCGACGCGCGCCTCGCCCGCTTCCGGGAATGGGTTCGGGGCCTGGAGCCCGGCCTCCCGGAGTTGGATGCCGACGAGCTGGGCCGCCGCCTGGACGTGTACCGCGCCACCGCCCGCGCCGCCGCCGGCTACCGCGCCCGGCCCGCCGCCGTCCCCGTCACGCTGTTCCGCGCCGCCCGCAGCGCCGCCTGGCCCTCCGGCGACCTGTCGCCCGAGGCGTGGGAGCGCGACCCGCGCCTCCGCTGGCGCGAGCTGACCGCGGGGGAGCCGGACGTGCGCCAGGTCCCGGGCACCCACCACTCCATCGTGCTCGGCGACGACGTGGACGGCCTGGCGGCCGCCCTGCGGAGCGTCCTGGCCGCCGTCGCCCCGGCCTGACCGGGCCAACTACGAACCACTGGATATGCAGCGAGTCACCGCCTCGCCCGACAGCACCCGCCCGCCCGGGATGCGCACCTTCTTCCTGATCTGGATCGGGCAGATGGTCTCCTCGCTCGGCTCCGGGCTCAGCCGCTTCGGGCTCGGGGTGTGGGTGTTCGAGAAGACCGGGTCGGCCACCAGCTTCGCGCTGGTCCTGTTCTTCGCCGTGCTCCCCGGGATCCTGCTCTCGCCGGTCGCCGGGGCGTACGTGGACCGCTGGGACCGCAAGCGGGTGATGATCGCCACGGACGCGGGTGCCGCGCTGGGGACGCTCGCCGTGGCGCTGCTCCTGTTCGCCGGCCGCCTGGAGATGTGGCACATCTACGCGGTGGTGGCGTTCGGCGGGGCGCTCGGCGCCTTCCAGGGGCCGGCCCACGGGGCCAGCACGTCGCTGCTGGTCCCCAAGGAGCAGTTCGTGCGCGCCATGGGGCTGGTGCAGTTCGGGCAGGCCGGCACCCGCATCGCCGCGCCGGTCCTCGCCGCCGCGCTGATGGGGATCATCGGGTTCCGCGGCATCCTGCTGATCGACTTCGCCACCTTCCTGTTCGCCGCGGGCACCCTGCTGCTCGTCGCCATCCCCAGCCCGGTGCGGGCCGCGGTCCGGGGGAAGAGGCCGCCCATCTGGCGCGAGGCCGCGTACGGCTGGCGCTACCTGCTGGATCGGCGCGGGCTCGCCGGCCTGGTGGCGGTGTTCGCGGTGGTGAACCTGGCGATGGCGATCGCCCAGGGGGTGTACCAGCCCATGGTGCTCAGCACGGCGTCGAGCGCGGCGCTGGGGACCATCTCCTCCGTCGGCGGGGTGGGGATGCTGGTGGGGAGCCTGCTGCTGAGCGCCTGGGGCGGCCCTCGCCGCAAGATGCACGGCGTGCTGGGCGCCGCCGGCCTGGTAGGGCTCTGCCATGTGCTCTTCGGAGTCCGCGCGGCGGTGCCGGTGTGGGCGGCGGCGCTCTTCGGGGTGATGTTCGCCATGCCTTTCGTCAGCGGCTCCGTGACGGCCGTGATGATGCGCAAGGTCGCCCCGGAGGTGCAGGGCCGCGTCTTCGCGACCATCCAGATGGTCGCCATGTCCAGCGCGCCGGTCGGGTACCTCGCGGCCGGCCCGCTCGCGGACCGGGTGTTCGAGCCGCTCCTCCGCCCCGGCG
>JBFMFL010000347.1:0-6931 GCA_040752145.1 Gemmatimonadota bacterium
TCCCAATGCTGGGAGAGGGGGAGCACAACGAACCCGAACCCCGGCAAGCCCTCCCCCAGGATTGGGGGAGGGTGGCGAGCCTCAAGCGAGCCGGGTGGGGGCCCGTGCACGTAAAAAGCCCCTCCCCTGCTTGCGGGGGAGGGGTTGGGGAGGGGGCCTGCCGTCCGGCCGTGGAAAACTACGGACGACGGGCGCCGTCCTCGGCGTGGTGCTTGATGGTGCGGCCCTCCACCAGGAACACCACGTCCTCCGCGATGTTGGTGGCGAGGTCGGCGATGCGCTCCAGGTTGCGGCTCACCAGGAACATGGACATGGACGGCCCGATGCGGCGCGGGTCCTCCATCATGTGCGTGAGCAGGATCCGGAACAGCGACTCGTGCAGCGAGTCCACCCGGTCGTCGCGGCGGCACACCTCGCGCGCCGCCTGGGCGTCGCCGCGCACGAAGTCGTCCAGCGCGTCGGAGAGCATCTCGCGGGCGAGCCGCGCCATCTCCTCGATCTCCGGGAACTGCGCGAACGGGTGCCCGGCCAGGTGCGGCACCGCCTCGGCGATGTTGACCGCGTGGTCGCCCACGCGCTCCAGGTCGTTGGAGATCTTCATCGCCATGGTGATCAGCCGGAGGTCCCGCGCCATGGGCTGCTGCAGCGCCAGCAGGTGGATGCAGGCGTCGTCCACCTCCACCTCCAGCGCGTCCAGCTCCCGGTCGCCCAGGATCACCGACTGCGCCTTGCCCTCGTCGCGCTCCAGCAGCGCCTCCACGCTGGTCTTCACCAGCTCCTCGGCCAGCTGCGACATGTCCAGCAGCCGGTTCTTGAGCTGGGCCAGCTCCTCGTGGAAGTGGCGGACGCCGGCCACGGGGCTCATCCGAACCTCCCGGTGATGTACGCCTCGGTGCGCTCCTCACGCGGGTTGGTGAAGATGTCGTCCGTCTTGCCGATCTCCACCAGCTCGCCGATGTAGAAGAAGGCGGTGTAGTCGGAGACGCGGGCCGCCTGCTGCATGTTGTGCGTCACGATGACGATGGTGTAGTCCGCCTTGAGCTCGTAGATCAGCTCCTCGATCTTCTGCGTGGCGATGGGGTCGAGCGCGCTGGCGGGCTCGTCCATCAGCAGCACCTCCGGCTGCACGGCCAGCGCCCGCGCGATGCACAGGCGCTGCTG
Organism: Gemmatimonadota bacterium; assembly: GCA_040752145.1. GTDB lineage: Bacteria > Gemmatimonadota > Gemmatimonadetes > Longimicrobiales > Longimicrobiaceae > JAFAYN01. The sequence goes on from JBFMFL010000347.1 coordinate 1,162, forward strand.
CTGCCCGCCGGAGAGGCCCAGGGCGCTGCGGTCCAGCCGGTCCTTGACCTCGTCCCAGATGGCGGCCTGGCGCAGCGAGCGCTCCACGATCTCGTCCAGGTCGCGCCGCCCCCGGGCGATGCCGTTGACGCGCGCCCCGTAGGCCACGTTGTCGTAGATGGACTTGGGGAACGGGTTGCTCTTCTGGAACACCATCCCCACCCGCTTGCGGAGCTGCACCACGTCCACGCGCGGGTCGTACACCGAGCCGCCGTGGATCAGGATGTCGCCGTCGTGGCGGGTGCCGGGGATCAGGTCGTTCATCCGGTTGATGGAGCGCAGGAAGGTGCTCTTCCCGCACCCCGAGGGCCCGATCAGCGCCGTGACCCGCCGCTCCGGGACGACCAGGTTGATGTCGTTGAGCGCCCGCGTCCCCCCGTACCAGAAGGAGAAGTCCCTCGCCTCCACCGCCGGGACCGCGTGCGACGGCTCCCCGCCCCGCGGCTGCGGCCGCTCGGGGCTGGGAACGGGGGTGTGCGAGGGTGCCATGGCGGACGCCTGCGTGGACGTTTCGGGCATGCTACCGGTCCTTGTAGGGACTGCGGATCAGGAACCTCGCCGTGACGCTGACGGCAAGCACCAGGCCGATGAGGACCAGGGCCGCCGCCCAGGCGAGCCGGTGCCACTCCTCGAACGGCGAGGTGGCGTACTGGAAGATCTGCACCGGGAGCGCGGCAATGGGCTGGTCCAGCCGCCACCCCCAGTACGGGTTCACGAACGCGGTGAACAGCAGCGGCGCCGTCTCGCCGGCGACGCGCGCCAGCGACACCAGGATCCCGGTGAGGATCCCGCTGCGGGCCGCGGGGAGCACGATCCCCAGCGTGGTGCGCCAGCGGGTGAAGCCCAGCGCCAGCCCGCCCTCGCGCAGCTCGCGCGGCACCAGGCGCACCATCTCCTCCGTGGTGCGCGTCACCATGGGGAGGAGCATGATGGCCAGCGCGATCCCCCCGGCCAGGGCGGAGAAGTGCCCCATGGACACCACCACCCAGGCCCACACGAAGATCCCCACCACGATGGAGGGGATCCCGTTCATCACGTCGGTGAGGAAGCGGACCACGTTGGCGAAGCGGCTCCCCTCCGCCTCCGCCAGGAAGAGCCCGGCGCCCACGGCCACGGGGAGCCCCAGCACGGCCGCCAGCCCCACCAGGAACACGGTCCCCAGGATGGCGTTCCCCATCCCGCCGCCGGTCTCGCCCACGGGCGCCGGGAGCTGGGTGAAGAACGCGGGGTTGATGGACGACAGCCCGGCCCGCAGCAGGTGGAACAGGATGAGCACCAGCGGCACCACCGTGAGCAGCGCCGCCACCCCGGTGAGGGTGAGCATCACCGCGTTGACCGCGCGCCGACGCCGGTCGCGCCCGGTGATCGCGGGCGCGCTCACCGCCCCTCCCGCCGCGCCACGCGCCACACCAGCAGCCGCGCGAAGGTGTTCACCACGATGGTGATGCCGAACAGGATCAGCGCGATCTCCATCAGCGCCGCCAGGTACAGGTCGGTGCTCGCCTCCGAGAACTCGTTCGCCAGCACGCTCGCCATGGTGTAGCCGGGCGAGAAGAGCGAGGCGGTGATCTCCGGGCGGTTGCCGATCACCATGGTCACGGCCATGGTCTCGCCCAGGGCGCGCCCCAGCCCCAGGATGGTCGCGCCGATGATCCCCGGCGTGGCGTAGGGGAGCACCACCTGCCAGGTCATCTCCCAGCGGGTGGCCCCCAGCGCCAGCGCCCCCTCGCGCTGCACCCGCGGCACCGCCGCCAGCACCTCGCGCGACACCGCGGAGATGAAGGGGACGATCATGATCGCCAGGATCACCCCGGCGGACAGGATGCTCACCCCGTACGCCGGGCCGCGGAAGAACACGACGCTGTCGCCCAGCGAGTTCGCCAGCGGCTCCTGGACGGCGGAGCGCAGCCACGGCACCAGCACGAAGATCCCCCACAGCCCGTACACCACGCTGGGGATGGCCGCCAGCAGCTCGGTGCCGAAGGCCACCGGCGCGGCCAGCCAGCGCGGCGACAGCTCGGTGAGGAAGATGGCGAGCCCCACCGCCAGCGGCACCGCGATCACCAGCGCCAGCAGCGACGAGGCCAGCGTCCCGAAGACGAACGGGAGCGCGCCGAACTGGCCCTCCACCGGGTTCCACTCGCTGCTGGCGAGGAAGCCCCACCCGAACTCGCGCAGCGCCGGGAGCGCCGAGGCGCCCACCCGGAAGAGCAGGAAGGCGAGCAGCAGGGGGATCACCATCCCCATGCCGAGCAGCGCCCAGCCGTAGACGCGGTCGGCCAGGTTTCCCCGCCCCGCCGAGAGCGTCAGCGGGCGGGCCGGAGCGGGGCCGGCGAGGGCGCCGACCTCCTCCGGGACGGGCTGCATCGCCACGTCAGCTCGCCGCCGCGGCCACCGGCTGGCGCTGGGGGCCGCAGGTCAGCGTCCCCAGCCGCTCGAGCACCTGCCGCTCGATGTCGGCCGGGAGCGGCGCGTAGTGCAGCTCGGCGGCCTGCCGGTCGCCCTGCGGGCCCAGCCCCCAGCGGACCACGTCGGCGAGCGCGCGGGCCTTGCCGCAGTCCTCCATGTGCGGCGGCACCAGCAGGTACGTCCACGAGGCGATGGGGTACGCCGCAGCCCCCGCCGGGTTGACGATGGAGACGCGGAAGTCGGACTGCGGCCCCAGCTGCTGCGCCAGCCCCTCGGCGGCGGCGCTGGTCGCCTCCACGGAGGGCTGCACGAACTGCCCCGCCCGGTTCTGCACGGAGGCCGTCTGCAGGCCGGTCTGGCGCGCGTAGGCGAGCTCCACGTAGCCCACGGCGCCCGGCGTCTGCTTGACCTGGCCGGCGACGCCCTCGTTGCCCTTGGCCCCCAGCCCCGTGGGCCACTTCACCGACTTGCCCACGCCCACCTGCTGCTTCCACGCCGGGCTCACCGCCGACAGGTAGTCGGTGAACACGTAGGTGGTGCCGCTCCCGTCGGTGCGGTACACCACCAGGATGTCGCGCGCCGGCAGGGTGACGCCGGGGTTGAGGCCCGCGATGCGCGGGTCGTTCCACTTCGTGATCCGCCCGGCGAAGACGTCGGCGAGCACGTCGCCGCTCAGCCGCACGGGCTGCTGCACGTCGGGGAGGTTGTACGCCACCGTGACCGCGCCCAGCACCGTGGGGACGTGCAGCATCCCCGGCGCCTTGGCGAGCTCCTCCTCGTTCATGGGGGCGTCCGAGGCGCCGAAGTCCACCGTCCCCTCGGTGACCTGGCGGATCCCGCCGCCCGAGCCGATGGAGCCGTAGGTGATGCGGACCGGGTTCTCGCGCCCGTAGGTGTCGAACCACTTGGAGTAGATGGGATACGGGAAGGTGGCGCCGGCGCCGGTGAGCGCCACGCTCCCCTCGCCGCCGCCCGCCGCCCCGCCCTTGGCCATCGCGCCCGGGGTGGCCCCGTCGCCGCCCTCGCCGCCGCCGCACGCGGCGAGCGCCAGGGAGCCCGCCAGAAGAGTGAAGCCTGCAATCCTCGTCGGTGTCATCCGTTCTCCAGAGGATGGAGTTGTCTGGTCGCCCAGCGAACGCGGGGAACCTACCGGGGCGCTGTAACGGCTTTGTAACATCCCACAGCGGAACAGGTAACACCGACTCGGTCCGTGGACGCCCGCGGGAAGGCGCCGACGGGGGTGTCCACCCTTTCGAATCCCGCCACTGGCAAGTACTTTGGTGCCGCCGCGGCCTCGCGCCGGGGGCGGCGGCGCAGTCGGTCCGGCCACGCCCCGGACCGGCCTCCCGTTCGTTACAATTCGATCGCCAGGAGCATCCGATGGGTCTGATCCCGCGGGATGAGAAGTTCTTCGACCTGTTCGAGGCGCTCGCGCGCCGCCTCTGCGAGTGCGCCGACCTCGTCCACCGCATGTTCTCCGACCCGGCGCAGCTCGACCGGCACGTCGCCGCCATCAAGGAGCTGGAGCACCAGGCCGACCAGCTCACGCACGACGTCATCGACCGCATCGACCGCAGCTTCGTGACCCCCATCGACCGGGAGGACATCCACCTCCTCGCGTCGCGCCTGGACGACGTCATCGACCTGCTGGACGGCACCGCCCGCCGCGCCCAGATGTTCCACATCCGCGAGACGCGCGAGCCGGCCATCCGCCTGTCCGAGGTGCTGATGCGCGCGGGCGCCGCGATCGAGTCCGCGGTCAAGGACATGAAGCGCCCCAAGATCGTGGCGGAGCGGGCGCGCGAGCTGAAGCTGCTGGAGGAGGAGGGCGACGCCATCTACCACGCCGCGGTGGGCGACCTGTTCCGGGGCACCCCGGACCCGCTGGACGTGATCAAGTGGAAGGACGTGTACGAGCGGCTGGAGGACGCGCTGGACCAGTGCGAGGACGTGGCCAACGTGCTGGAGAGCATCTCCATCAAGAACAGCTGACCGTGATCACGTACATCCTCCTCATCGTCGCGGTCGCGTTCGTCTTCGACTTCATCAACGGATTCCACGACTCGGCGAACTCGATCGCGACGGTGGTCGGCACGCGGGTGCTGAGCCCGCTGACGGCGGTGGTCTGGGCGGCCTTCTTCAACTTCATCGCGCTGTTCATCTTCGGCACCGCGGTGGCCAAGGCCATCGGGAGCGGGATGATCAACCTGGACATCGTCACCCCCACGGTGATCCTGGGCGGGCTGATCGGGGCGATCGTGTGGAACCTGATCACCTGGTACTACGGCATCCCCTCCAGCTCGTCGCACGCGCTGATCGGCGGGTACGCCGGGGCGGCGGTGGCCAAGGCCGGGTGGGCGGCCATCGAGTGGGGGACCAAGTGGATCCAGACGCTCAGCTTCATCGCCCTGTCGCCCATGATCGGCATGGCGGCGGGGTTCGGGCTGATGCTGGCGGTGCTGTGGATCTTCCACCGCACGCGCCCCAACAAGGTGGACCGCATCTTCCGCGGGGCGCAGCTGGCCAGCTCGGCGCTGTTCTCCATCTCGCACGGGGCCAACGACGCGCAGAAGACCATGGGGATCATCATGAGCCTCCTGGTGGCGTCGCAGGCCTCGTTCGCGGGCGAGACGGGGTTCCTGCGGCACTTCTACATCGCCGACCCGGACCACATCCCCTTCTGGATCAAGTTCGGGGCGCACTTCGCCATCGGGCTGGGGACGCTGTTCGGCGGGTGGCGGATCGTGCACACCATGGGCACGCGCATCACGCGGCTGCGGCCGGTGGGCGGGTTCTGCGCGGAGACGGGCGGCGCGGCGGCGATCTTCTTCGCCACGCACCTGGGAATCCCGGTGAGCACCACGCACACCATCACCGGCGCCATCGTCGGCGTGGGGGCCACGCAGCGGCTGTCGGCGGTGCGCTGGGGGGTGGCGGGGCGGATCGTGTGGGCGTGGGTGGTGACGATCCCCGCGGCGTTCATCATCGCGGCGGTGTCGTACTGGGTCCTGGCTCTGTTCATGCCGGCCTGAGTTTCTGAAGTCCGGTCGGGTCTGTTGCCGCCGGGGCGCCTCCTGAGGGTGCCCCGGTTCTGTTTCACGGCGGGTTCGGGCGTGCCCCCGGCTGGCGCCGGGGTCGGGCTGCGGCTCCGTAACGCACGATACGACCGTGCGTAACGGAGGCGAGCCCCGGCGGAAACTGCCCCGCCGGGTCTCGCCGCTTCGCGCTCGCATCCCTCACGCGGGGCTGGTGCTGGCGTCCGCGGGGGCCCCCCACCCCGGCGCTGCGCGCCACCCCTCCCCCGCAAGCGAGGGAGGGGAAA
>JBFMFL010000348.1:0-6900 GCA_040752145.1 Gemmatimonadota bacterium
CCACGACTGCCCCTTTGGGGCGTCGGACGGCAGATGCGGCGCGAGCGCGCGCCACTGTGCTTCGGTCAGGTCAGTGCGTGCCATGCGCTTGCATACACCACAACCCGTCCGTCAGACACACCCTAGCTGCACTTGCTTCCCGCGGTCAACGGCAGATGAAGAGGCGGCAACCCACCCCTCCCGAATTGCTGAACTTACCAGCCCACCGACCTGCTCGTCGAACAGCGGGTAGGTCTCACCTTGTGCGACCGCCTTAAACAGGGCGCCGGTGAACTGATCGATTGTATCATCCATCTCATGCGACGTTTCAAACGAGTGGAGTGATATAATTCCCGAGGAAAGTGCGCGCTCCAACGCTGGAAGTCCCGCTTGTTTACCGATTGATGCGAAGACGTTCCGGACTTCTCCGAGGCTCTTCTTTAGACCCGCAGTTTGCTTCTCAATTTCTTGCCTCATTTGTTTCGGCAAGGCACAACGTTGAGCACGGCTCAGAGATAGCAGTTTCACCATTCCTTCCAACCCTTCCAACTTCTCCCTCAACGAGGGATCGAGTTGGGCCAGCATGGGCACAAGCGAAACTAACGTAGCAGAGTCGTTCAGATGACGTCCCGATGATATCGAATGAATCATATAGGCTGTCGGGCTGAGCAAGATAGCCCGATCAGCATATAAAAGCGCTGCCTTTACTAGTCTGATCTCGTTGCTCAACGCCAATTCACCGCCAGGGCCGACTCCAATCGTCATCTTAAGCATTTATTTCGCTCCTGTATGACTACACCAGCCACCGGACGGCCAGGTCCGCCACCCGCCGCGCCACCCCTCCGGAGAACTTCGCGCGCAGGTAGGCGTCCGCCCCGCGGCGGATGCTCTCCGGGTAGGTGGGATAGACGTGTATCATCCCGGACAGGTCGGAGAGCTTCAGGCGGTGGCGCACGGCGAGGGTCGCCTCGTGGATGGTCTCCCCCGCCCGCGGGCCGACGACGTGCGCCCCCACCAGCCGCCCCTTCGGGTCGGCGACCAGCTTGGTGAGCCCGTCCGGCTCGCCGTCGCACACGGCGCGGTCCAGCGAGTCGTGCGCGTAGCGGAAGACGCCCGCGGCGTCGCCCCAGCGCTCCCGCGCCTCCGCCTCCGTGAGCCCCACCCGCGCCACCTCCGGCTCCGAGTAGGTACACCAGGGCACCACCCGGTAGTCCACCTTGCGGCCCACGGGGAAGAGCGCGTTGGGCGCCACGAGGCGGCCGTGGTAGTCGGCCACGTGGGTGAAGCGGTACGGGCCCACCACGTCGCCCGCGGCCCACGCGTTGGACGCGGTGGTGCGCAGCCGCGCGTCCACGCGGATCCCGTCGGGCCCGGCCTCCACCCCCAGCGCCTCCAGCCCCATCCCCTCCACGTTGGGCCGCCGCCCGGTGGCCACCAGCACGACTTCGGCCCGCGCCTCCTCCGTCGCGCCGTCCGCACCCCGCAGCGCCACGATCCGCTCCCCGCCCTCCGCGCGCACCGCCTCCGCCCGCGTCCCCAGCCGCACCGCCACGCCCTCGCGCAGCAGCGCGCGCAGCAGCACCTCCGCCACCTCCGGGTCCTCGCGCCCCAGCAGCTGCCCGCCGGCGTCCACCAGCGTCACCCGGCTCCCCAGCCGCGCGAAGGCCTGCGCCATCTCCACGCCGATGGGCCCCCCGCCCAGCACCAGCATGCTCGCGGGGAGCCGCTCCAGCTCCCACACGTCCTCGTGGGTGCGGAAGCCGGCCTCCTCCAGCCCGGGGATGGGCGGCACCGCCGTGCGCGAGCCGGTGGCGATCACCCAGCGCTTGGAGCGGATGCGGCGGCCGTCCACCTCCGCCACCTCCGGCGACAGGAAGCGCGCGTGCCCCTGCACCACGTCCACGCCCAGGCCGCGGAAGCGCTCCGGCGAGTCGTGCGGCTCGATCGCGGCGATGGTGCAGCGCACCCGCGCCATGACCGCGGCGAAGTCCGCCTCCGCCCCGCCCGCGCGGATCCCGTACTCGGACGCGCGGCGGAGGGTGGCCAGCACCGCCGCCGAGCGGAGGATCGCCTTGCTGGGGACGCACCCCGTCCACAGGCACTCGCCGCCCAGCCGGTGCCGCTCCACCAGCGCCGTGCGCGCCCCGATCCCCGCCGAGACCGCGGCCGTCACCAGCCCCGCCGTCCCCCCGCCGATCACCGCCAGGTCGAACCGTTCCACGCCGCCCTCCTCGTCCGGGACGTCTCCGCCGGAGGACCAGGGATCGGAACCCTTTTCTCCGGAAGCGTTTACAAGACCGCGGTAGCGTCCGCCCCCCGGCGGCGCGTACTCTTAACGTACGCGCCCACGGCGCGCGACCGACAGCAGCGAGCCCCAAACCCGGAGCCCGGCAGTGAAGCCCAACCTGAACGCCGCCGCCCTGCGCCGGCGCGCCCGCGAGGCGTGGCCGCGCCTGACGCGCGCCTGGCGCGACCGGCAGGAGCGCAAGATCCTCATCGCCTTCAGCGCGCTGGGCCTGGCCTCGTGCGGCACCGGCGCCGTGGCCGCCGCGTGGACCCGTGCCTGCGTGGGCACCTGCCCCACCGCCGAGCAGGTGGGCGACTTCGCCCCGCAGCAGGCCAGCCAGGTGCTGGACGCGCAGGGCGGGCTCCTGGGCACCTTCTACCGCGAGCGCCGCACCGTCATCCCGCTGCGCACCCTCCCCCGCTACGTCCCCATGGCGTTCGTGTCGGTGGAGGACCAGCGCTTCTTCGAGCACGAGGGGGTGGACCCCATCCGCATGATCGGCGCCGTGCGCGACAACATCGTCGAGGGGTGGGGCGGGCCGGGCGGAAGCACCATCACCATGCAGCTGGCCCGCAACCTGTTCCCGCAGCAGCTCCCCGCGGGCGAGAAGACGGTCCGCCGCAAGGTCGCCGAGATCAAGCTGGCGCTGGACATGGAGGGGACGTACTCCAAGGAGCGCATCCTGGAGATGTACCTCAACACCATCTACCTGGGCGCCGGCGCGTACGGCATCGAGGCCGCCGCGCGCACCTACTTCGGCAAGCCGGCGACGAAGCTCACCTACGTGGAGGCGGCCACCCTGGCAGCGCTCCCCAAGGCGCCCTCGTACTACAACCCGCGCCAGAAGCCGGAGGCGGCCCGCGGCAGGCGCAACCTGGTGCTGGACTTCATGGCCGAGACCGGGACCATCACCCCGGCCCAGGCCGAGGCCGGCAAGCGCGAGCCCCTGGTGCTGGCGCCCCCCAGCGGCGCCATCCGCGCCCCCTACTTCGTGGAGCGGGTGCGCGACCAGCTGGAGGACAAGTTCGGCGAGCTGCTGTACACCGGCGGGCTGCGCATCCACACCGGCATCGACCCCCGCCTGCAGACCGCGGCCGAGCAGTCGCTGGAGCAGCACCTGGAGGAGATCGAGAACGGCAAGTTCGGGCCGTTCCCGCACCCCACCTACGAGAGGTTCACCGCCGGCCTGGCCGAGGACGAGGAGGTCACCCACACCCCGTACCTGCAGGGGCTGGTGGTGGTGATGGACCCGGCCACCGGCGCCATCCGCGCCATGGTGGGCGGGCGCGACTTCAGCCAGTCGCAGTTCAACCGCGCCACCCAGGCGCTGCGTCAGCCGGGCTCCGCGTTCAAGCCGTTCGTGTACGCCGCCGCGCTGGAGAAGGGGCGCTCGCCGCTGTACTCCGTGTCCGACGGGCCCTTCTCGCTGGCCATGTCGGACGGGAGCGTGTGGTCGCCCAAGAACTACGACGGCAAGTACGGCGGCCACACCAGCCTCCGCGCCGGGCTGCGCAACTCCAAGAACATGGTGGCCATCCGCCTGGGGCGCGAGGTGGGGATCGCCGCGGTGCGCGACGTGGCCAGGCGCACCGGGATCCGCACCCGCATCCCCGGCTACCCGTCCGTGTACCTCGGCTCCGCCGGGGTGTACCCGCTGGACCTGATCTCCGCGTACGCCCCCTTCGCCAACGGCGGCTTCCGGGTGGAGCCGCAGTACGTGCTGCGGGTGGAGGACAACCAGGGCAGGCTGCTGTGGGAGCCGCCGCAGTACCCGCGGCGCGCGGTGGACCCGGCCGTGTCGTGGATCCTCACCGACATGCTGCGCGAGGTGGTGGACCGCGGCACCGGGTGGAACGCCCGCAACCCCGCCGAGGGGAACCTGTCGTACGACGTCCCCGCCGCGGGGAAGACGGGCACCACCAACGAGTCCAGCGACGTGTGGTTCGTGGGCTACACGCCCGACCTGGTGGCCGGCGTCTGGGTGGGGCTGGACAACCCGCGCACCATCATCCGCGGGGCCACCGGCGGCGCCATCGCGGTGCCGGTGTGGGCCCGCGTTATGCGTACGGCGTACGAGGGAAGGAAGCCGCCGGCCGAGTGGCCGCGCCCCCCCGGGGTGGTGAGCCGCAGGGTGAGCGGCGGCCGCGTCCTCGCCGACGACTGCCCGTACGGCGGCGGGTACACCGACTACTTCTCGGCCCGCTTCGCCCCCGAGGGAAGCTGCGAGGCGCCGCGGGCGCTCCCGGACCTCATGGTGGACCCGACGCCGCACCTCCCCGGACGCCCGGTCTTCCCGGGGCAGGCGCGGGTGCCGCAGCCCGGCGACATCGTCACGCCGTCCAAGCCACAGGAACGAAGCAACCGATGAGCCGCAGAACCGCGTCGGACGAGACCCTGGCGTTCGGGGAGGAGCCCCGGCGGCGCCCGCGCCGCCGGATGCTCCGCAGGATCCTCCTGGCCCTGGGGACGCTCGCCGTCGCGGCGTTCGCCTGGCTCTGGTTCGCCCCCTGCGGCTTCGGGGGGTGCGCTCCCGTCTCCGAGCTGGAGCGCTTCCAGGCCGAGGGCTCCGAGCTGCTGGACATGAACGGCGACGCCTTCGGCACGCTCGCCACGGGGAGCCGCCGGGTGGTGCCGCTGGACTCCCTCCCCGAGTACCTCCCCAGGGCCTTTCTGGCGGTGGAGGACCGCCGCTTCTTCGACCACGGCGGGGTGGACTGGAAGCGCTTCGGCGGTGCGCTGGTCAGCAACGTCAAGGCGGGCGGCGTGGCCGAGGGCGGGAGCACCATCACCATGCAGCTCGCCCGCAACCTCTTCCCCGACCACCTCCCCTACCGGGAGCGCTCCATCCGCCGCAAGCTGATGGAGATCCGCGTGGCCCGGCAGATCGAGCGGGCCTTCTCCAAGGACAAGATCCTGGAGCTGTACCTCAACCACATCTACCTGGGCGAGGGCGCCTACGGGGTGGACGCCGCCGCGCGCGAGTACTTCGGCAAGCCGGCCTCGCAGCTCTCGCTGGCCGAGGCCGCGACCCTGGGCGGACTCCCCAAGGCCCCGTCGCAGATCAACCCGCGCGAGAACCGCGAGCGGGCCCGCGAGCGGCGCGACCTGGTGCTGGGCGAGATGGCCAGGGCCGGGTACGTCCCCACCGGCGAGGCCGAGGAGGCGCGCGGCACCCCCATCCGCCTGGCCAGGAGCACCGCCTCCGGGCGGGCGCAGCGCGGCGCCTGGTTCATCGCCCGGGTGCGGCACGAGCTGGAGGAGGTGGCCGGCGAGCGCGCCCTCGCCACGGGGCTGCGGGTGTACACCACCTACGACCCGCGCGCCCAGGCCGCCGCCGAGCAGGAGATCGCCCGGCAGCTGGACGCGGTGGAGGCGGGGCGGTTCGGCGCGTACCGCCACGCCACCTACCCCGAGTCCAAGGGGGAGACGGAGGAGGGCACCACGCCGTACCTGCAGGGCGCCGTGATCCTCATGGACGCGCAGAGCGGCGAGGTCCGGGCGCTGGTGGGCGGGCGCGACTACGACGACTCCAAGTTCGACCGGGTGTTCCAGGCGGTGCGGCAGCCGGGCTCGCTGTTCAAGCCGTTCGTGTACCTTACCGCGCTGGAGAAGGGGCTCCCGCCCACCCACGTGGTGGAGGACGCGCCGGTGCGGATGGTGCTCACCGGCGGGCGCGTGTGGGAGCCCAGGAATTACACCGGCCGCTTCGACGGGCCGCTCACCATCCGCGAGGCGCTCACCCGCTCCAAGAACACGGTGACGGTGCGCCTGGCGGAGGAGGTGGGGATGGGCGACGTGATCGCCAACGCGCACGCGCTGGGGATCAGCAGCGACATCTCCCCGCTCCCCTCCACGGCGCTGGGCGCCTCCGAGGCGCGCCCCATCGACCTGGCGGAGGCGTACGCCACCTTCGCCAACCTGGGGACCCGCGTGCGCCCGCACTTCATCCGCCGCGTGGAGACCCGCGGCGGCGACGTGCTCTGGGAGGCGCAGCCGGAGGGCGAGGAGGTGATCGACGCGGGGACGGCCTACGTGCTCACCAGCATGCTGCAGGACGTGGTGAACCGCGGCACCGGCACCCCGGCGCGCTCCGGCGGCTACCGCGGCCCGGCCGCCGGCAAGACGGGCACCACCAACGGCGCCACCGACATCTGGTTCGCGGGCTACACGCCGGATCTGGTGGGGATCGTGTGGATGGGGCTGGACAAGCCGCGCACCATCGTGCGCGGCGCCTCGGGCGGCACCATCGCCGCCCCGGTGTGGGGGCGGATCATGGCCCGCGTCTACGCCGGCCGCCCCGCCCCGCGCCCCTGGCCGCAGCCCGCCGGCGTGGTCACCGCCGAGGTGGACAGGGTCACCGGCCTGGCGGCGGACGCCGGCTGTCCGGCGCGCGGGCCCACCTACACCGAGGTCTTCGTGAACTCGGTGCCGCAGCGGCAGGCGTGCTACCCCTCCGCCCCTTACCCCACCTACGCGGGGCTGGACACCGCCTGGGTGGACGAGGAGTGGAACCTGGGCACCGGCGGCTGGGTGGAGGAGGGCGACACGGCCCTGCCCGAGCTGGAGGAGGGCGAGGTGGCCCCGGGGATCGTATGGCCGGAGCTGGAGGAGCAGCGGCGCGCCGGCGGCGACCC
>JBFMFL010000349.1:0-6815 GCA_040752145.1 Gemmatimonadota bacterium
CCCCCCGCGGCGCGCCCCCCCCCCACCCCCCCCCCCCCCCCCGCGCGCCCCCCCGCCCCCCCGCTGCGTCGTCCGGTGTCGTGTGGCTTACAGCCCCAGCACAGAGGTGCCCTGCTCGAAGACGATGTCCACGGGGATCCCCTTGCTCCCCAGGCGGTCCAGGTCGGCCTGGAGCTGCGGGCCGATCTTGCCGTACTGCTCCTGGAACTGGCCCACGGCCTCGTAGTCGCCGTTGCCCTGCATCACCAGGATGTCGCGGGCCAGCGCGTTCATGGCCGCCTCCATCTTGGGGAAGTCCACGCGGTACTTGCCGTCCGCGCCGCGGGTGAAGGCGCCCTGCGACTGCAGGTAGTTGAACGCGGCCACGTTGGCGCGGCCGTGCGCGCTGCTCGCGCCGAAGCGGATGGAGCGGAACAGGCTGGCCAAAAAGGTCACGTAGTTGTCGCGGATGTCCTCGCCCTGCAGCTCGCCCTGGCGGTTGAGCTGCTGCACCATGTAGAGGCCAAGGATGTCCGCCTTGCCCTCCTCCAGCGCCGAGGCGCGCTCCTTGAGCGCCTCGCGCACCGTGCCGCGGCCGTTGACGGTGTTCTTGATCCCCAGGCCGTGCGCCACCTCGTGGAACATCACGTTCCCGAAGAACGCGTCGAACTCGATGTTGTCCTGCTGGTCCGCCACGATCAGCTCCCGCGCGATGGGCACCAGGATCTTGTCGAACTTGGCCCGCATCGCGTTCTTGAGCTGCAGCCGGCGCGTCCCCTTCTGCAGCTGCACCTGCTCGTCGTTGGGGAGGTTGATCGCGATGGTCTTGGAGCCCGCGTTGGCCTGCCCGGCGTAGAACACCACGTCGTACGCGTTCAGGTCCGAGTCCGAGCCCGGCGTCTCCTGCTTGTAGCGGGCGTCCACGGGCAGGCCGCGCTGCAGCGCCGGCAGCTGCGCCACCAGGCGCGACAGGCGGCGGCTCCAGTCCTGGTCCTTGATCAGGACGTACGCCTCGTTGGCCGCCTTGTAGCCGTAGAGGAGGTCCTCGTACGTCTCGATGGGGCCGACGATGATGTCCAGCGTGTTGTCCTTCATGTCCATCCACGCCAGGTCGCTCGGCTGGTACTGGTCCGTCAGCAGCGCGTCCGCGCGCAGCGTCAGGTACCGCTTCAGCCCCGCGTCCTCCGCCAGCGCCGCCGCCGCGCGCAGCTTGTCCGCCGTGCGGCGGTTGCCCTCGGCGTAGGCCCGCGAGTAGGGCACCGCCACCAGGGCGCCGGAGGCGTCGCGCCGCACCAGCGTGTACAGGCTGCGCAGCGAGTCCGCCCGCGCGCCCCCGCCGGCCACCACCCGCTCGAACTCCTCCTTGGTGATGTCCGCCGGGTACAGGTTGGCCCCCTCCGGCTTGGGCCCCACGCCCGGCACGAAGGGCTCGTCGCCTTCCAGGCGGTCCCACGGCCCGTAGTTGATCTCCACGAAGCGGCGCATCTCCGGGTCCGTGACCCGCGCCAGCAGCGAGTCCCGGTTGCCGTAGGCCTGGTCCCAGTAGATGGGGTCCTGCTCGCGCGCCGCGTCGATCAGCAGCGGGAGCATCTGGCGCTCCCGGGCGCTCAGCTTGGACACGTCGGCGGTCAGGCGGACCGTGGTGTACTTGGCGAGGCGGTCGGCGATGGGCGTCATTGCCGTGGCGGCGGCGGCCCCGCTCGGGGCGGTCTCGGCCGGCGCGGCGGCGGGCGTCGGCGCCGGGGTGGCGGTCTCCTCGGTGGCCGCGGCCGCGCACCCGGAGATCCCGAGCGCGAGGAGGGCGGCGGCGGCATACGGAACTCGTTGCATGAACGTTCTCCAGGGGGGATAGATCGCGGCACGATGTGGGCCGGTGTACCCCTGCATCTTAGTCCGGGATCCGGAAACGGCAAGGGACTGCTTACGGAGCGCAGGATTCGGGCGTGCCCCCGGCTGGCGCCGGGGTCGGGCTGCGGCTCCGTAGGCGAGCAAAGTACGCTCGCCAACGGAGTCGAGCCCGCGCAAACAGCCGCGCGGTCTCGCCCCTTCGGGCCGACATCCCTCACGCGGGCTCCTCGCTGGCGTCCTCGGGATCGGGCCCCCTCACCCCCCGGCCCCCTCTCCCCCGCAAGCGGGGGAAAGGGGGAGCACGACGATCCCGACTCCCGGACAGCCCTCCCCCAGAATTGGGGAGGGTGGCGAGCCTCAAGCGAGCCGGGTGGGGGCCCCTGCGGACGCGAGTTCCACGATCGTTCACGCACGAGAAAAGCCCCTCCCCTGCTTGCGGGGGAGGGGTTGGGGAGGGGGCCCTGGGGAGCCGGCCGCCGCCCCCCCTTCCAGCCTCCGTCCTGCCGCCCATCCGCCGCTGCCCACCACCTGGAAGCGCAGCTGGACGCCGTCCGCGCCGGTCAGCCACCCCTCCTGCACGGGGGCGTCGGTCGCGGCGACATCGCTCGCGCGGGGCGCCTCGCCCGGGGCGAAAGGCTCGGTCCGGTCGCAGGCGACCAGGGCGAGGGCAAGGCAGAAAAGAGCAGAGCATCTCACGTTGGCTCCCTGTATCTCGAAAGGTCCGCCGCGGCCGAAGAGGGCCACGGTCCGGTCGTGCGCCGCCGCCTTTCGCACGGCCGGTGCCTTCCACGGTTCAGGGAGTGGTGGGCGAGATATGTCGTTCTTCGTCTTCCACTTGGCGCCGGAACAGGGTCCGGCCCGCGGCGGGGCGGGGGAGGGACAGCGGGAAACTCCGGGACGGAGAGCGTGTCCCGGCCGTGCGGATCGGGGGCGTGCGGGTGGCTACTTCTACACCGGTGCGGGCGGACTGAACACGATGCGCCCCAGCGCGAGAGCGCGTCCAGCCTCCGCGACTCCGCGGCCGCCGTCCGGCCGAGCGAGGCGGCGTCGAAGCGAACGGGCCGCCGATCCTGGTGGAGCGGCGGCCCGGGAGCGAGAGAGCGTGGCCGGCTTCAGTCGAACATCATCCCGACCATGTAGCCGAAGAGTCCGAAGAAGAACGCCCCGGGAACCGGGTGCTCGCCCTTGGACCAGGCGTGCAGGGCCCCCACTCCCGCGCCGACCAGCGTCCCGGTGTGCGCGTACCGGTTCTTGGGACCGAAGGGCCACGGCGCCCGCAGGTCCGGAGGCGGCCGGCGGAACATCTCCGGCAGCTCGGGGATCGCGGGGAGTCCGGGAATCGGGTGCCGGATGGAGTCCGCCCGAATGCTGTTGACCTGCGTGACAGCGGGCGTTTGCGGAGGCGTGCCGCTCGGTTCCTGTCCATGAACGGGTGCGGCGGCAAGCAGGATGACTACGCAGAAGGACAGCACATAGCGCGTCCACCGCGGCGGGCGATTGGACCGGATCATTGGCAGCTCAGCGCGTATGCGGCCTTGTTGCCGAGGACGAAAGCGCGCTTCTCCGCAACGGCAAAGCCGGAAGTCGCGAATTCGTTGTCGGAGTCGTACATACGCCTTCGCAACTGCCCATTCCGTGGATCGATGACGGCGACTCCCTGGTAGTTCACGAACAGGCTCTCCCCGCAAAGGGCGAGGGCGGTGTTCGCGGCCGGAGTCCTGCTCTTCCAGAGGAGGCGCCCCGCCTGGAGATCGACCGCGTACACGTACGTGTCCCCCGACGCAAAATAGACGGTGTCGCCGCGGGCTTCCGGTGCGCCGATGGGGCCGATGAACCCTGCTTCGCCCTGGATGCGCCAGGCCTCGCGCCCGGTGAACCGATCCACCGCCACGACACGGTTGCCCTTGAAGTCGCTGGCGACGACGAGCCGGCCGGCAACGGCCGGGGATGATCCGAAGTTGCGGAGGTCGTCGCCGGTCCCGTTCTGGTACTTCCACAACACGGCGCCGGTCAACCGGTCCAGCGCGACGATCCACCCGGAGGCGAGGTGCCCGTTCGCGGCATGGGCTTGTTCGGCCGCGGCGTACACCGTGTCCCCCGCGACCGCCACTCCTTTGACGATGCCGCCGTGCTGCCACTGGGGTCCGATGTCGCTGGTCCAGAGCGCACGACCGTCGGACGCGCGCAGCGCATGCACCTTGTGGGATGCAGTTCCCAGGTAGACGGCGTCCTGGTCGGCCGTGATGCGGCCCAGCGCGGCCGTCGCGTCCGGTGTGAACCTCCACATCTCCCTGCCGGACTCCGCGTCGAGCGCGATTACCGCGGAGCCGGCCGAAAAGACCCGCCCACCGCGCGTGACGACGTTGCTCGGAGCGTCTGCCGGACGCGGAGTGGACCAGAGGACCCTGCCGGTCTCCGCATCGAACGCCGTGATGTTCCTCCCCGCCTCCGCGAACAGCCGCTTTCCGTCGGTGGCGGGGATCCCGAGCGGCCCGCCGGCGCCGTTGAGCTCCAGGGGGGTACGCCAGCCGGCATCATCCGCAGCGGGCTTCCCACTGGTGATCTCCGTACACGATGCTCCCGCGAGTGCCACGAGCACCGCCGGCAGCAGGAACGGCACGACGGTGCGCCGGTCGGAACGCTTGATCATGTCTGTGTCCTCAGAGTAGCGGAACTGCGAACATTTCCCTGAACGCCTGGCTCAACGAGCCTCTCGTCTTGTCGCTCTTGTTCTCGCCGACGTGCGAATCCCCCAGGTGGATCGGGTATTGTCGCGACGCGTTCGGGTATACCTGCGAGCTTCCCTGCACGATCCCGTCGGTCCGGTCGCCCGGAGCCGTGAGCCGGTCGTAGAACCGGTCCAGGTCGTCCATGTTTCGCGCCCGGGCGATGCACCATGCCGCCCAGCCCGGCCGCACCACGAAGATACTCACCACGCCGCACGCCCAGAAGCCGTTGTACGCCCACTTGGTGTAGCGGACCAGGTTGCGGCCCCCGAACCCGTCCTCGGGGTTGCTCGCGGCATCCCCCAGGACGCGCATGATCACGAACCGCTTGTCGGCGTAGCTCTGGATGCCGACGCGGGTGAACGGCTCGTACGTGGAGTTCAGCTGGACCGTGTACGGGCTCGCCGGGCGGAGGTCGCTGCTGGCGGGGACCGCCTGGTCCAGCGTGAAGCGGGTCACGGTGCCCACGGCGCGGGTCGCGATCTGGTCGCCGATCCAGCAGCCCACGCTCATGTACCTCGAGAAGCAGCCCCCGAACAGCCGCGCCGCGTGGCTCCCCAGCGCGTTGTCCACCGCGCTCTTGGGGTTCCGCGCCAGGTACGCGCCCTGGTGCGGCGTGCCGATGGTCACCACGCCCTTGACCATGTCCGGCCGTCCCGCCGCCACGTAGCGCTGCGCGACGTCGCGGGAGATGAGGCCGCCCTGGCTGTGGCCCACGAACAGGAAGGCGTTCTGCGCCGTCGCGTCCACGTCCGCCTTGAGCCTCCCCGCCTGCACCGAGAGGCCCGACTCGGACCCGGTGTCCGGCTTCCGCTTGGTCCCGAACCGGAACTCCGCGCTGAGCCAGGGATCCATCCGGTCCCAGGTGCTCGGGCCCGAGAGGATGCCGTGCTGGAAGACGATGTTCTGCCCGGTGGCCGGCGTCGGGGAGGTCGGGGGCGGCGGCTCCGGCGCGGGGGTGCAGCCGCTGGTCTGGTCCGGCGCGCAGATGGCGGCCGGCTCCACCTCCGGCTCGCGCGGCGGCCGCCTCCCCGCGGACACCGGGTCCGGCGCCACGGGAGGACGAACGCCGCTCGCGGCCCTTCTGCCCCTGCGCCGCTCCTCGCCCTCCGGGTTCTCGTACCACCTGACCTTGCGCACCCGCAGCGTCTGGCGCGACTGGAAGGCGGCCCCGGGAGTCCGCGTCTCCATGGCGAAGTCCACCTCCTCCAGCACGTACTTGCGCCCCTGCCTGCGGAAGGTCCGCACCATCTTGCCGCGCCCGCCCTCGCCCGGGTCGTCGCCCAGGGCGGATACCGTCTCCTGGCCGGCGGACGGGGCGCCGGGAAAGCTCGTCGTGACCAGGAGAAGGTCCTGCCGCCGCTCCACCCCGTGCGCGCCGTTCGCCGGGGTGAGCGGATCGTCGTCGGCGAGCGTGCCCGCCGGGCGGGGGGTGTTCGGGTCCACCGCGGCCTCGTCGATGATCACCCCGGCAGTGATGGCGGCGTTGTCGAGCGAGCCGATCTCGGTGAGCGGGCTGAACGGCACCGCGTCGGGCGGGATCACCACGGGCACCGGCTGTCCGGCCGCGTCGTACTCGGTGAAGCTGCTGCCGGTGGACCGGATCGTCCGCACGTCCTCGGCGATCCCGATGCCGGGGTCCACGCCGTCGGGCGCGCGGTAGTGGTTCACCCGCACCCGGTCGTACCCGTCGTAGCCGGACTCGATGTACAGCTGCTCCGGCGGCGCCGAGAACGACACGCTGGTCGTCTGCTGGCCCGTGACCGGATCGTAGACGGGCTCCTGCAGCGTCACCGAGCCCGAGTTGTAGGCGGTCACCTCCATGGAGAGGTGCGTGTCGCCCTGGTCGATGGCCTCGAACGCGACCGGCGCGCTGTACGCGGACGGCCGGGTATCGGCCGGATCCACGGGTGACGAGGGGACGGAGCCGTCCTGGCAGCCGAGGAGGAGTGCAGCCGCACCCGCGAGGGAGACCAGCGGGCGAGCGAGACGGAATGTCGATCGCATCGGAATTCTCGCTGTGAATCGGAGTTGTCGGAAGGGGGAGCCGGCGGAGGTCGGGATTCGGAGCGGGAGTCGGTGGGGGATCGTTCTCCTGTGGCTGAGATTGTAATTTGGCACAATCGTGCTGTTGGTGGAATATCGGCAGCGTCTCCGCGCGGCTTGAACGGCGGCAGGCGGTGAGTGAGGCGGGCGCAGCCTCACGTCGGGGCGCCGAAACACCGCGGCCCGGCGGGGAGCCTGGTATCAGCTCCCCGCCGG
>JBFMFL010000035.1:0-36569 GCA_040752145.1 Gemmatimonadota bacterium
GAGAGCCGCCACCCTCCCCCAATTCTGGGGGAGGGCTTCCCGACCCTCGGCGCTGTCGTGTCGTGCTCCCCCTTTCCCCCGCTTGCGGGGGAGAGGGGGTCGGGGGGTGAGGGGGCCGGCACTCGCGGACGCCAGCACCAGCCCCGCGTGAGGGATGCCGGCCCGAAGGGGCGAGACCCGGCGGGGCTGTTTCCGACGGGGCTCGACTCCGTTGAGCAGCGTTGTTTGCTGCTCTACGGAGCCGCAGCCCGACCCCGGCGCAGCCGGGGGCACGCCCAACCTGCCTTCCAAATCTGTAGCAGTTACAATCCTACCCCTTGCCCCCCCCGGACGCGCCGGGCACTATACCCGCTCCCCCGCACTCCGACGCTGCGCACGGCCCGGTCCTTGCCGCGTCGCGCGGGTCACGCATCGCCCGCAGCCCCGACCCATGATTCGACGCACCAAGATCGTCTGCACGCTGGGCCCCGCGTCCTGGTCGCGAGAGCGCATCGCCTCGCTGATCGCCGCCGGAATGGACGTGGCCCGGATCAACTTTTCGCACGGCGACCTGGCCCGCCACGCCGAGACCATCCGCAACGTGCGCGAGGCCTCGCTGGAGGCCGGCCGCCCCATCGCCGTGCTGGGCGACCTGCAGGGCCCCAAGATCCGCGTGGGCGTGCTTCCCCAGGCGGTGGAGCTGAGGCCCGGCGACGCGGTGTGGTTCGCCCCCGAGGGGCAGCACGGCGACGGCGAGCTCCCCACCACCTTCACCGAACTGGCGCAGGACGTGGAGGTGGGCGACGTGGTGCTCCTGGCCGACGGGCTGATGGAATTGATCGTGGAGGACGTGGAGGCGCCCCGCGTGAAGATGCGGGTGATCCACGGCGGCACGCTCACCTCCAACAAGGGGATCAACCTCCCCGGCACCCGGGTCAGCGTCCCCTCGCTCACCGAAAAGGACCTGCGCGACCTGGAGTTCGCGCTGGAGCATGAGGTGGATTACCTGGCGCTCTCGTTCGTGCGCTCGGTGGAGGACGTGCAGGACCTGCTGTCCCGCATCCCGGAGGGCGGGCCGCTGGTGGTGGTCAAGGTGGAGAAGGGGCACGCGCTGGAGAACCTGGAGGCGATCATGGAGGTCTCCGCCGCGGCGATGGTGGCGCGCGGCGACCTGGGGGTGGAGCTCCCCTTCGAGCGGGTGCCGCTGGCGCAGAAGCGCATGATCCAGCTGGCCAACTTCACCGGCCGCCCGGTGATCACGGCCACGCAGATGCTGGAGTCCATGATCGAGAACCCGCGCCCCACGCGCGCGGAGGCCTCGGACGTGGCGAACGCCATCATCGACGGCACGGACGCGGTGATGCTCTCGGCGGAGACGGCCACGGGCAAGTTCCCCATGGAGGCGGTCAAGTCCATGGTGCGCATCGCCCAGGAGATCGAGGACTCGCACGTCATCGAGGGCGGGCCGCACTACGACATTCCCCTGGAGCGCCCCACCGACGGCCACACGCCCACGGAGCGCGCCGTGGCCGCCGCCACCGCCGAGGCCGCGCGGCGCCTGAGCTCGCCCATGATCCTCACCTTCACCAGCAGCGGCTCCACGGCGCGGGTGGTGTCGTCGTTCCGCCCGCCGGTGCCCATCATGGCGGTGACCGGCTCGCGCCGCACCTACAACCAGCTGGCGCTGGTCTGGGGGGTGATCCCCATCCTGTGCTCGCGCGAGGCGGGGTTCGACGAGATGCTGGCGTGCGGCAAGCACGAGGCGCTGCAGCGCGGCCTGGCGACGCACGGCGACCGCATCGTGGTCACCGCCGGCTACCCCATGCACGTGTCGGGGACGACCAACCTGCTGCAGGTGGAGGTGCTTTGAACGGCAGGGGACAGGGGACAGGTTACAGGGGACAGCCTGCCATTGCGGGGCGGCGGCGGGCTTTTGCCGGCTGTAACCTGTCCCCTGTAACCTGTAACCTGCCGTTCCCGTGAAGCTCCGCTTCCTCGGCACGGGGACGTCGTTCGGCGTCCCCGTGGTCGGCTGCGGGTGCGCCACCTGCACCTCGGAGGACCCGCGCGACCGGCGCACCCGGCACGGGGCGCTGCTGGAGGACGGCGACCGGCGGCTGCTGGTGGACACGCCGCCGGAGCTGCGGCTCCAGCTGGTGGAGGCGGGGGTGGGGCGGGTGGACGCGGTGTGGTACACCCATTGCCACGCCGACCACGTACACGGGGTGGACGACCTGCGCGTCTTCTCGGTGCGGCGCGACCGGCCGCTCCCGGTGTGGGCCTCGGAGGAGTGCGTGGGCACGCTGCGCGAGCGCTTCGCCTACGTGTTCGACCCGGAGATCCGCCCCATCGAGGGCACCACCAAGCCGGAGGCGGAGCTGGCGCCCTTCCGCCCCTACGAGGAGCTGGAGGTGGCGGGCTTCCGCCTGCTCCCGCTCCCCGTGCCGCACGGGCTGGTGGAGGCGTTCGGGTTCCGCGTGGGCGACCTGGGCTACATCACCGACGCCAAGCGCCTCCCCGAGCGCACCCGCGAGGCGCTGGCGGGGGTGCGGGTGCTGGTGCTCAACGCCCTGTGGTACGGCAACCCGCACCCCACGCACTTCACCGTGGAGGAAGCCGTGGAGGCCGCCCTGGAGATCGGCGCCGAGCGCACGTTCCTCACCCACTTCAGCCACCGGGTGCGCCACGCCGAGCTGGAAGCGCGTCTCCCTGCTGGGGTGGAGCCGGCCTACGACGGGCTGGTGGTGGAGCTGTAGCGGGTCGCGTCGTGGGGGCCGCTCCGGAACCAGGCCAAACTGCCGGCCTGTTTCCTACGCGGGCTCCGCGAGCCTCCTCGGTCGGCACGGAACTGCTGTGCCGACGCTGCGGGGTCTCGCTCCGCCGGAGTGAGCCAGGCCAAACAGCCGGCCTGTCTCCCTCCGCAACGGATCTTTTGGGTACTGCTGAACGGCACAACCCCGTTTCGCTCCGGAACTCCCGCCGTTATCCCCTCTCCCAGAATTGGGAGAGGGTGGCGAGCCTCGAGCGAGCCGGGTGAGGGCCGCCGTTGCAGGCTGTTCCCTGTTCCCTATTCCCTGTTCCCTATCCGTCCCATGCCCGACCAACCGCTCGTCACGCTGGACTACAACAACATGCTCGCCCCGCGGCTCGGCGGCGACCACGGGATCGACCCGGCGCGGCTGGACGCGCTCGCGGAGCGCTTCCGCGAGGTCCACGCCGACACCGAGCGGCGCCGCGAGGCCAAGGAGCTGGGGTTCTACGACCTGGCCTACGCGGACGAGGTGGTCTCGGAGATCGAGAGCTTCGCCAACGGGGCGGGGCAGGTGTTCGAGAACCTGGTGGTGCTGGGGATCGGCGGGTCGGCGCTGGGGACCATCGCGCTGCGCACCGCGCTGCTGCACCCGTACTGGAACGAGCTGGACGACGAGGGGCGCGACTTCTTCCCGCGCCTGTACGTGCTGGACAACGTGGACCCGGCCACCTTCGGCGCCTTCCTGGACCACGTGGACCTGCGCAAGACGCTGTTCAACGTGGTGTCCAAGTCGGGCGGCACGGCGGAGACCATGAGCCAGTACCTGGTGATCCGCGACAAGCTGGAGGCGGAGCTGGGCGACGGGTACCGCGGGCACATCCTGTTCACCACCGACCCGCAGAAGGGCGTGCTGCGCCAGCTCGCGCAGACGGAGCGCATCGGCACGCTCCCCATCCCGGCCAACGTGGGCGGGCGCTTCTCCGTGCTCTCGGCGGTGGGGCTCTTCCCCGCGGCCATGACCGGCATCGACGTGCGCGCGCTGCTCGCGGGGGCGCGGGAGATGGACGAGCGCTGCCGCGGCGCCGAGCTGCGCGACAACCCCGCGGCCCTGTTCGCCGCCCTCCAGTACCTGGCCGACACGGAGAAGCAGGCGCCCATCCACGTGATGATGCCGTACTCCGACCGGCTGCGCGACGTGGCCGACTGGTTCCGGCAGCTGTGGGCGGAGAGCCTGGGGAAGCAGCGCACCCGCGCGGGCGAGGAGGTGTTCGCGGGGCCCACGCCGGTCAAGTCGCTGGGCGCCACCGACCAGCACTCCCAGGTGCAGCTGTACGTGGAGGGCCCCTTCGACAAGACCATCACCTTCCTGGTGGAGCGAGACCCCGCCGAGGACGTGGAGATCCCCTCCCTGCCGCTGTACGCCGAGGTGGGGGAGCTGGGCTACCTGGGCGGGCACACCATGGGCGAGCTGCTGCGCGTGGAGCAGCAGGCCACCGAGGCGGCGCTGGCGCGGCGCGGGCGCATGAACATGACGCTGACGGTGCCGCGGGTGGACGCCCGCTCGCTGGGGGCGCTCTTCCAGCTGCTGGAGATCGCCACGGTGTACGCCGGCGGCTTCTACGGCGTGGATCCCCTGGACCAGCCGGGGGTGGAGCTGGGCAAGCAGCTCACCTACGGGATCATCGGCCGCAAGGGGTTCGAGGAGGCGCAGGCCGAGTGGGAGGGGCGCGAGCCCAAGCGCGAGGAGTGGACCCTGGGCTGACGGCCGGGCCCGGCCGGCCCGCTCCTCACAGGAACCGCCCCTTTCGGCACAGGGTAAAACAGGGCGTGGACGGAACGACACGCTCCAGGGAGTGAACGATGGAAAAGCTGCGGGTCTTCGGGCTGATGACGCTGCTCACCCTGCTGCTGGTGGGGCTGGGCGGATACGTGGGCGGGCAGGGCGGGATGGTGGTGTTCTTCCTGATCGCGCTGGCGATGAACTTCGGGATGTACTGGTTCAGCGACCGCATCGTGCTGAAGCAGTACGGCGCGCACGTGGTGCGGCCGGGCGAGGAGGGCGGGCGCTTCGACGCGCTGTACGAGATGGTGGACCGGCTGCGCCGCAGCGCCGGGCTCCCCATGCCCGTGGTGGCGGTGTCCGAGCAGGTGCAGCCCAACGCCTTCGCCACGGGGCGCAACCCGGAGCACGCGGTGGTGTGCGTGACCCGGGGGATGTGGGAGCTGGTGGCCCGCGGGCAGATGACGGCCGACGAGCTGGAGGCGGTGATGGCCCACGAGCTGGCGCACGTCAAGCACCGCCACATGCTGGTGGGGACCATCGCCGCGAGCATGGCCGGCGCGGTGATGATGATCGGCAACGTGCTCAAGTGGGGCGCCGTCTTCGGCGGGCTGGGCGGCCGCGACGACGAAGACGCCAACCCGGTGGCCCTGATCGCCCTGGCGATCCTGGCGCCCGTCGCCGCGATGGTCGTGCAGATGACCATCTCGCGCCGCAACGAGTTCGAGGCGGACGCGGGCGCCGTCGCCATCGGCGGCAAGCCGCTGGCGCTGGCCAGCGCGCTGCGCAAGATCGAGCAGATCGCGCGCGGCTACCCCATGCACGTGTCGCCCTCGGCGGCGCACCTGGCCATCGTCAACCCGCTGGCCGGGGTGGACGGGCTCGCGGGGCTGTTCCGCACCCACCCGCCCACGGAGGACCGGGTGGCGCGCCTGCAGCAGATCGCGGCGCGCGCCGACGCCGCGGCGCTCACCCGGTGAGCGTCTCCGGGCCCTACGCCGGCCGCGCGCTGATCGTCCTGAACCCCGCCGCGGGGCAGGAAGACCCCCTGCGAGTGCGCCGCCTGCTGGGCGGCGCTTTCGCGGTCCGGGGGGCGCCCTTCGACCTGGTGGAGACGGCGGGGGCGGGGGACGCGGAGCGCTTCGCCCGCGACGCGGTGCGCCTGGGCTACCGCGCCGTGGTGGCCGTGGGCGGCGACGGCACCGTGGCGGAGGTGATCACCGGCCTGGCGGGGACCGACGTCCCGCTGGCCGTGGTGGCGCAGGGGACGGGGAACCAGGTGGCGTGCAACCTGGGGATCCCCCGCGACGTGGAGGGCGCGGTGGAGGTGGCGGTGAACGGCGTCCCCGCGCCCATGGACCTGGGCCAGCTCGCCGACGGCCGCTACTTCGCGCTGATGGCCGGGGCCGGCTGGGATGCCGAGGTGATGACGGTGGCGACCCGCGAGCTCAAGGACCGCTGGGGCTTCGGCGCGTACCTGTACGCCGGCCTGCGCAGGGCGATCGCGCCCCCGTCGGCCCTGTACACCATCACCGCCGACGGCCGCGCGTTCACGGTGAGCGCCGCCACGGTGATCGTCGCCAACGTGGGGCAGATCGTCTACGACCTGCTCCCCGTGGACCTGCGCATCGGCCCCGGCGTCTCGTTCCACGACGGGATGCTGGACGTGTGCATCTTCGCCCCGCGCACCCTCACCGACGTGGCCGCCGTGCTCTGGCGCGTGGCCCGCGGCCAGTACGTGGGCGACGACCGCATGATCTACCTGCGCGCCCGCGACGTCCGCATCGAATCCGAGACCCCCGTGGTGACGCAGGTGGACGGCGACGTGGTGGGCGAGACGCCGCTGGAGGTGCGCGCCGTGGAGCGCGCCGTGCGGGTGCTGGTGCCGGGGTGAAAGGAAGTGCGAAAGTGCGTGAGTGCGAAACGGCGCCCCCGCCCGGAGATCCGGGTGGGGGCGCCGTCCGCTGTCGCGTGAGGGATTTCGGCCCGAAGGGGCGAGACCCGGCGGCGGTTTGCCGGGGCTCGACTCCGTTAGGCAGCGTTGTTTGCTGCCTTACGGAGCCGAAGCCCGACCCCGGCGCCAGCCGGGGGCACGCCCGAACCCGCCGTTCAAAGCCGTTCCGCCGTCCGTCTGGCTACAGCCCCAAGGTCCGGGCCACGTTGATGCGGCCCTTGCCGTAGACCGGGTCGGTGCCGGCCTCGCCCAGGTCGTCCGCGCCGGTGTGGATGGCGTGGCGGATCTGCGCGGGGTTGCGGCCGAACTTCTCCACCAGCAGCGCCGCCAGCCCGGAGACGTGGGGCGCCGCCATGCTGGTGCCGTTCAGCCCGAGCACGTACCCGCCGGAGCGGCACACCGTGTAGATCAGGCTGGTGGTGGAGCACGCCGCCCACACGGAGCGCTGCGCCCCGCCCGGGGCGGCCACGTCCACCGCCGAGCGCCCGTAGTTGCTGTACGGGGCGCGCGCGTCCACGTCCACGAACGGCCCGTTGACCCCGGACGAGCCGGTGGGCCCGGTGGCGGAGACGCAGATGACGTTGGTGGTGTTGCAGTAGTTCAGGTACAGGTTGCCGTCGTGGTCCATGTCGCGGTTGTCGTTGCCCGCGGAGACCACCACCGTCACGCCCGCGGCCTTGGCGGCGTTGAAGGCGCGGTTGATGTAGGCGACGTAGGGGCCGTTCCCCGCCCGGGCGAAGGCGCCGCCCAGGCTCATGTTGATGACGTCCGCCCCGTTGTCCACCGCGTACGTCACGCCCTGCATGATCGCGCCGAAGGTGCCGTTGCCGTTGACGTTCAGCACCTTGACCGACATCAGCCGGACGCGCGAGGTGACCCCCGCCGCCAGGCGCGCGTTGCTGCTCACCGTGGCGGCGACGTGCGTGCCGTGGTAGCGCAGGTCGCTGGAGGGGTGCCGGCCCGGGAAGCTGGCCGCCATCAGCCGGTCGTCGGAGGGGACGAAGGAGGCGGAGCGCGACAGGTCCACCAGCCCGCGCAGGTCCGCGTGCTCGGAGTCCACGCCGCTGTCCAGGATCGCCACCGTCACCGCGGACGAGCCGGTGCGGCCCGCGGCCCAGGCGCGGTCCGCGCCGACGGCGCGGTGGTGCCACTGCCGCGGGAAGAACTCCGCGGTGGCGGGGGCGGCGGTGCTGGCCTCGCCCGCGTCGCCGGGCGAGGCGGTGCCCTCCGCGTCGCCCGCGGCGGCCACGTCCACCGGGAAGAGCGCGTCCGGCTGCACCGACGCCACCGAGGCCGAGGCCCCCAGCTCCGCGGCGGCCGCGGCAGTCAGCCCGCCCACGATGGCCACCCCCGAGCGGTGGGAGAACTCCACCGTGCCGCCCAGCGCCGCGACCCGCGCGGCGAAGTCGGCCGGGACGCCCTCCTCGGCGAAGAGCACCAAGTGGCGCTCGGGCGCCGCGCTCTCGGAGAGCCGCGCGGGGGCGCCCGCGGGGGAGAGCGGCGCTGCCGCGTCGTCCGCGCAGGCGGCCAGGCCGAGAGCGCCGGCCATGCACAGCGCGGACAGGGAGAAACGACGCACAGGAACCATGCGGAACTCCTTGGACGGTGGGGGATCCGGTCGCCGGCGGGTGGGTTTTGTGCCGGGGAACGTGCGCACGGAAAGCGCCACGAACGATAACCCCGCCGGATGTGCCCGTCAACCCGCGCAAGTGCCTCAGCCAGAACGAGAAAGACCCTTCCGGCCGCAGGCCGGAAGGGTCTTTCTCGGTGGCGGTTTCCTCCCCGCGGACGCCAGCGGGGGCACGCCCGAACCCGCAGTTCCTTTCGTCTACTGAACCGAGCGCAGCGCGTTCACCCACCCGTGCCCGTAGACCTCGTCGTTGCCCGGCTTGCCCAGGTCCGCCGCCCCCCGCCGCAGCGCCGCCTCCACCTGCGCCGGCGCCATCCGCCCGCCCCCCGCCTCGATCACCAGCGCCGCGATCCCCGACACCACCGGCGCCGCCATGCTGGTTCCCGACGACCAGGTGTACCCCCCCGCGGGGGCGCTCCCCCGCATGGTGCTCAGGTACCCGTCGAACACCCGGCAGAACTGGGTGGTGGACGCGACCCGGCACCGCTCGCTCCCGGGGAGCGCGGAGTCGCCGCCGGGCGCCGCCAGGTCCACCACCGCCTTGCCGAAGGTGCCGTACGACGCCAGGCGCGAGAAGTCCCGCGCGCCGAGGGCCCACCCCAGGGGGCCCGTGGCGGAGACGGCCAGGACGTGGGCGGACTGCGCCGGCACGCCGACCCAGGTGCGGTCCTGGTCGAAGCTGCGGGCGTCGTTGCCGGCGGAGGCGATCACCGTGGCCCCCTGGCGGCGGGCGTAGCGGGTGGCCCGGTCCATCGCCTTCTCCAGCTCGCGGAGGTCCGCCCGGACCTCCCTGTCGGCCGCGTCGATGGAAAGGCCCAGGCTGAGGTTGACGACGTGGGCGCCGGCACCGCCCTGCTCGCGCGGGGTGGCGGCGTAGTAGACGCCGGCGATGATCCCGTCGAAGGGCCCCACGTTGCCGTGCAGCACCTTGACCCCGATCAGGGTGGCGCCCGGGGCGATGCCGATGCCGCCGACGCCGTTGTCCCCCGCCGCCACGATCCCGGCCACGTGGGTGCCGTGCCAGAAGGTGCCCGCGTCCTGGTCCCAGGCGAAGCCGGGGACGAAGGAGCGCGAGGCCGCCCGGTCCACGTTGGCGCTCAGGTCCGCGTGGTCGGCGTACAGCCCGCCGTCCACGATCGCCACGCGCACCCCGCGGCCGGTGAAGCCGGCCTTCCAGACCTCCGGGGCCTGCACCGCGGCGGGCGCCCACTGCAGCGCGTAGAACGGCTCGTCGTCGGCCAGGCCGGCGGCGCCGGCCCGCGGCGCCGCGGACGGGGCGTCGTCGGCATCGGCGACGGCGACGTGGGCGGCCGCCTCCGCGGGCTCCGCCTGCCGCACGGTCAGGGCCGCGGCGACCGACTCCACCCACGCCAGCCGGCCGGCCCGTGCGCGGAAGGCGGGGTCGGCGGCGGACGCCACCGCCACGCCCAGCTCCGGGAAGGCCTGCTCCAGCGTGCCCCCGGCGGCGGCGAGCTGCGCGGCCAGGTCGGCGGGGAGCGACTCGGCCCGGGCGAGGAGCACGAAGCGGCCGGCCGGCGCCCCCTGCGACAGGGCGGGCGCGGACCCGGGGGCGGCGGGGCCGGCGAGGTCGCCGGAGCAGGCGGCGAGGGCCATGGCCGCCACCGCCAGCGCGAGGGGAGGCCGCGGGAACGAACGAAGCATGGGTACTTCCTGGTGCGGGTGTTTCGCCGGGGCGGCTGCACACAAATGTCCCGGAAATGTGCGGTGCCGGCGTCGGAACGACGATACCCATGCGGAGCCGGCGCGTCAAGCGGCGAGAAACAAAAAGCGGGGGAGGCCGGCCGGCCTCCCCCGCTTCCTCCGTCCCGCCGGGCTCAGGTCACAGCCCGAGCGCGCGGGCCACGTTGATGCGGCCCTTGCCGAAGTACGGGTCGGTGCCCGGCTGGCCCAGGTCGTCCGCGGAGGCGATGATGCGCTCCTTGATCGCGGACGGGTTGTTCTTGCCCAGCTCCACCACCAGCAGCGCAGCCAGCCCGGAGACGTGCGGGGCGGCCTGGCTGGTGCCGATGCTGGCGTTCACGCTGCCGCCGCTCGCGCAGGGCCGCACCGCCGGGGTGGCCGGGTCGGGGAGCAGGTTCTTGGGGCACATGGACCACACCCACGACACGCTGCCGGCGCCCCAGGGCCAGACGCTGGACGTGGCGCTCGCGTTGCCGCCGGGCGCCGCCACGTCGACGGCGGAGCGGCCGTAGTTGGTATAGTAGGCCGGCACGTCGGCGGAGCCCCCGAAGGTCTCCGGGCCGGTCGCCGACACGCAGATCACGTGCGGGGCGTCGCAGTACGCGGAGTAGAAGCTGGGGTAGCGCTGCATCACGCCCTCGGCGTCGGGCACCAGGCTGTGGTCCAGGTCCGTGGACTCGTTGCCGGCGGAGACCACGATGAGGGCGCCCTGCCGC
The DNA here is from genome assembly GCA_040752145.1 of Gemmatimonadota bacterium. Lineage (GTDB taxonomy): Bacteria > Gemmatimonadota > Gemmatimonadetes > Longimicrobiales > Longimicrobiaceae > JAFAYN01. The sequence continues at coordinate 10,513 of JBFMFL010000035.1, forward strand.
TTGGCGTAGTTGAACACCTGGTTGAACAGGCTGACCAGCTGGCCGGCCCCGCCCGCCTTGGTGAAGGCGGCGCCCAGGCTCATGTTGATCACGTCCGCGTCACGGTCGGCGGCGTGCAGCACGCCCTGCAGGATGGCGGAGATGGGGCCGCTGCCGGAGGCGCCCAGGACCTTGACGCCCATCAGCGTGGTGCGCGAGGTCACGCCGGCGTGGGCGAACCCCACGCTGGAGACCTGCGAGGCGACGTTGGTGCCGTGGCCGTTGAAGTCGTCCACGACGTGGCGGCCGGGGAAGTTGGCCGCGCGGATGGCGTTGTCCGAGGCGATGAACGAGGTGGACCGGGACAGGTCCACCAGCCCGTTCGCGTCCAGCGAGTTGTAGTCGATGCCGGTGTCCAGGATCGCCACGGTCACGGCCGGGGAGCCCAGCTTGCCGGCCTGCCACGCCTTCTGGGCCTCGATCGCCCGCATGTTCCACTGCCAGGAGTAGCGGATCGCCGTGGCGGGGTTCGCCTGGCTGGCGATGCCGGCCTCCATCTCCTGGATGACCGCCGGGCGGGGGTGCGACAGCGCCACGATCGCGTCGGGCCTCACCTCCGCCACCGAGCCCGCGCCGGCCAGCTGCGTGGCGCCCTCGGCCGAGAGGCCGCTCACCACCGCGAAGCCCGCGCCCGGGTGGATGTACGACACGGTGCCGCCCAGCGCCTCGACCGAGGCCTGGAAGCCGCCGCCGTTGCCCTTGAGGCGCACCATGTAGTCGCCGGTCTCGCTGGCGGCCACGGAGGCCACCGGGGCGCCGGCCGCCGGAGCGGTGATCGCGTCGGTGGAGGTGTCGGAACAGGCGGCCAGGCCGGAGGCGCCCGCGAGGAGCAGGGCGAGCGCGGGACGGGGGACGGAACGGAGCATCGGCATCTCCTGGGCGAGGATGGCGGCCGGAACGGCCGTCGGGGGCCCTGCTTCGGCGGCCCGGCCGTCTCGGAGAGACCCGTGGCTTTGCGGACCGGCCTCGCGGCCGGGGTGCCGTTGTCGGAGGGCGAGTGGACGATGTGGTGACGGGAACCGCACGGAGCCGGGGAGCGGGCGGTGCCGGCCCGGTCTTCGGTGCGCGGGGGAAGCTATCCGCTTATCGAACGTTCGTCAATCCCCGGCCCGGCGCGTGTAAGTAGTTTACGGCACGGTCGCTTAGCGTCTGCTACAACCAGTTGTAGCAGTGATCCGGGAGCGCGCTTTCGCGCAGGTTGAATCCCGCGCCCGCCTGCGGTATTTTTTCGGGATGGACACAAACGCCCCCAGCACCGACGGCCGCCCGCGGCCGCACGCCGCCACGGAGGACGGGGAGTACCTCGTCGTCCGCGGCGCCCGCGAGCACAACCTCCAGAACGTGGACGTCGCCATCCCGCGCGACCGTCTCACCGTGATCACCGGGCTCTCCGGGAGCGGCAAGTCGTCGCTGGCCTTCGACACCATCTACGCCGAGGGGCAGCGCCGCTACGTGGAGTCGCTCTCCGCGTACGCCCGGCAGTTCCTGGGGATGATGGAGAAGCCGGACGTGGACGCCATCGAGGGGCTGTCCCCGGCCATCTCCATCGAGCAGAAGACCGCCGGCCGGAACCCGCGCTCCACGGTGGGGACGGTGACGGAGGTGTACGACTACCTGCGCCTGCTGTGGGCCCGGGTGGGGACGCCGCACTGCCCGGAGTGCCACGAGCCGGTGCGCCGCCAGAGCGCCACCCAGATCGTGGACCAGGTGCTGGGGTGGCCGGAGGGGACGCGCATCGAGGTGCTGGCCCCGCTGGTGCGCGGCCGCAAGGGCGAGTTCCGCGACCTGTTCGAGGACATGCTCAAGAAGGGCTTCGTCCGCGCGCGAGTGGACGGCGCCCTGATCGAGCTGCAGGACCCGCCCAAGCTGAACCGCCGCCAGAACCACGACATCGCCCTGGTGGTGGACCGCCTGGTGGTGCGCCCCGACGACCGCGCGCGCCTGGCCGACTCGGTGGAGACGGCGCTGCGCATGGCCGAGGGGGTGGTGGAGGTGGACGCGCACGGCGAGGGAGGCCCCACGCCCCACCTGTTCTCGGAGCACTACGCCTGCGCCGCCTGCGGGGTCAACATCCCCGAGCTGGAGCCGCGGCAGTTCTCCTTCAACTCGCCCTACGGCGCCTGCGCCGCGTGCGGCGGGCTGGGGACCCGGCGCGAGCCCAACCCCGAGCTGGTGCTGGGCGACCCCTCCATCTCCATCCTGGAGGGGGTGGTGCTCCCCTGGGGCGTCCCCCGCGGCCACCTGCGCGGCACCATCCTGGACGGGCTGGCCGCGGCGCTGGGCTTCGACCTGAACACCCCCTGGCGCGACCTCCCGGACGGCGTGAAGAAGGTGCTGCTGTACGGCGCGGACGCGGGGAGCGGCGCCGCGGTGCCCAAGAAGCTCAAGTGGGGCGGGATCCTGCGCGACATCGCCCAGCGCTACCAGGACAGCTCCAGCGACTCGCTGCGCGAACAGCTGGAGGAGTACATGTCGGTGCTCCCGTGCACCACCTGCGGCGGGGCGCGGCTGCGCCCGGAGAGCCTGGCGGTGACCATCGGGGCGCGCTCCATCGGCGAGGTGGTGGCCATGCCGGTGGCCGAGGCGCTGGACTTCTTCCGCGCCGTGGAGGGCATGCCCCACCTCTCCCGCGACATCTCCGCGCCCATCCTCAAGGAGGTCACGGAGCGGCTGTCGTTCCTGGTGAACGTGGGGCTGGAGTACCTGACGCTGGGCCGCTCGGCGGAGACGCTCTCCGGCGGCGAGGCGCAGCGCATCCGCCTGGCCACGCAGATCGGCTCGCGGCTGGTGGGGGTGCTCTACATCCTGGACGAGCCCTCCATCGGGCTGCACCAGCGCGACAACGAGCGGCTGCTGGAAACCCTCAAGGCGCTTCGCGACCTGGGGAACACGGTGCTGGTGGTGGAGCACGACGAGGACACCATCCGCGCCGCCGACCACGTGGTGGACCTGGGTCCCCGCGCCGGGCGCCACGGCGGCCGCGTGGTGGCGGAGGGGACGCTGGAGGACATCGTCGCCGCGCCGGAGTCGCTGACCGGCGCGTACCTCCGCGGCGAGCGGCGCATCGAGGTGCCGGCCGTGCGCCGCGCCCCCCGGGACGGCCGCGAGCTGGTGGTGCACGGCGCCCGGGAGCACAACCTGCGCGACCTCACCGTGCGCATCCCGCTGGGGTGCTTCGTGGCGGTCACGGGGGTGTCGGGGTCGGGGAAGTCCACCCTGGTCAACGACATCCTGTGGAGCGCCATGTCCCGCAAGTTCTACCGGGCCAAGACGGTCCCCGGGGCGCACGAGCGCATCGCCGGGCTGGAGCTGCTGGACAAGGTGGTGGACATCGACCAGTCGCCCATCGGGCGGACGCCGCGCTCCAACCCGGCCACCTACACCGGGCTGTTCACCATCATCCGCGACCTGTTCGCGGAGCTCCCCGAGAGCAAGATGCGCGGCTACACGCCGGGGCGCTTCTCGTTCAACGTCAAGGGCGGGCGCTGCGAGGCGTGCCAGGGCGACGGGCTGGTCAAGATCGAGATGCACTTCCTCCCGGACGTGTACGTGCCCTGCGAGGTGTGCAAGGGCAAGCGCTACAACCGGGAGACGCTGGAGGTCTACTACAAGGGCCACACCATCGCGGACGTGCTGGACCTCACCGTGGACGAGGCGCTGGAGCTGTTCGAGGCGGTGCCGCGGCTGAAGCGGCACCTGCAGGTGCTCTCGGACGTGGGGCTCGGGTACATCCACCTCGGCCAGGCGGCGACGACGCTTTCCGGCGGCGAGGCGCAGCGGGTCAAGCTCGCGACGGAGCTGGCCAAGATCGCCACGGGGCAGACGTTCTACATCCTGGACGAGCCGACGACGGGGCTGCACTTCGAGGACGTGCGGATGCTGCTGGAGGTGCTGCACAAGCTGGTGGAGAAGGGGAACACGGTCCTCGTCATCGAGCACAACCTGGACGTCATCAAGACCGCCGACTGGATCGTGGACCTGGGGCCGGAGGGCGGGCCCGCGGGGGGCGAGATCGTGGCGCTGGGGACTCCCGAGCAGGTGGCGGGGACGCCGCGCTCGTACACGGGGCAATTCCTTGCGTCCATGGTGTCGGCGCCGGTCGTTCCGGAGCCCGTCGTCGAGGCGAAGCCCAAGACGGCGGCGAAGCGGGGGCGGAAGGCGAAACAGCAGGCCTGAACGGAATGAACTGCGGGTTCGGGCGTGCCCCCGGCTGGCGCCGGGGTCGGGCTGCGGCTCCGTAGCGGACGATACGACCGTCCGCAACGGAGTCGAGCCCGCGCAAACTGCCGCGTGGTCTCGCCCCTGACGGGCCGACATCCCTCACGCGGGGCTCTCTCTCCTTCCTCGGCTTCCGTGAACCCGACTCCCTCGCTCACCCGGCCGCTCCGCTTCGCGGCCGTCGCCGAGTTGCTCTACGCGCCGGTGCCGCTGTTCCTGGCGCTCACCTCCATCCCGGCCGATGGGCGCGGGGCGGGGCTCTTCGCGGTCTACCTGCTCCAGGCGGTGGCGGCGGTCGGGATCGCTTTCGGCATCCGGCGGGGGTGGTGGCCGGCGCGGGGGGCGGCGGTGCTGCTGGCGGCGTACGTGCTGGCGCTGGCGGTGATCCAGGGGCCGGGGCTCGCGACCGCCGCCTTCCGGCGGCGGGACACCGTCTCCGTCGTGGTGCTGGCGGTGGCGGCCTGGGCGTGGCTCACGCAGATGGTGGCGTTCGCGGGGGCGCTGCCGGACCTGAGCCGCAGCGGGCGGGCGCGGCGCTGACCAGGGCGCCGAAACTCCGCGGGCCGACCTCGCGTAATCCCTTCCCGTTCACTTCGCTACCTCCCCTTTGCATCGGAGCGGGTCCATGGACACTGAGAGCCGGCTGCGCAGTCCCGGCGGCACCTCCGGCGGGCTGCTGGAGTTCCTGGGCGGGGTGGCGATGGTGGTGGCGGGCGGGTACCTGCTCACCTCGCGGGTGACCGTGACCAGCGGCTACTGGACGCTGTGGGGCTACAATGCCTTCGGGCTTTCCATGCTCCCGCTGCTGGTGGGGATCGGGATGCTCTTCTTCAACGGGCGCTCGTTCTTCGGCTGGCTGCTCCTCCTGGTCGGCGCCGTGATCATCCTGGCGGGGATCATCGCCAGCCTGAGCATCTACTTCCAGCCCACCAGCCTGTTCGCCACGATCATGATCCTGGGGCTGATGGCGGGCGGGATCGGTCTGGTGGCGAAGGCACTCAAGCCCCACTGACGTCGGCGGGAGGCCGGCTCCGGTTCCGGCTCACGGGCCGGCCTCTTCTGTCGCGGCCTGGTCCACCGCCCCCACAACCCCGTGGACGGCCACAGAGGTCAAGCAAGTGATGGGGAGCGGCTACACACATTCCGATCGAGGTGCCATCTTGCGCTCCGGCGCGAGCGTCCGCAGGTTCTGTCTGTATGGGTGCTCCTACGTGCAGGATGCGAAACGCAACTGACGGTGACAAGCGCACTTGTGCTTCCGCTCGCTGCACAACTACAGGCGATCGGCCTGCCAAATGGCAGCGTTCGTCAATGCGCGATCCGCCTTAGTCTTTACACCAAAGACCTGAATTTCGCACAATGCTTACACCAGAAGACGAAGAGCTTCGGAAGGCTATCGCTGAGGCCGACGCTGCTGAAGCGGAACTGCGGCGCATGAAGGAACAGCTTATTCCTCGCGACCGGGTAGCCGCACTCAATCAGTTAACACGTGCGGAGTTGCGTGCCATGTTAGCACGGGAAACGGCCAAGTTCACGCCGGCGCTCTGTGCGGCAGCGACGGACGACGAGCGACGTGACATCTTGACAGAGATGAGCGAAGCGATGGTTGCAGGCGTAGAGCGAGTGAAAGCGGAGATGCTAGCGCAAATGCAGTCATGGACTCTCGCTGGTCTTGAGGACCAAGCCGAAGAAGACGAGCGCCTCTGACCAGCCGAGTTCCCGCGGCCTAACAATCGGCTAGGGGATGCGGGGACTTACATGTTTTCGGGCGAGGCGAGTCTTGCGTGGCGGCCCCGCACCTCTGACCGTTGTGTCGTTCGGCCGCTGGGCAAACCGTGGCAGCCGCAGGTGATCTGGCGTGTGTCGCATCGCTAGCGCGTACAGGCGCGAGATGCCGAACTGATCTGCGGCCATCTGATTACCGTTAGACCCACTGGAATCCATGGAAGAGTACGAGATTTACGAAGAAAAGGCGAAGTCGGCTTTCGTTGAGCACCTGCTTCAGAACGACTACTTGTCAGACTCGACGGAGATCGGTGTGGCTAAGCAGTACGTCGACCGAGGACTCTCGTCCCTCAGTGACAAACAGAAGCACGTGATCGAAGGGATTCTCCGCGAACATGCAGTTGTATGCGAAGAATGCGAGGAGCTGATCCCGTGGGATGAGCAGATACATGCGCTGAATGATCCGATTTGTGGCGAATGCGAGTACCGTCGGAACCGGATTTTAGAGGACGACTAGCCAAGCTCAGATGCAGAGGAACGCAACAGCCGTAGGTCGGCTCTGCGGCTGTTGCGCGATGCCTTACAAAGCTTCAAGAAGTGCTTGACCCAGGCACGGCTGCGGCCTGACAATCGGCTGCAGCGGATGCGGGGCCTTGCATGCTTTCAGCCGGAAGAAGGTCTTGCGCGGCGGCCCCGCACCGCTGCCCATTGTGTCGTTAGGCCGGCGCGAGCTTCCCCAGCGCCGCCCGCATCGCCCGCCACTCCCCCGCCCGGAAGAAGCGCGTCGCCGCCAGCAGCAGCGGAAAGGCCAGCAGCAGCAGCGCCTTGATCCCCCACTCCGCGGCACCGTGCCCTGCCAGCCCCCGCCCGGCCAGCCAGCGGTCCGCCCAGAACACCGCCGCCGCCGCTACGGCCACGTGCAGCAGCCGCCCCCACTCGTACGGCACCGGGTACACCCGCTGCGAGCGCCAGGCGCCCAGCCCTGCCATGAGGGCGTACGCGGCCGGCGTGGCCCACGCCACCGCCACCACGCCCCGCCGCACCGCCACGACGCAGAGGAGCAGGTTCACCGCGGCGCCCGCCCCGGCGATCCAGGGGAGCGCCCCGGTGCGCCGCTCGATGTACAGTCCCGCCGTCACCACGGCGTAGATCCCGCTGAACGCGTAGCCCAGCAGGATCACCGGGACGATGGGGAGCGCCGCCCAGTACTCCGGCTCGCGGACGATGCCGTACACGGCGGGGATCCTCACCAGCGGCGGGAGGAAGAGCGCCACGGCCAGAAAGGTCCCGGCGCACGCCAGCACCAGCCCGGTGAGCACGCGCGAGAAGAGCTGCGGCGCGCGGGGCTCCCGCGCGTGCGCCAGCGAGAACGGGGTCCACGCCAGGCGGAACATCTGCACCACCAGCAGCATGGCGATCCCCAGCTTGTAGTTGAAGCCGTAGCTCCCCACCACCTCCCCCGGCGTCATCCCGTACACCCGCCGGGCCACGTCCGCGGGGATGCGGGCCAGCACCAGCTTGTCCGCGTTCTCCACCAGCAGCACCGCGAACGAGGCCGGCACCAGCGGCAGCGCGTACGCCCACGTCGCCCCCCACCCCGGGCGCCCGCGCAGCAGCGCCGGCCGGAAGAGGCGCGACGCCTCCGGCGCCAGCAGCGCCACCAGCACCAGGTTGGCCGCGAGGTTGGCCAGGAAGACGGCCTCCACCCCCCAGCGCAGCCCCAGGATCAGCACCAGGTTGAGCGCCACGCTCAGCCCGATGAAGCCCAGCCGCAGCGCGGCGAAGCGGCGGGCCCGGCCGGTGACGCGCAGGTGCGCCCACGACACGCTGAGCAGCGCGTCCGTGTACACGATCGCCAGCAGGTAGCGCAGCGCGTACGGCGGCACCCCGAAGTACCCGGCCGCCCACGGCACGAGCAGCAGCCCCAGCCCCAAGAGCGCCGCGCCGATCCCGGCGATCGCCGCGAGCGACAGGGTGAAGGCGCGGCTCCGCGCCGTCGCGGGATCCTCGCCGCCGCCGCCGGCGGCGTGGGTGGCGGTGCCGCGCATGTAGGCCACGTCCAGCCCCAGCACGAACACCACCGAGGTCAGCGACAGGAGGGTGTAGACCACCGTCTGCACGCCGTTCTCCTCGGCGGTGAACTGCGAGGCGTAGAAGGGCTGGAGCAGGTAGCCCAGGAAGCGCCCCAGGATCGCGCTCAGCCCGTAGACCAGCGATTCGGAGCCCAGCCGGCCCAGGCGCGCGCCGAAGCCCGCGGGGGCGACGGGCGGGGCGGCGGGGGAGGGTGGTTCCATCGGGTCTCTCCGGCGGCGGCCGGGCAGGGGGTGGGGAGGGCGCGGGGGGCGCGGCGCGGTTCCGGCGACGCGGGCACCTTCCGCGCCGCGGGCGGGCGGCTTAAACTCAGCGGGACCGTCACACCCAGCAAGGGAAGCCGCCGAAACATGGTCTCGCTCTTCGACATCCTGGGCCCCACCATGGTGGGGCCGTCCTCGTCGCACACGGCGGGCGCCTGCCGCCTGGGGTTGATGGCGCGCGCCATCCTGGGCGACACCCCGGAGCACGCCCTGATCCGCCTGCACGGCTCCTTCGCGGCGACGGGCGAGGGGCACGGCACGCACCGCGCCATCGTGGGCGGGCTGGTGGGGCTCGCCCCGGACGACCTGCGCCTGCGCATGGCGTACGAGGAGGCGGAGCGGGCCGGCCTCGCCTGGGAGTTCCAGGCCGTGGACCTGGGCCAGGAGGCCCACCCCAACACCGCCATCCTGGAGGTGCGGCGCGGCGAGGAGACGGCCCTGGTGCGGGGCGCCTCCGTGGGGGGCGGGCGGGTGCGCGTGGACGAGGTGGACGGCTTTGCCGTGGACCTGGAGGGCGACTATCATACGCTGGTCCTGCTGGCCCACGACGAGCCGGGGACCATCGCCGCGGTGACGGCGATCCTGGCCGGCCACGGGGTGAACCTGGCGACCATGCGGGTGGACCGCACCGGCCGCTACAAGGACGCGCTGATGACCATCGAGGCCGACGAGCCGGTCTCCGACTCGGCGCTCGCGGCGGTGCGCTCCTTCCCCTGGCTCCGCTGGGCCCGCCGCATCGACAAGATCAGCTGAAAAGCAGGGAACAGGGGACAGGTTACAGGTTACAGCCTGCACCCGCGGCCCGGTCGTTGCTGGCTGTCCCCTGTCCCCTGTCCCCTGTTCCCTGGCTGTCCCCATGCATCGCTCCGTCGAGTCCCTGATCCGCGAGGCCGAGGAAAGCGGCCGCTCCCTCCCCGAGGTGGTGCTCGGCGCCGAGACGGAGGAGACCGGCGCCGCCGCGGAGCAGGTCCGCGCCCGCATCGCCCGCACGCTGGCGGTGATGCGCTCGGCCATCGCCGAGGGGCTCAAGGGCGAGTCCCGCTCCCCCTCCGGGCTCACCGGCGGCCGGGCGCGCCTCCTCCACGAGAACGGCGCCCAGATCCTGGGCCCGCGCGTCACCACGACGCTGGCCCGCGCCATCGCCACGCTGGAGGTGAACGCGGCCATGGGGCTGATCGTGGCCGCGCCCACGGCGGGCGCCGCGGGGGTGCTCCCGGCGGTGCTGATCAGCGTGGGCGAGTTCATGGAGGCCGACGACGAGCGCCTGGTGGACGCCATGCTGGTGGCGGGCGGCGTGGGCGGGGTGATCGCGCACCGCGCCTCGCTGGCCGGCGCGGAGGGCGGCTGCCAGGCCGAGACCGGCACCGCCGCCGCCATGGCCGCCGCCGCCGTCACCTGGCTGTACGGCGGGAGCAGCGAGCAGGTGTCCACCGCCGTGGCGCTCTCCCTCCAGGGGATGCTGGGGCTGATCTGCGACCCCATCGGCGGGCTGGTGGAGATCCCCTGCATCTACCGCAACGCGTCGGCGGCGATGCAGGCCATCTCCTCGGCGGAGATGGCGCTGGCGGGGCTGGACTTCCCGGTGAGCGCGGACGAGGTGATCGACGTGATGGGCGAGGTGGGCCGCCGCATGCCCGCCGCCTACCGCGAGACCGCCATGGGCGGCCTGGCGACCACGCCCTCCGCCCGCAAGCTGGTGCAGATGGGCTCCGCGTCGCGCAAGCCGAGCGGGATCAGCCGGTAGCGCGGCGCCCGCCCCGAAACTTTCCGTTCCGCGCCCCCGTACCGACGCACCATGGTCTTCGCTTTCGTCCTCGCCATCCTGATGATCGTGTTCGTGCTCGGCCCGGTCGCGCGCTCCTACGCGGCCCGGCTGGAGCGCGGCGGCGGGACGGCCCTCCCGGGCGACGCGCAGGAGGTCGCCCGCCTGCGCGAGGAGGTGGACCGCCTGGGCGCCGAGGTGGCGCGGCTGAGCGAGGAGCAGGCGTTCACGCTGAAGCTGCTGGCCCCCGGCGAGAAGCCGCAGGCGCCGGGGCCGTCGAGCCAAACAGGCTGACGGGGGGCGGGGCGCTCCGACGGGGCTCCGGTGCAGGTGGTCGGCCGGGGGATGCTGCTCCGGCAGTGCGAAACTCGCCGGCGCTCCGCCTGCGTCCGCCGGATCACGTTGGCTTCGAACAAACGCACCGCCTGCGCAGCCTCCCCCGACCTCCCTGCGCAGATCCAAGGAACCGCAACAGCGGTTCCGGAGCCCGGCGGACGCCAGCGCGATGCCCGCGTGAGTCTTCCACCGTCTGCCGCCGACCCTGTCGAATGAAACGCTTGTCGTTCGGCTAAGAGGCGACGGCTTAATCAGATGCGACTCCGGAGGGCGTCCTGAACAGGGGGTTGTTTCTATTCAGGGATGCGAGCGCGAAGCGGCGAGACCCGCGGCTGTTTGCGGGGCTCGCCTCCGTTGCAGACGGTAGTATCGTTTGCTACGGAGCCGCAGCCCGACCCCGCGACAGCGGGGGCACGCCCGAACCAGCAGTACATCAGTCCGTTAGCAGTCCGACCCGATCCCGAATCCGGAGACGCGCATGTTGACGCGAGAGGACGTGGAAAGCTACTTGCTCCGTGCGGAGCTGACGTACGAAGAGGTGGGCGAGGGGATGTGGGTGGCCCCGCTGGACGACGAGGGCGGCGCCCGCCTGGTGGTGCACTTCTCGCCGCCGGTGCTGGTGTTCCGGCTCAAGGTGCTGGACATCCCGCAGGATCAGGAGAAGTGCGCGGGGCTCTACAAGCGGCTGCTGGAGCTGAACGCCACCGACCTGGTACACGCCGCCTACGCGCTGGAGGAGAGCGACGTGATCCTCACCGAGACGCTGGAGATGGAGAACCTGGACTTCAACGAGTTCCAGGCGACGGTGGACTCGTTCCAGGTGGCGCTGGCTTCGCACCTGGAGGTCCTCTCCCCCTACCGCGACTGCTGACGGGCGCGCCCGCGAGCCCCAACCGTACAAGGACATGGGAATCTTCAACAAGCTGTCTACGCTGATCCGGTCCAACCTCAACGACCTGATCGCCCGGGCGGAAGACCCGGAAAAGATGCTGAACCAGGTCATCCTGGACATGCGCGAGCAGCTCACCAAGGCGAAGCAGGAAGTCGCCGTGGCGATCGCGGACGAGCGCAGGCTCAAGGCCCAGGTGGAGGAGGAGTACAAGCAGTCGCAGGACTGGGAGCGCCGCGCCATGCTGGCCGTGCGGCAGGAGCGCGACGACCTGGCCCGGCAGGCGCTGCTGCGCCAGCAGGAGCACGGCGAGCGCGCGCAGGCGCTGCACGAGACCTGGCAGAAGCACGCGCAGGAGACGGAGAAGCTCAAGGACGCGCTGCGCCAGCTGAACACCAAGATCGAGGAGGCGCGCCGCAAGAAGAACCTGCTGGTCGCGCAGCAGAAGCGGGCGCAGGCGCAGAAGCGCATCCACGAGACCATGTCGGGGCTCTCGGACAAGTCGGCGTTCGACGCGTTCGACCGCATGGCGGAGCGGATCCAGGAGAACGAGCGGCGCGCCCTGGCCGCGGCCGAGGTCAGCGACGAGCTCTCGGGCGACCCGCTGGAGCGGGAGTTCGCGGCGCTGGACAAGGGCAGCGGCGGCGACGCGGACATGCGCCTGCTGGACCTGAAGCAGAAGATGGGGATGCTGCCCCCGGCGCAGGCGCAGGACGCCCGGCAGCTCCCGGGCGGCGCGCAGCAGCGCCTGGGCACGGGGGGGGCGGCGCCGGGGCAGGAGGTGCAGGGACAGGGGCAGGCGGCGGACCGGACGCAGGGCTTCGGCGGGGACCGGACGCAGGGGATCGGGCCGGACGACACCCGGCCCATGGCCCCGGCGCAGGCGCCGGAGCACGTCCGCGACGCGGAGCTGCTCTCGGAGTTCGAGGCGCTGGAGGAGGAGGAGCGCGGCCGCCCGGCCTGACGGGCGCCGCGGCCCGCGGCGGCTTTCCTTACGCGGCCGCGGGCGATAGCTTCACGGGGCCGGCGCCGGTGCGCCGGCCCCGTTCTTTTTCCGCTCCCGGAACGCCTTGCGAGACGCGATCCAGCCCCGGCCGTCGTACGGGCTCCTCGCCGCGGCCTTCATCACGGTGCTCCTCCTGCTGTTCGTGTACAGCGTGGCGGACACCCTGCTGCTCTTCTTCATCGCGGCGCTCCTGTCGCTGTACCTGGGCGCCGTCACCGACTTCTTCGAGCGCCGGGCGCGCATCCCGCGCCGCTGGGGGCTGCTGCTGGCCGTGGTGCTCACCACGGTGGGGCTGGTGGGGGTGGGGTGGCTGATCGTCCCCCCCGTGCTGGAGCAGACGCAGGGGCTGATCAGCGCGCTCCCCGGGCTGCTGGCGGGGTGGAAGAACGGGCTGCTGGAGCTGGCGCGCCGCTACCCCATCCTGGGCCAGCTCTTCCCCTCGCCGGACGAGTCGGTGGCCTACGTCACCGAGGCGCTGGGCAACCTGGGCGGCTACTTCACGGGGCTGATCCCCTACCTGTTCGGCGGGATCAACTTCCTGATCCACCTGGTGAGCGTGCTGGTGATGGCGGTGTACCTGACGCTGCGCCCGGCGCTGTACCGCGAGGGGATCATCGTGCTGGTGCCGCCGGTGCACCGCGACCTGGCCCGCGACATCCTCTCGGACCTGGCCACCACGCTGCGCGCCTGGATCGTGGGGCAGATCCTGGCGATGATCGTGCTGGGGACGCTCACCTGGGTGGGGCTGGTGCTGCTGGAGGTGCCGTACGCCCTCGCCTTCGGGGTGTTCACCGGGATCGTGGTGGTGGTCCCCTTCTTCGGCACGCTGATCTCCACGCTGCTGCCGGCGCTCTTCGTGCTGGGCTCCGGCGGGACGGTGCAGGCGCTGCTGGTGGTGCTGCTGGGGGTGGTCGTCCACCTGTTCGAGGCCAACTTCGTCCACCCCGTCATCATGGAGCGGCAGATCAACCTGCCGCCGGTGCTCTCCATCCTCGCCGTGCTGGTGATGGCGGAGCTGCTGGGCGCCGTCGGGCTGGTGGTGGCGGTGCCGGTGCTCGCCACGGCCATCGTCATCATCCGCCGCGTGTACATCCACCGCCTGCTGGAGGGGCGCGGCTTCCGCCGCTTCGTGCGCGACACCCCGGTGGAGCTGCGCCTCCCGGAGGGGGCCGTGCTCGCGCACCCCTCCGCGGCCGAGCTGAGCATCCCCGCCCTGCTGGAGCGCGCCGGCGAGCCCTCCGTGTGACCCGTCGCGCCCGCTCCCGACCCTTTCGTCTTCGTCCCACGCCATGAACGACCATCGCTACCTGATCCTCGCCGAGGGCCACTTCGGCCCGGAGACCACCAAGACCGCGAACAGCGCCATCCGCTACCTCCCCGACCGGGTGCTGGCCGTGGTGGACTCGCGCCACGCGGGGAAGACCGCCCGCGACGTGCTGGGCTTCGGCGGGAGCATCCCGGTGCTGGCCACGCTGGAAGAGGGGCTGGCGACGGGTCCCACCGCGGCGCTGGTGGGGATCGCGCCGCAGGGGGGCCGGCTGCCGGACGAGTGGCGCCCGCTGCTGCGGCGGGTGATCGAGGCGGGGCTGGACGTGGTGAGCGGGCTGCACTTCTACCTGGGGCTGGACCCGGAGCTGGCGGCGCTGGCGGCGGAGCACGGCGTGAAGATCATCGACCTGCGGCGCCCCCCGGCGGACCTCCCCGTCTCCACGGGGAAGGCGCGGCTGGTGGACGCGTTCACCGTGCTCACCGTGGGCACGGACTGCAACATCGGCAAGATGACGGCGGCGCTGCAGCTGCGCGACGCGCTGGTGGGCCGGGGGACGCGGGTGGGGTTCGCGGCCACCGGGCAGACGGGGATCCTGATCGAGGGGTGGGGGACCTCGGTGGACGCGGTGGTCGCCGACTTCATCGGCGGGGCGGCGGAGCAGCTGGTGCTGCGCGCCGCGGAGGGGAACGACGTGGTGCTGGTGGAGGGGCAGGGCTCGCTGGTACACCCCGGCTACTCGGGGGTGACGCTGGGGTTGCTGCACGGCTCCATGCCGGACGCCATGGTGCTCTGCCACCAGCCCTCGCGCCGCTGCCCGTACAACCGCTACGGCGTGTACGAGTGGATGACGCTCCCCTCGGTGCAGGAGACCATCCGCCTGTGCGAGAGCGCCATCGCGCCGCTCAGGACGTCCAGGGTGATCGGCATCTGCCTGAACACCTGGGACCTCACGGACGAGCAGGCCCGCGAGGCGGTGGAGCGGGTGCAGGACGAGACGGGGCTGCCGGCCACCGACCCGGTGCGCTATGACCCCTCGCCCGTGGTGGACGCGATCCTCGCGGGCGCGGAGCGCAAGCGGGGCGCGGCGGCCGTGACCGCCTGACGCCGCGGCTCGTGGCCCGGCGAGCTCCCGCGGCGGCGGACAGGGGGCGGGCGCGCGTGCGCCCGCCCCCGCTTTCGCTGGAGCCCGGACCGGAGGGCTCTGCCGCGCTGGAGCGCGCGCTCGGCCTGCTGCGCGAGGTCCGCGCGTGGGCGCTCCCTGCCGGCGACGACGAGGCGCGCCGGCTGCACGCGGGCTCCGTCTGCGCGCGGGCGGTCGAGGGGTACTGGCGCGCGGCCTGCGCCCCCGACGAAGGACTCGGGGGCATGGCGCCTCCGCCCGTCGCACCGTCCCCGGACAACGATCCGGCGGCCGCGCGCGCCGCGGAGCTGGGGGAGGCGGCGGCGGGGCTGGCGCCCACGGTGGCGGCGTACCTGCTGGGCACGGTCTACACGGCGCTGCTCCCGCCGGGGCACCGCTCGCGGCACGGGGTGTTCTTCACGCCGCCGCCGCTGGTGGACCGGCTGCTGGACCTGGTGGAGGAGGCCGGCCACGACTGGGCGGCGGGGACCGTGCTGGACCCGGCGTGCGGCGGCGGGGCGTTCCTGGCCCCCGCGGCGGCGCGCATGGCCGCGGCACTGGAGCGCGGCGGCGCGTCGCCCGGGGAGGTCGTGCGCGGAGTCTCCGCGCGCCTGGCGGGGGTGGAGATCGACCCGTTCGCCGCGTGGATGGCGCGGGTGTTCCTGGAGGCGGCGCTCTGGCCGCGCTGCGTGGCGGCGCGGCTGCGCCTTCCGGCGGACCTGGTGGAGGTGCGCGACGCGCTGGGGGTGCCGGACGGCTGGCGGGGCGGGTTCGGCCTGGTGGTGGGGAACCCGCCGTACGGCCGCCTGACGCTGGAGCCGGAGGTCCGGGAGCGCTTCCGCCGCTCGCTCCATGGCCACGCCAACCTGTACGGCCTGTTCACCGACCTGGCCGTGCGCCTGCTCGCGCCCGGAGGGCGGGTGGGGTACGTGACGCCCACCTCGTTCCTGGGCGGGCTGTACTTCTCCAACCTGCGCAGGCTGCTTGCGGTGGAGGCGCCCCCCGCCGCCGTGGACTTCGTGGCGGACCGCAGCGGCGTGTTCGACGACGTGCTCCAGGAGACGCTGCTGGTGGTGTTTGCCCGGGAGCCTGTAGCCGGGTGCGCGCCGGTGCACGCCATCCGTCCCACCGCGCTGGACCGCCCCTGCGACGTCCGCCGGACCGGCTGCTTCCCCCCGCCGGACGCCCGCGGCGGCCCCTGGATCCTCCCGCGCTCCCCCGGGCAGTCCGCGCTGCTCGCCGGGGTGCGGGGGCTGGGCCACCGGCTGCGCGACCTGGGGGTGAGGGTGAGCACCGGCCCGCTGGTGTGGAACCGCCACAAGGGCCAGCTCCGCGACCACGCGGGTCCCGGGACCTACCCCCTGGTCTGGGCCGAGTCGGTGGCCGGCCCCGGCGTGTTCGCCTTCAGCGCCCGCCGCCGCAACCACCGGCCCTTCTTCGCCGTGGAGCCGGGGCAGGGGCACCTGCTCACGGCCGAGCCCTGCGTGCTGGTGCAGCGCACCACGGCAAAGGAGCAGCAGCGCCGCCTGGTGGCCGCCGAGCTCCCCCCGGAGTTCCTGGCCGAGCACGGCGCCGCGGTGGTGGAGAACCACCTCAACGTGGTGCGCCTGGCCCCGGACGCGCCGATCGGCCTGGCGACGCTCGCCGCCCTGCTCAACTCGCGCGTGGCGGACGAGGTGTTCCGCTGCATCAGCGGGAGCGTCGCGGTGTCCGCCTTCGAGCTGGAGGCGCTCCCCGTCCCCCCGCCGGAGGCCCTGCGCGAGGTGGACGCCCGCCTTCGCGCCGGCTGCGGCGCCGCGGAGGCCGAGCGCCTGATCGCCGCGGCGTACCGCGTCTCGGAGCCCGGCGCCCGCCTCTCCGACCTCCTCCCGCGCCCGAGGTGAAGATGCCGCCTGTCCGGACTCTCGCCGCCGCGCTGCTGCTGGCCGCATGTGGCCCGCACGAGCAGAGCGGCGCGATCGAAGCCGCCGCCGTGGCCTACGTGCAGGAGAACGGAGGCGTTCCCGGCACCGCCGAGGTGGAGGAGGTGTCGGGCGACCACGCCCGCGCCCTGGTGACGCCGGAGGAGGAGGGGAGCACCGACCCCGCCTGGGTGCTGCTGAAGCGGGAGGACGGGAAGTGGCAGGGCCTGGTCTACGGCACCGCCATCGGCCCGGAGGAGCTGGAGGAGCTGGGCATCCCGGCCACGCTGAAGCCGGACTAGACCCGCCGACGCGGAGGAGCCGGAACGGCGGAGCGGCGCCCGATCAGGAGCGCCGTTCCGCCGTTGCAGTTCAGGCAGTACCCATCAAAATCCGTTCGGAGGGAGACTGGCCGGCAGTTTGGCCTGTCTCCCTCCGGCGCAGGGAGACTCGCCGGCAGTTTGGCGAGGCTCCCGGAGCCCGCGGAGGAGACCGGACAGCGGTACCGTCCGGCTCCGCAGCGGCCCCGCCACGACAGCAAGATGCTACGCTCTCGCCGCCCGCTTCGACTTCACGTACTCGAACACCCCGGGCAGCACGGACAGCACGATGATCGCGACGATGACGAACCCGAAGTTGTCCTTGACCGCCGGGATGTTCCCGAAATAGTACCCCGCGAACAGGAACGACGTGATCCAGACGATGCCGCCCACCACGTTGTAGGTGATGAACTTGGCGTAGTTCATGGAGCACGCCCCCGCCACGAACGGCGCGTACGTCCGCACGATGGGGATGAAGCGCGCGATGATGATGGTCTTGCCGCCGTACCGGGCGTAGAACTCCTCGGTGCGCCGCAGGTACTCGGTCTTGAGCACCCGCGCGTCCGGCTTGAACACGCGCGTCCCCACCGCCTTGCCGATGGCGTAGTTGACCGAGTCGCCCAGCACCGCCGCCACGCACAGCAGCAGCCACAGAAAGAACACGTTCATGGACCCGCCGGCCGCCAGCGCCCCCGTGGCGAACAGCAGCGAGTCGCCGGGGAGGAACGGCGTGACCACCAGCCCCGTCTCGCAGAAGATGATCGCGAACAGGATCCCGTAGGTCCACCCGCCGTAGTCGCGGATCAGCTCGTTGAGGTGTACGTCCAGGTGCAGGAAGTAGTCGATGAACTGTCGGATCAGCTCCATTCGGCCTTTCGTGTCGGGGTTCCAGCCGGCGTCCGCGGCCGGACCCCGCGCGGGGTGGCACACGATCCGCAGGGCGCCGGGGCGGCTCCGCGGGCGCGAAACATCGCAGCAGCAGCTACAAAGCACAATCGTTGACAGGGCGGCGCCGCGGCGCCATCGTCCGCCCGACCGCGAACCCCGAGGAACATGAGGAACAGCAAAGGAAGCCTCCCCCTGCACTTCGCGCAGGGGCTGCTGATGGGCACCGCCGACATCATCCCCGGGGTGAGCGGCGGCACCATGGCGCTGATCGTGGGTGTCTACGAGCGGCTGATCGACTCCATCAGCGCCTTCTTCTCCGGGGTGGCCGCCCCGCTGCGGGGAGACCTGCGCGGCTCCCGGGAGGCGTTCGGCCGGGTGCAGTGGGGTCTGGTGATCCCCCTGGCGCTGGGGATCGTGACGGCCATCGGCATCGCCAGCCGCATCATCCCGCCGCTGATGGAGCGCTACCCGGCGCAGGCCCGGGGGCTGTTCTTCGGGCTGGTGGCCGCCTCCATCGCCATCCCCTGGCTGCGGCTCCGCGCCCGGGGGCCGCGCGAGCTGGCGATCGTCGCGGCGGGGGCGGTGACGGCGTACGTGCTGGTGGGCCTCCCGGCGACGCAGGGGGGCGTGGACCCGTCGCTCGCGCGCGTGTACGGCTCGGCGGCGGTCGCCATCTGCGCCATGATCCTCCCGGGGGTGAGCGGCGCCTTCCTGCTGGAGGTGCTGGGGATGTACCGGCCCACGCTGGAGGCGCTCCACGAGCTGGACGTCCTGTACGTGCTGGTGTTCGTGGCCGGCGCCGCCACCGGGATCGGCCTCTTCTCCAAGCTGCTCGACTGGCTCCTGGACCACCACCACGACGCGACCATGGCGGCGCTGGTGGGGCTCATGGCGGGGAGCCTGCGGGCGCTCTGGCCGTGGCAGGAGGAGTCGCGGGCGGTGCGGCTCCCCGGGCCGGGGGACCCGGTGGCGGCCGTGCTCCTCCTGGCACTGGCGGGCTTCGCCGTGGTCGCCGCCCTCGCCGCGTGGGAGGCGCGCCAGCTCCGCGCCCGGGCCGGACGGCCGTGACGGCGCCCCCGGACGACGCGGGCGCGCTCTCCCCCGCGGAGACGCTGCGCTACGCGCGGCACCTGATCCTCCCCGAGGTGGGCCCCGCCGGCCAGCGGAAGCTGAAGCAGGCGCGCGTGCTGCTGGTGGGCGCGGGCGGGCTGGGCTCGCCGCTGGCGCTGTACCTGGCCGCCGCGGGGGTGGGGACGCTGGGGCTGGTGGACTTCGACGTGGTGGACGCCACCAACCTCCAGCGCCAGGTGCTGCACGGCACCCGGGACGTGGGGCGCCCCAAGCTGGACTCGGCGCGCGACCGCATCGGCGACCTCAACCCGCACGTGGCGGTGGAGCCGCACCCCGTGCGCCTCTCCTCCGCCAACGCGCTGGAACTGTTCCGGGAGTACGACGTGGTGGTGGACGGCACCGACAACTTCCCCACCCGCTACCTGGTCAACGACGCCTGCGTGCTCACGGGGAAGCCCAACGTGTACGGCTCCATCCTGCGCTGGGAGGGGCAGGCCTCGGTGTTCTGGGCGGAAAAGGGGCCCTGCTACCGCTGCCTGTTCCGCGACCCGCCGCCGCCGGGGCTGGTCCCCTCCTGCGCCGAGGGCGGGGTGCTGGGCGTGCTCCCCGGCATCGTGGGCACCCTCCAGGCCGCGGAGACGCTCAAGCTGCTCCTGGGCGTGGGGGAGCCGATGATCGGGAGGCTCTTGCTTTTGGACGCGCTGCGGATGAGGTTTCGCGAACTCAAGCTGCGCAGGGACCCGGAGTGCCCGGCGTGCGGCGAGCGCCCCACGATCCGGGAGCTGATCGACTACGAGCGGTTCTGCGGCGTCCCCCAGGCGAACCCGACGGAGGCCCCCATGGCGAACGGAAGCGAAGTGCCGGAGATCACCCCCGCCGAGCTGAAGCAGCGGCTGGACCGCGGCGACCGGCTCACCATCATCGACGTGCGCGAGCCGCACGAGTGGGACATCTGCAACCTGGAGGACCACGGGGCGCGGCTGATCCCGCTGGGGCAGATCGAGGAGCGCGCCGGCGAGATCGACCCGCAGGAGGAGATCGTCCTCCAGTGCCGCTCCGGCGCCCGCAGCGCCAAGGCGCTCGCCGCGCTCCGCGAGCGCGGCTACGGGCGGCTCTGGAACCTCAGGGGCGGGATCCTGGGGTGGTCGGACGAGGTGGACCCGTCGATCCCGAAGTACTAGGGAACAGGGAACAGGGAACAGCCTGCCACTGCGGGGTGTCCCTGGGGTCGACCCGCCTCCCCGGCACCGCTCGCGGTGCCGGGGAGGCTTCGTCTCCGCATCCGAGGGCCGGTTCGTGGCGGGGCTTGGGTCCGCGCCCCGTCCGGCCGATACTCCTACGACGGGGGGCTGGCGGCCTCCCCCGAATCCGACAGGGCTCCATGTACAGCACCGCTGAAAGCACTCCGGCGTCCGTGCCCGCGCTCCCCGACTTCGGCGACGTGCGCGCGGCGGCCGAGCGGCTCCGCGGGGTGGCGCACCGCACCCCGGTGCTCACCTCGCGCACCCTGGACGCGCTGGCCGGGGCGACGGTGCTGCTCAAGTGCGAGAACCTCCAGCGCGGCGGCGCCTTCAAGTTCCGGGGGGCGTACAACGCGGTCTCCAAGCTGAGCGAGGCGGAGCGGCGGGCGGGGGTGCTCACCTTCTCCTCCGGGAACCACGCGCAGGCGGTGGCGCTCACCGGGAGGATCCTGGGGGTGAAGACGGTGGTGGTGATGCCGGAGAACGCGCCGGCGGCAAAGGTGGAGGCCACCCGCGGCTACGGCGCCGAGGTGATCCCGTACGACCCGGCCTCCGCGTCGCGCGAGGAGCTCGCCGCGCGGCTGCGCGAGGAGCGCGGGATGACGCTGATCCCCCCGTACGACCACGCCGACGTGGTGGCGGGGCAGGGGACCGCCGCGCTGGAGCTGCTGGAGGAGGCCGGGCCGCTGGACGCGGTGCTCGCCCCCTGCGGCGGCGGCGGGCTGCTGAGCGGCACGGCGCTGTCCGCGAAGGCGATGGCGCCGGGGTGCCGGGTGATCGGGGTGGAGCCGGAGCTCGCCGACGACGCCACCCGCTCCTTCCGCAGCGGCGAGCTGCAGCGGGTCGTCAACCCGCCCACCATCGCCGACGGGCTGCGCACCCCGTACCTCGGGCGGATCACCTTTCCGCTGGTGCGCGCGCACGTGGACGACATGGTCAACGT
Organism: Gemmatimonadota bacterium; assembly: GCA_040752145.1. Lineage (GTDB taxonomy): Bacteria > Gemmatimonadota > Gemmatimonadetes > Longimicrobiales > Longimicrobiaceae > JAFAYN01. Next base: position 31,596 of record JBFMFL010000035.1, read on the forward strand.
GAGCGAGGCGGGGATCGTGGAGGCCATGCGCTTCCTGTGGACCCGCACCAAGCTGGTGGTGGAGCCCTCCGGGGCCGTGCCGGTGGCGGCGCTGCTGGCGGGGATCCCGGAGCTGCGGGGGGCGCGCGTGGGGGTGGTGGTGAGCGGGGGCAACGTGGACCTGGCCGCCGCCTGCGCCCTGCTGGCCGGCGGCGGGTAGCCCCCGCCCCGGCGCCACGGCACGGAAACGGCGGTCCCGGCGGGCAGGTGGCGGAGCCCCTACGGCGACAATTTGGAAGAGGCGGAAGAGGCCCTTCAGAGGTGCAGATGATCCGGAGCGAGAGTTCGAGCCAGCGGGAGACGGGGAGCATCCTGGTCGTGGACGACGAGGAGGGGATCCTGCGCTCCCTGGGGAAGTTCCTGACCCGCCTGGGCCACCGGGTGGAGACGGCCACCAGCGTGCGCGGCGCGCTGGAGCTGCTGGCGCCCGGCCGCTTCGACCTGGTGCTCACCGACCTGCGCATGCCCGAGGCCTCCGGGCTGGAGCTGCTCGCCGAGGTGCGGGTCCGCTCCCCGGGGACGCGCACCATCCTGATGAGCGCCAACGCCGACGTCCCCGCGGCGGCCGTCGCCATCCAGCGCGGGGTGGACCAGCTCCTCATCAAGCCCTTCGAGCTGGAGTCGCTGCGGGCGGGGGTGGAGCAGTCGCTCGCCCGCCGCCGGGCCGAGACCGCCGCCGCCCGTGAGCGCGAGCTGCTGGAGGCCCAGCTCCGCCGCCGCGACACCGAGAGCAAGATCTGGATCCTGCGCGCCGCCCACGCGCTGGCCGCCGCGGTGGAGGCCAAGGACCCGTACACCGCCGGCCACGCCACCCGCGTCACCGCCTACGCCATGTCCATCGCCGAGGCGCTGGGCGGCATCGACCTGCTGCGCTTCCGCCTGGCGGGCGACCTGCACGACGTGGGGAAGATCGGGATCCCGGACGTGATCCTCAACAAGCCGGGCCGCCTGGAGCCGGGCGAGATGGAGCTGGTGCGCCGCCACCCGGAGACGGGGGCGCGCATCCTGGAGCCGCTGATCGACGACCCCATGGTGCTGGGGGTGGTGCGCTGGCACCACGAGCGCTGGGACGGCGAGGGGTACCCGGACCGGCTGGCGGGCGAGGCGATCCCGCTCCCCGCGCGGGTGCTGGCCGTGGCGGACACGCTGGACGCCATGACCTCCAGCCGGGCGTACCGGGGCGGGCTGCCCTGGACCGTGGCCCTGGCCGAGATCCGGGCGTGCTCCGGGTCGCAGTTCGATCCGGCGGTGGTGGCGGCGTTCGAGCGCGCGCTGCCCGTGCTGGAGGCGCAGTTCCGCGAGTTCTACGGGGACGACGCGCGGCTGGCGGGTTAGTTTTACTGTGTCGTGGCGGGGCCGCTACGGAGCCCGGCGGAAACTGCCCCGCCGGTCTCCTCCGCGGGCTCCGGGAACCCCGCCAAACTGCCGGCGGGGTTCCCTCCGCCGGGGTGAGCCTCGCCAAACTGCCGGCGAGTCTCCCCCCGAACCGATTCATACGGGTACGACGGAACGACAACGGCGGAACGGCCCCTGATCAGGCGCCGTTCCGCCGTTGTCGTTCTCCCCTCCCTCGCTTGCGGGGGAGGGGCCGGGGGTGGGGGGCGCCGTTCACTTTCGCACTCCCGCACTTTCGCACTCTCGCACTCCCTCCTTACCTTGCCGCGTCTCCCGAACCGACGCGACCCACATGCCGCTGCGCCCGCTGCCCCTGGTCCTCCTCGCTTCCGCGCTCGCCGGCTGCGCGCCGACGCTGGCGCCCGCGCCCGCGGCTCCGGTCGAAGCGGTCCCCGGGTGGGACCGCGTGGAGACCGTGGCGCCGGGGGTGCGGCACCTGTTCCGGGCGGACGGCGCGGGGCCGTGGGCGGTACACGTGGTGGAGGCGGACCCGCGGGCGTGCGGGGTGGAGCTGGGCACCGTCAAGGCGGCGGGGCGGCTGGAGGGGCGGGAGACCACCACGGAGCTGGCGCGGCGGGCGGAGCGGGAGCGGGGCCGGCCGGTGCTCGCGGCGCTCAACGCGGACTTCTTCAGCTTCACCCCGCCGGGCGTGCCCACGGGCGCCCAGGTGGTGGCGGGCGAGCCGGTGCGCGGCCCGGGGGAGCGGGCCGTGGTCGGCGTCGCCGCGGACGGCTCGCCGTTCATCGGGCGGGTGCGGCTGGGGGGGAAGCTGTGGCTGTCGCGGGGGCTCTCGGCCACGCTGGGGCGCGTCAACGCGCGGCCCGCGGGGGACACGCTTGCCGTCTACAACCGCTTCGCGGGCGCGACCACCCCGGCGGACACCGGCGTGGTGGAACTGCTGGTGCGGCGGGTGGGCGGGGGCGGGGCGGTGGGGGACACGCTGCGCGGCGTGCTGGTGGGGTCGGACACGGCGGCGGCGGGCGTCGCCGTGCCGGAGGGCGGGGTGGTGTTCGCGGCGCGGGGGCGCGCGGCGGACTTCCTGCGCCTCCTCACCCCCCCGGGCGACACCGTCCGCTGGACGCTGCGCTTCGAGCCAGCGCCGGGGCCGGTGCGCGAGATGGTGGGCGGGCACCCGGTGCTGCTGCGGCGGGGCGCGGAGGTGCCGGACGCGGAGAGCGGCGCCGCGCCGGCCTTCGCGTCCACCCGGCACCCGCGCTCGGCGATCGGGTGGCGCGCGGACGGCACGCTGCTGCTGGTGGCGGTCGACGGGCGGCAGCCGGGGTACAGCGCGGGGATGTCGCTCGCCGAGATGCGCGCGCTCTTCCGGGAGCTGGGCGCCGTGGAGGCGCTGAACCTGGATGGCGGCGGCTCCACCGCGCTGGTGGTCCGCGGCCGGGCGGTCAACCGCCCCTCGGACGCCGGGGGCGAGCGCCCCGTGGCCAACGCCCTGGTGCTCCTGGGACCCGCCGCGGGGAACTGCGGACGTCGATAGGCCGGACGTCGGGGGCTGCGAAGTTCCCGTTCGGGAACTTCGCGCGGGCCGCCGGGGTGCCCCGGACCGGCCCCGTGCCGACGGGGCCCGCCGCCGCCTAACACTGAAATCCCTGGAAGTCGTTGTGGGGGCAGGGTCTGGCTGTGCGTCAGGTGTTTCCCGACATGCGGCGTTGACAGGGGCGCCTCCGGGGCGCAATATACCACCGCTCGGGAACCTGGGCCGCCGCGGCGGTCCGGGCTTCCCGTACAGCACCACGTCGGCATCCCATCCCAGCCCGCCGCGCGCGGCCCCGGACGCCCTCCCCGTCGGCTCGAACCGTTCCGCACAGAGACATCGTGAGCCAGCTCGCTTTCAGTACCGGCCGGACCTGGTCCCGTGCGCTGTCCCTCGTGGGCGCCGTGCTCCTGCTCGCCTCGTGCGACGACAACGGCACCGGCTCCGCCCGCAGTGTCGCGCGGGTGGCGGTGACCTCCACCGCCTCCACCGTGGAGGCGGGGAAGACGCTGCTCCTCACGGCGGTGGCGTACGACCGCCGCGACCGCGCGCTCGCCGGCCGGGCGTTCACCTGGGCCAGCAGCAGCGAGGCCGTGGCGCGCGTCGGGCAGGACGGCACCGTGACCGGCGTCGCCGCCGGGCCGGTGACCATCACCGCCACCACCGAGGGAGTCGCCGGCACGCTGGCGCTCACGGTCTCGGCGGCGCCGCAGGCGCCGGTCGCGCGGGTTGCGATCGTCCCCGCCTTCGCCACGGTGGACGCGGGCGGCACCTCCACCCTGCGCGCCGCCGCGCTCACCGCGGCCGGCGACACCGTGCGCGGCGCGGCGTTCACCTGGACGGCCACGCCCGAGGCGACCGCCACGGTGAACGCCTCCGGCGTGGTCACGGGCGTCGCCGCGGGGCAGGCGCGGGTGGTCGCGCGCGCCGGCACCCTGGCCGACACCGCCACCGTCGCGGTGCTGGGCGCCCGCTCGCTGCTCGCCACGGCCTTCCCCAACGGCTCCATCCGCTCCGGCGTCGCCGCGGGGCAGACCTTCACGGTGCCGGTGGTGCTCGACCTGGCCAGGCTGGGCGGCAACGGCGACCTGGGCTCCGCCCAGTTCGACCTGGTGTTCGACCCGGCGGTGCTCCAGTACGTGTCGGCGGCCAGCACCCTGCAGGGCGCGGCCGAGACCAACCTGGTGAGCCCGGGCCGCGTGCGCTTCGCCTTCGCGGCGGCGGCGCCGCAGGGGAATGCGCGGCCCACGCTGGTGACGCTGACCTTCCGGGTCGCGGCGGGCGTCGCGGCCGGGACGCAGACCCCGCTGGACCTGGTGTTCACGGTGGCGCCCACCAGCACCGGCTTCGCCCCGTACGACGTCCCGGTGGCCGTGGACGGCATCGTCCGCGTCACCACCCCCTGACGGACCGGGCCGCCCGGCGCACGCCGCGCCGGGCGGAGCAGGACACTACGCAAGGAGATGGACCGATGAGCAGGAAGAAGCGCATCGCGGCGCCGTTCGCAGTGGCGCTGGCGCTGGGCCTCCTGGGCGGCTGCGAGAACGCGGTGCAGCCGCAGGAGCCGAGCGTCCTGGAGGGCCTCGCCCCGGGGATCCACCCCGTGGTGGTGCTGGCCTCGCAGTCCGGCAGCGCCGCCACCGTGGAGCTGCACCTGAGGCGGGTGGGCGTGGACGCCGAGATCGCCAGCTTCCAGGGGGAGCTCGGCTTCGACAAGGAGCGCCTGACGCTCTCCGGCGCCGAGCTCAAGCCCGGCGTCATGGGCGCGTGGAACGAGAGCGCGCCGGGGACCGTCCGCTTCGCGGGCGCCGTGGCCGAGGGGATGGCCGACGGCCCGGTGCTGACGCTCCGCTTCGTCGCAAAGGGCGCGGTGCAGGGGCAGGAGTTCCGGGTGAAGCTGGAGGAGCTGGTCTCCTCGGCCGACTTCCAGGACCTCTCCCCCCGCCTGGTGGTCCGCGACCAGCCCCTCTTCTCGCCGTCCCCCCTCAAGTAGCCGCACCGCAAGAGGTGAGGACCGTTCGGGGGCGCGGGGATACCGCGGGCCCCACGAC
>JBFMFL010000350.1:0-6762 GCA_040752145.1 Gemmatimonadota bacterium
CCCTCCCCCGCAAGCGAGGGAGGGGAAACTATACGGATCTGTAGTGCTCCCCCTTCCCTCGCTTGCGGGGGAAGGGGGCCGGGGGGATGGGGGGTAGACCCTCGCGCCGGAGCCCGCCACCCTACGCTGTCGTTCTCCCCTCCCCCTTGCGGGGAGGGGCCGGGGGAGGGGGTCCGTCGTCCCGCGCCGTACCGACACGCCCACCCGTCCCGACGCGGTGACACCCCACCGCCCGCCCGTCTTTCCAGCTGTCCGCGCAACTCCCATCGTCACAAACACTTGTCGCAGTCCCTGGCCGGCGCCTCCTCCCGGACCGGCGGTTGCCCTGCCAGCCGCCGTCCGCACGACGCGGCTGCCCGCCACCTGCTCTCTCCCGGCGTACGATGAGATCCCACCTGAACTGCCGAGCCGTTTTCCTTTCTCTCCTCCTCCTCATGGCCGTCGTCGCGCGACCCGCGGCGGCGCAGCAGGCGATGGGCGCCGTCGAGGGCACGGCCGCGACGCAGGGCGGGGCGCCGGTCCCGCTGTCGCTGGTGCAGCTGCTCTCCGGCGACGGGAGCGACGTGCCGCTGCGGGGCACGCTGACCGACGCGCAGGGCGGCTTCCGCTTCGAGGGCGTCCCCGCCGGGCGGTACCGGCTGCGGCTGGACCGCATCGGCTTCGAGTCGGTGCCGTCCTCGCCGTTCGCGGTGGCGGCGGGACAGACGGTGCGGCGCGCGGTGGCCGCGTCGCCCACGCCGGTGGTGCTGGAGGGGATCTCGGTGTCGGGGAACGCCTGCTACGGGCTGAACCGGCTGGACGACGCGCCCGACCTGGCCGCGCTCTGGAGGGAGGCGCAGAAGGCCGTGGAGACGCGGCGGCGCTTCCAGGAGCAGTACCGGTTCGCGTACGACCGGCGGCTGGACGGGCGGGCCCGGCTCCGCATGTTCCGGGACCAGCGCATCGTCCAGGACACCACCATCGTCAGCGATCCCGACTCCGCGGAGGCGCGCAGGGCGCGGCGCGGCGGCTTCGGCAGGCAGACCCGCACCGGCATGCTGATCCGCATCCCCGACGAGCTGGAGCTGCTGGACGACGACTTCCTGCGCACCCACTGCCTGGAGGGCGACACCGACGACGGGCGCGGCGGGCTGGCGCTGCGCTTCCGCCCGGTCCGGCCCCGCGGCGGGGGCGAGCTGGACGTGCGCGGGACCATCCGCATCGACCCGGCGAGCTACGCGGTGCGCGAGCTGGAGTACGAGTACCTGAACGGGCGCAGGGCGTCCGCGCGGGGGACGCTGCGCTACGCCGAGGTGCGCACGCCGCACGGGAGCATCCGCCTCCCCGAGGGCGGCACCATCACCGGCGACCCCGGCGGGATGGTGGGGATGGTGGTGCAGGACTTCCGGGGGACCTTCCGCATGGAGCGCTACCGCGGCTTCGAGCGGGTGCGCGGCGCCGCGCCCCGCTCCTGACGGCTGGAACCGATCCGTTCGCGCATGTAGATTCGGGGAGCGACACACCCGAACCCCGAGGAAGCCCGATGAGCGCCGTAGACTTCGCCCTGCTCCCGGCCGACGCCCGCCTGTGGATCTTCGCCACCTCCCGCCCGCTCGCCGCGGACGAGTCGGCGGCGCTGCTGGACCGCGTGGACGGGTTCGTGGAGGGGTGGCTGGCGCACGGCCACTCGGTGGTCGGCGCGCGCGACTGGAGGCACGGCCGCTTCCTCCTGGTGGGCGCCGACGAGCGCGCCACCGGCGTCTCCGGCTGCTCCATCGACTCGCTGTTCCGCGTCTTCAAGGAGCTGGAGGGCCGGCTGGGCGCCGGGCTGCTGGACCGCTCCGGCGTCTGGTTCCGCGACGCCGCCGGCGAGATCCGCTCCGCCACCCGCCCCGGGTTCCGCGCGCTGGTGCAGTCCGGCGAGGTGGGCGAGGACACCGTGGTGTTCAACAACACCATCACCACCGTGGGCGAGCTGCTGGCCGGGAAGTGGGAGGTGCCGCTGAGGGAGTCGTGGCACGCGCAGGCGTTCGCGGTGAGGACTGCGAGTGCGTGAGTGCGGAAGTGCGTGAGTGCGAAAGTGGACGGCAGTACGGAGTACGCAGTACGCTGAACGGCGCCGGCCTCGGATCGAGGGCGGCGCCGTTCGGTTTTCTCCGGGCTCGGAAGGGCGTGCGCGGGGCTACTCCTTGGCTTCGCGCATCAGCTTGTCCATCTCCGACTCGCGGGCGCCGGCCTGGCCCTCCAGGCGCTTGCTCTCGGCCAGGAGCTCGGCGGGGGTGCGGGGGCGCTCGGGGTCGTTCTCATTGACGGCTTCCGCTTCGCTCGCGCCGGAGCCGGTGGCCCAGGTGACGGCTTCCTTGACCTTCTGCACGTCGCGGACGCCTTCGGGGCGGACGTTGCTGAAGTGCCAGGTGCCGTTCTCGTCCTGCCACTTGTAGGCGCCGCGCTCCTCGCCCTCGGCGGCGCGGATGCGGGGGGCGCCGCCCAGCACCCGGCCCTTGACCTCGGCGAAGTCCAGGAAGGGGCGGCCGCCGTCGAACGGGGCGACGAAGACGACGACGCCGGCGAGGGCGGCGAGCAGCAGGACCAGGCGGGCTGTTCTCATGGGAAGGGTTCTCGTCAGAGGGGGAGGTGGACGGCGAGGAAGAAGCCGTTCAGCATCAGCAGCGTCGCCGCGCCGCCCAGCGCCATCGCCAGCGCCAGCGTGGGGCGGGAAAGGGCGAGGATGGCGACCGAGCCCAGCACGATGGCGATCTGGTAGAGGACGCTGGCGTAGTCGAAGTTGGCGTCCTGCTCCTGCGCGCGGTCCCGCCGGGCCTCGTGGCTCCGGGCGATCGCCATGAGCTGCTTCTTCCCCTCGCCCCGGAGCGAGTCGCCGGGCGCGTCCGGGTCCGGCTCGTCGTCGTAGCGCGCGGAGGTGGCGCGGTACTTGGCGATCTTGGCCTCCAGGTCCTGCCGCGCCTCGGGGGCCAGCGACGCGCCCCCGGCCAGCAGCGTGGCCTCCAGCTCGTCCGCGGCCAGGTTCAGGGACGTCTGCCGGATGTTCTTGGCCTGGTAGAACGCCCAGGTGTCGCTGGCGTGGATGTTGGAGTTGACCACCTCCTCGCTGACGTTGCCGCCGCCCAGGCTGGCGACGGCGAGGAGGGTGGCGAGGACGGCGATGACCAGCGCGACCACGGAGCGGAAGCGCTCCTCGGCGTCCTGCTCGGCGCGGTCCTCGCGCAGCTCGCGGATCACGTCCGCGGCATCCAGTGCTTCCATGGGGAGTCGGGGTGGCGGTGCGGTGGGGCGACGGGTCCGGCCGGGGCCGGAGGACGGCGGAGGAAACAGGCGTTGGCGTCCGGGCAGGCGCCAAAGATCGGCGGAGGCGCGCGCCCTGGCAAGAGGGCGCGCGGGGCGCCGGCGCCGCTGGCCCGCGGGTTGCCTGTACACGTCGTTATGCGGAAAGGACTTGACCTCCTGTCGCACGCCGGGCGCAGCCCGGCTCTCCGGGCCGGCGCAGCCGCCACCCTGGGGGCCTTTTTGTTCGCCGCGGCGTTCGGCGTCCTCGCCTGGCGCGAGGAGGCGCACGTCCCGGGTCCGGTCGCAATGCCCGACGCCGTGCATCCCGCGGCGGCGCCCGCCCCGCGGCTCTCGCCGGCGGCGCTGGACTCGGCGGAGGCGGAGGTGCGCCGGGAGCTGGAGCGGCGCGCCTTCCCGGGCGCCGCCCTGGCGGTGGGGATCGGCGCGCGGACGGAGCGGCTGGCGGGGATGGGGAAGATCGGGTGGCGGGAGTCCGCCGCGCCGGTGTCGCCAGACAGCACGCTGTACGACCTGGCCTCGGTCACCAAGCCGGTCGCCACGGCCACGGCGGTGCTGCTGCTGGCGCAGGACGGCGTCATCCGCCTGGACGACCCGGTGCGCCGGCACCTCCCCTGGTTCGAGGGGCAGCTCAAGGACCGCGTCACCTGGCGGCACCTGCTCACCCACACCTCCGGGCTCCCCGCCGGCGCCAACATCCGCGGCGAGGCGCCGCGCGAGCGGGTGCGCCGCATCCTCCGCACCCGCATCGACGAGGCCCCGGGGAGCCAGGTGGAGTACACGGACCTGGGCTACGTCGCGCTGTGGGAGGCCGCCGAGCGGGCCGCGGGGGAGCCGCTGCCGCGCTTCCTGGAGCGGCGCGTCTGGAAGCCGCTGGGGATGACGAACACCCGCTTCCTCCCCGGCCAGGACTGCACCGCCTGCGCGCCCACGCTGCGCCTGAGCACCGGCGAGCCCTTCCGCGGCCGACCCAACGACCTGCTGGCCCGCCGCCTGGGCGGCGTCACCGGCAACGCCGGCCTCTTCTCCACCGCGCACGACCTGGCGCGCTTCGCCGCCATGCTCGCGGGCGGCGGCGAGCTGGACGGCGTCCGCGTCCTCGCCCCGGAAACGGTGCGCGAGATGCTGCGCCAGCAGCCCGGCGCCGGCCGCCGCACCCTGGGCTTCGTCGCCATCTGCCCCGACGAGCCCCCCTCCGAGGAGAAGCCCTGCGCGAAGCCGCTGGCCGTGGGCCACAACGGCTGGACGGGCACCTCGCTCTGGATCGAGCCGGAGCGCCGCGCCTGGACGGTGCTGCTGACCAACCGCTCCTACGACGTCCGCGCCCCCGAGCGCATGGCCCGCCTGCGCGAGGAGTCGTTCCGCCACGCCGTGGTCGGCGCCCCCGCGGAGGCCCTGACGCCCGACGCCGGCGAAGCCCGCCTCGGCGACTGACCCCGGCCGGTCCGTCCGCACCCTCGCACTCTCGCACTCCCGCACTCATGTCCGACATCGCCGCCCCGCCCGCCGAGCCCTGGACCCACCGCGACGCCGTCGTGAACGGCGTGCGGCTGCACTACGTGGAGGCCGGGGAGGGTCCGCTGGTGGTGCTGCTGCACGGGTTCCCGGAGTTCTGGTACGAGTGGCGCCACCAGATCCCGGCGCTCGCCGCGGCGGGGTTCCGGGTGGCCGCGCCGGACATGCGCGGCTACAACCTGTCGGACAAGCCGGAGGGGGTCGACGCGTACCGGATCGAGCCGCTGGTGGAGGACGTGGCGGGGCTGGTGAGGCACCTGGGGGTGGAGCGGGCGCACCTGGTGGGGCACGACTGGGGCGGGGTGGTGGCGTGGTACTTCGCCATGCTGCGGCCGGAGCTGCTGGACCGCCTGGCGATCCTCAACGCGCCGCACCCGGCCGCCTTCGCGCGGGAGATCGTCAAGCCGGACCAGATGCTGCGCTCGGCGTACGCGGGCTTCTTCCAGCTCCCCGCCGTCCCCGAGCTCGCCCTGCGCGCCGCCGACTTCGCCCTGCTGGAGCGCGTCCTCCGCACGGAGCCGGCGCGGCCGGGGGCCTTCACCGACGTGGACGTCGAGCGCTACAAGGAGGCGTTCGCCCGGCCCGGCGCGCTCACCGCCTCGCTCAACTACTACCGCGCCTTCGCCCGCGGCGACAAGCCGCCGGTGCGCCCCGTCGCCGCGCCCACGCTGCTGGTCTGGGGCGAAAAGGACCCCCACCTGGTGGTGCGCCTGACGGAGGGGCTGGAGGAGTGGGTGCCGGGGATCCGCGTGGAGCGCATCCCCGAGGCGAGCCACTGGGTGGCCGCCGACGAGCCGGAACTCGTCAGCCGCCTGCTGGCCGGCTTTCTCGGCGGGGGGTGAGGGTGTAGCTTGCGGCGAGCGCCGGTCCCGACCCCGCCCGCCCGCCTCCCCGAGGATGAAGAGAGAGCTGTCCCGCAAGGCGTTCCACGTCGCCTCCACCGTGCTCCCCCTCCTGGTGTGGCTGGCGCCGCGCCCGCTGGCGGTGGCGGTGCTCGTCCCCGTCGCGGCCGTGGGGCTGGCCGTGGACGTGGCGCGGCTGCGGCTGCGCTGGCCGCGCTACCACTTCCTGCGCCTCACCCGCACCATGCTCCGCCCGCACGAGCGGCGCGGCCTGGCGGGGGCCACCTACATGGCCGTGGCGTACGCGCTGGCGCTGCTCCTCTTCCCCAAGCCGCTCGCCGTCGCTGCCATGCTCTACAACGGCCTGGGCGACGCCGCGGCGGCGCTGGTGGGGAAGCGCTGGGGGCGGCACCGCACGTCGTGGGGGAAGAGCTGGGAGGGGTTCGCGGCGGCGCTCGCCGTGAACCTGGCGGTGGGGCTCGCCGTGGGGTGGCTGGACCCGCGCTTTCCCCTCGCCGGCGCGCTGGCGGGGGCGCTCGCGGGGGCGCTGCTGGAGTTCGCGCCGCTCCCGCTGGACGACAACCTGCGGGTGACGCTGGGGGGCGGGGCCGCGGCCTGGCTCGCCAGCGCGGCCGTGTGGGGCGCGCTCACCCCGCCCGGGTGAGCTCCTCCAGTTTCTGCTTCTCGCTCCGCTTCAGCCCCGCCACCACCAGCCCGTACGAGTGGTCGATCATCTCCCGCACCTTTTCGGCGGGGATGCTGCCGTCCAGCTCCACCGTGTTCCAGTGCGTCTTGTTCATGTGGTAGCCCGGCTGCACCGCGGGCCAGCGGTCGCGCAATTCCACCGCGAGGTCCGGGTCGCACTTGAGGTTCACGGCCAGCGGCAGCCTCTCCATGCCGGTGAGCGCGAAGATCCGGCCCATCACGCGGAAGACCAGGGTCTCCTCGCCGAAGGGGGTGTCCTCGGTGGCGCCGGGGCGGGAGAGGCAGTAGTCGCGGAGGGCCTTGAAGGTCATGGGATGCCGCGGGCGGAGGTCGGGAGGATCCGGGAGCGAGCGTGGTAGAGCGGCCGCCCGCCGCGCGACGGGCGGCCGCTCCGCCGGGGGGAGGGCGGGCGGGTCAG
>JBFMFL010000351.1:0-6731 GCA_040752145.1 Gemmatimonadota bacterium
GCCGCCCAGCCGACCGTCGCGCCCTCCACCGCGTTGCCGTGGGCGTCCGCCACCCGCGCCACCAGCGGCGCGGGGAGTGCGCTCCCCGCGAGGGCGCTCTGCCCGTCGCCGCCGGCCCGCTCCACGCGCGCCGCGGGGCCCGGCGTGCCGGTGGCCGCGAAGCCCGCCGTCGCCCCGGCCGCGGCCGCCGTCACCGCGTTGGCGCCCGCCGTGGTGCCCAGCGTCCAGGCGGCGCGCGCCACGCCCTCCGCGTCGGTCGTGGCGATCGCCGGCGCGACGGAGCCGCCGCCCGCCGTCACCATCCAGGTCACGCCCGCCCCGGCCACCGGGTTGCCGCCCGCGTCCGCCACCCGCACGGCCAGGGCGTTCGGCAGCGCCGTCCCGACCGTCGCGCTCTGCCCGTCGCCGCCCACCCGCGACAGCGCGGAAGCGCCGCCGGCCCGCGCGGTCGCCCGGAAGGTCACGGGCGAGCCCGCCAGCCCGGCCACGCTCGCCTGCGCGGTGTTCTCGCCCGCGGCCGCGCCCAGCGTCCAGCGCACCCGCGCGACGCCGTCCGCGCCCGTGGCCGTGCCCGCCGCGCTCACGGCGCCTCCGCCGCCCGTCGCGGCCCACGCCACGGCCACGCCGGGCGCGGGGCGCCCGTCGGCGTAGCTGACCTTCACCGCCAGCGAGTCGGCCAGCGGCGCACCGGCCGCCGCCGACTGCCCGTCCCCGCCCGCGGCCTCCAGCTTCGCCGGCTGCGGCGGCACCGCCGTGGCCGTGAAGACCGCCGCCGGGAGGCCGGACACGGAGGCGGTCACCGTGTGCGTCCCCGCCGCCGCGCCCAGCGTCCAGTTCGTGCGCGCCTCCCCGGCCGAGTCCGTGGGCGTGGAGGCCGCGGAGAGCGTTCCGCCGTCCGGGCTCACCGTCCAGGCCACGGCCACGCCGCGGACGCCCCTGCCCCCGCCGTCGGTGACTCGCACCACCAGGGCGCCGCCGAGCGGCCCCTCCGTGGCGCCGGTCTGGCCGGCGCCGGACACGGCGGAGACCGCGACGGGGACGCCCTGGGGCTCGGGCTCGGGACCCACGGGCCCGGGGCTGTCGGCGACGCAGGAAAGCAGGAGGAACGCCAGGGCCGGAAGGGCGCGGGCAGCTCCCGTGAATCGGGGCGCGTGCATTGGAGACGTCGGAGGCGGGAAGGCTGCGGCAGGACCGGAGTGTGGAGGAAGCGGGGCGCAATTTACGTTTCCGGCCGCGCGGCGTCAAACAGCCGTTTGCCGCGGGAGCTGTCCGGAACCGCCCGACACGGGCACGGGGCTGGGCCGCTGGACGGAGCAGGACTTCGTCCGCGCCATGCGCACCGGCAGGCGCCCCGACGGCAGCGGCATCGACCCGCTGATGCCGTGGAAGGGGCTCGCCAGCACGACCGACACCGAGCTGCGGGCGCTCTGGGCGTACCCGCGCACCGTTCCCGCGAAGCCGCGCGGCGGACGGTGATCTTGACGGATTGAACGGCGGGTTTGGGCGTGCCCCCGGCTGGCGCCGGGGTCGGGCTGCCTGGAAAGACACACCGCCCCCGGTCCTGTGGACCGGGGGCGGTGCTCGTCGTGGGGTCCGGCCGGCTCAGCTGTTTCCGCGCTTCTTGCCGTTGTTGCCGTTGCCGTTCCCATTCCCGTTGTTGCCGTTCTTGCGCTGGCCGCGGTGCTGGCCGTTGTTGCCGTTGCGGCCCTCGCCCTCGTTGCGCTTCACGCGGGTGGCGCGCTTGGCCCCCGAGCCGTTGGAGGTGCCGCGGGACACGCGGGGGCCCCAGTCCGGGTAGCTGCGGTGGTTGCCCGAACAGGCCGCCACCGTGCTTACGGCGCAGGCCAGCGCGAGGACGCCGATTCCGCGGCGGATCATCTTCATGTTCGGTGCTCGTTCCGGGTGCTCCGGACCCGGCGCGGAGGCGCGCCGGGTCTCTCGCCGGAGCCGCGACGCAAGTGCCGGGCCGGCTGGGAGCCGCGGCCGGACGCCGTGGCAAGTGGTTTGCTATGAACGCGATGCACTCAAGGACGCAACCATCCGGCGCGAGCGGGGGACGATGAGCCTGGAAGAACGGACGTTCCGGTCGGACGACGGCAGGGCCTGGACGGTGTCGCTGGAGGGGTCCGGCATCGGACTCAGCGGCCCGCCCGAGCTGGAGAACGCCGGGGGGAACCTCCCCACCGAGACCGTCCGCATCGTCTTCCGCTCCGGCGACCGGGAGCTGAGCGAGGAATACACCGGGCTGGCCGCCGTGGAGGACCTCTCCGACGGCGACCTGCGCGACTGGTACGAGGCAGCGGCGCGCGGGCGGGGGCTCTGAGCCCCGCCGCGCGGCCGGCGCGATCCACAGGGAGGCGATTATGGCGAGATACAGGTGCCCGGCGTGCCGGCGGCGGATCAGGGGCGAGCATCGCTGCAACCGCTGCGGCTGGCTCCGAACCGGCGAGGGGAGCGCGCCGCTGGTGGCGCGGCGGCCCTGGGGCCGCGTGATGGCGGTGCTCACCATCGTGCTGGCGCTGGCGGCCGCGGGCGTGTACCGGGTCAACGGCGCCGCCATCGCCGACTGGTACGCGGAGTTCGCGCTCAACAACCTCCCGGCGGGGTTCTCGTCCTTCGCCCCGGTCGAGACGCCCGCGGGCGCCTTCACCGCCTGCGTGAGCCGGGTGGTCAAGAAGGTGAGCAGCGGCTCCAGCGTGGAGACCTTCCCCTCGTACTCGGCGGAGAACACCGTGGCGCTGGGCGAGGGGAGGTACAGCGTGCAGGCCGTGCTGGAGGGGGTGGACGCCGACGGGAACACGGTGAAGCGCCCGTTCAGCTGCGTGGTCCACTTCGCCGCCGGCCGCTGGGTGACGGAGAAGGTGGCCGTGGGCGACATGCCCGACCTGCTCCCGGTAGCCGCGCTGCGGTTCTGACCCCGCGCACCGTCCCGGAAGGAAAACGCCGCCCGCGCTCCCCCCGGAGCGCGGGCGGCCTGCGTTTCGGGGCCGTCCGACAGCCGGCGCCTACGCCAGGGCGAGCACCGCGGCGTACACCCCCTGCACCACCATGGCCATCCGCCGGTAGTCCAGCGTGTCCGCGGTGTCGCGCGGGCCGTGGTAGTACGGGTTCCGGTAGAAGGCCGTGTCGGTGATCATCACCGCGTCGTAGCCGGCGTCCCAGTAGTTGACGTGGTCCGAGAAGTCGATGCCGGGGATCCAGCGCGGGGCGTTGATGGACCTCACCGGGAGCGCCGAGCCGCCCCCCATCGCCCGCTTGACCCGCCGCACCAGCCGGCCCTGCCCCATGTGCCCGGCCACCAGGACGAAGTTGCCGTGCGACGGGTAGAACGCGCGCAGGATCCCCAGCGGAAAGGCCTGGCTCCCCGGCGCGTCCGTGAAGTAGCCGATCATCTCCAGCGCCAGCATCGCCCGCACCCGCACGCCCCCGCGCCGCAGCGACGCCGCGTGGACGGCGCTCCCCATCTGCGGCGTGCGGAAGAAGGGCGGCTCCTCCAGCGGGTACGCCACCATCTCCACGCGCACCGGGAGCCGGGCCCGGCCCAGCAGGTGCGCCAGCTCGATCAGCCCCGCCACGCCGCTGGCGTTGTCGTCCGCCGCCGGGTGTGGCCCGGCCGCGTCGTAGTGCGCCCCCACCACGATGCGCTCCGGCGTGTCCGGCCCGAACGCGGCGATCACGTTGCGGTACGTCGCGCTCCCGGCCGGGAAGTCCTGATAGGACACGGCCCCGCCCGCCGCCTCGAACTCCCCGGCCACGTACGCGGCGGCGCGGTCCAGGTTCTCCGGGTGCAGGAAGTCGCGCGGGACGAACTCCTCCGAGAGCGCCCGCACGTGCGCCTCCAGCCGCGCCGGGGAGACCTCGGGTGCTTCGGCTCGGGAGCGGAAGGGCATCGGCAGCGGCTGGGTCAGGTAGAGCGCGGGCGCGGCGAGCAGGACCAGCCCGACCACCACGGCAGCGACGACGGTTCTCGCGCGCATGCTCCTCCCTGTCGCGCGGGATGAACGCCGGAAAGCGGCACCCGGCGCGTCGCAACTGCCACGCCATGCGTCTCCGAACGGACCATTGCAGGAAGGCCCGGAAATACGTCCGGCCCCTCGGGCGCGCCCGGTCCCGTTTACGGGTCAGGGCTCGGCGTTTCGAACGCCCGCTCCAGGTCCCGGTGGAGGCTCGTCCCGACGTACAGCTTCATGAGCGCTTCGACCGACATGTCGCGCCTCTCCGCCACTTCCCGGAGCGCATCCAGCGTGTCCGACGGAATCCGAAGCGTGACGTCCTCCGAGGCGCGAGGCTGCCAACGAAGTTCGGCCGGTTCGTCAGGCATGTGCATGAGACTTCCCGGGGCACGGCGACCCCGTCTGAAATGGCTCGGTTCACTCCACGTAGGTCTCGAAGAACCCCGGCAGCCGCCCGATCACCCGCCCCCGCTCCTCCACCGTGGCGACGCCCCGCATCTGCACGAACCAGCGGCGGCCGGAGCGCGCGCCGGTGTCCGTGACGTGCGCCGCCCGCACGTCGATCCGCACCCGCAGCCCCCGCCGCGCGTCCTCGAACTCCATCGCCCGGGGCACCTGCACGGTCTGGCCGTCCTCCGACCGCGCCGTCTGCATTGCCGTGTAGCGCAGCGGGCCGGGGCGGAACACGCCGCGCGCCCCGCGCCCGTCCACCAGGTACGCGAACAGCCCCTCCGTGGGCGTGGAGTCGCCGCGGACGACGCCGTACAGCAGCGAGAGCGCGCTGTCCGAGGCCGACCCCCACTCCCAGGTGACGTTGCGCCAGGTGCCCCAGTTGTGGTCGTGGTACGCCTGCGCCCCGTCCACGCGCTCGCAGCGCGGCGCGCACACCGTCCCCGCCGCCGTGGCGTAGAGCGCCGGCACCGTGTAGCCCGACACCAGCCCCTCGCCGCCCAGGTCCGCGGGCGGGAAGTAGCGGCGCGGCGCCGGCTTCACCCGCAGGTCCACCCGCGAGTCCCCCGCGGCGGCCACCACCCGGTAGTCGCCGCCCTCCAGCCGCACGAAAGCATCGTCCGCGAAGCGCAGGTCCGGCGAGGCCGTGTCGAAGCTCACCCCCTGCCGGAGGATCCGCTCCAGCGACCTGTGCCGCCCGTCCCGCTCGCGCACGGTGATCAGCACCCGACCGCCCCAGCGGCCGGGCGTGTCCAGCCGCCCCGCCACCATCAGCGTCACGTACACCCAGCGCTCCGCGTCCAGCACCACGTTGAAGTAGTGCCACTCCGCCCAGGTGGAGTCGCGCGCCGCCGCGCCCGTAGGGAGGTGGAAGCGGTCGATCTCCCGGAACAGCTCCGGCTGCGTGGGCGCCGTCCAGCGCCGGTCCGCCTCCGAGTCCTCCCAGCGCCCCGCCGTCAGCGCCGGCGCCGCCCCCGCCAGCCGCGCCCGGCTGGGGATCTCGCCCGCGGCCACGGCCTTCCAGCGCCGCCCCCGCGCCAGCAGCTCCACCTGCTTGCCGTCCAGCACCGGGCTCCCGCCGCGGATCCCGAAGTCCTCCCGGCCGCGCGGCGACTCCAGGACCTGCCGCTGGAGGAAGCGCGCCTGGTCCACCCCCAGGAACAGCGACGACACCCCGCCCGCCTTGAGCATCTCCGTGCTCACCCCCGCCGGCACCAGCACCACGTCGCCGCCGCCCACCAGCGCGCGGTCGCGGGCCTGCTCCAGCATGGCCTCGCCCACGGCGAGCAGCACCACCATCACCGCCACGCCCAGCGCGTAGCCGCCCAGGAGGAACAGGGCCCGCCCCGGCCGGTGGCGGAGCTCCGCGAGCGCCAGGCGGAGGATCATGCGCCGGGCCGCCCGTCCGCCACGACCACGCCGTCCGCCATCTCCACCAGGCGTCCCGCGTGCCGCGCGACCGACGCGTCGTGCGTCACGATCACCATGCTGGTGCCGTCCGCGTTCAGCCGCTCGAACAGGGCGACGATCTCGTCGCCGGTGCGGCGGTCCAGCTCCCCCGTGGGCTCGTCCGCGAACAGCACCCGGGGCCGGTTCGCCAGCGCCCGCGCGATCGCCACGCGCTGCTGCTCGCCCCCGGACAGGTGCGGCGGCCGGTGCCCCGCCCGGTGCCCCAGCCCCACGTACTCCAGCAGCTCGCGGGCGCGGGCGCGCCGCTCCGCCCGGGGGACGCCCGCCTCCGCCATGGGGAACTCCACGTTCTCCGCCGCCGTGAGCACCGCCAGCAGGTGGAAGCGCTGGAAGACGAACCCCACCTCGCGCAGCCGCAGCCTGGACCGCGCCCCCTCGTCCAGCGCGCCCAGCTCGCGCCCCAGCAGCCGCACCGTCCCCGCGGTGGGCGGGTCGATGCCGGCCAGCACGTTGAGCAGCGAGCTCTTGCCGCACCCGGAGGGGCCCACCACCGCCACCATCTCGCCGGCGTCCACGTCCAGGTCCACGCCCCGCAGCGCGTGTACGGCGTCGCCCTGGTACGGGTACTCCTTGACGATCCCGCGCGCCTCGATCACCCGGCTCATTCGGTTCCGAACCTCGTGGTTCTGCGTGTGGGGCCGCTCCGGAACCAGGCCAAACTGCCGGCCTGTTTCCTACGCGGGTCGCGGAGCCAGCCGAAACTGCCCGGCTGTCTCCGCTCCGGCTCCGTGAGCCTCGCGCGATACAGCCTGCGCGAGTCTCCCTCCGCAAAGGATCATGTGGGTACTACGGTACTGCCACGACCCGCACAGGCGCGGCTCGGCGCGCCGTGGCAGACCCCCTCCCCCCGGCCCCCTC
>JBFMFL010000352.1:0-6716 GCA_040752145.1 Gemmatimonadota bacterium
GAAGGGGGAGCACGGCAGATCCGTGTGGTTTCCCCTCCCTCGCTTGCGGGGGAGGGGTGGCGCGAAGCGCCGGGGTGGGGGGCCTCCCGCGGACGCCAGCGCGCAGCCCGACCCCGCGCCAGCGGGGGCACGCCCGACCCCGTGGTTGATTCCGTCCAGCCGTGAAGCCGTTTTGACAAAGCCCACCCGACCGGCTATCTTGCATGGCGTGATTATTGCTAGCGCCCGCCTCGTCTCCCGTCGGTGAGCACACCGATGAGCAGCCCCGTCCTCGGGATCATTCCCGCCCGGATCGGCTCCTCCCGCCTCCCCCGAAAACCGCTCCACCCCCTCGCCGGACGGCCGCTCATCGAGTGGGTCTGGCGCGGAGTCGTGGCGATGGACCTGCTGGACGAGGTGGTGGTCGCCACCGACAGCGAGGAGGTCGCGGAGGCGGTGCGCGCGTTCGGGGGGAGGGCGGAGATGACGGCGGAGCACCACCCCTCCGGGACGGACCGGGTGGCGGAGGTGGCGCACCGCGCGGAGTTCGCGGGGTATCCGGTCGTGCTCAACGTGCAGGGCGACGAGCCCTTCCTGCGGCGCGGCCAGGTGGAGGCGGCGCTGGCGTGCGTGCGCGGGGGCGGGTGGGAGATCGGGACCGCCGCGGTCCCCATCGCCACGGTGGAGGAATGGCGCGAGCCCTCGGTGGTCAAGGTGGTCCGGGGCGCGGACGGAGGGGCACTCCTCTTCTCCCGCGCCCCGGTCCCGTTCCGGCGCGACGGCGAGCCCGGCCCGGAGGAGCTGGCGAGCGGGCTGTACCTGCGCCACCTGGGGATCTACGCGTACCGCCGCGAGGCACTGCTGCGCTGGGTGGCCCTCCCCGAGGGCGAGCTGGAGCGCGTGGAGAAGCTGGAGCAGCTCCGGCCGCTGGCCGCGGGGATGAGGATCGGGGTGGGGATCGCGGAGCCGGGCCCGGGGGGGATCGACACCCCGGAGGACGCGGAGCGCGCGGGGCGCATCCTGGCCGAGATGGACCTGACAGAACGACTTCCGGGAGCCGCAAGAGCGAGCGCATGATGGATCAGAAATCCGTACCGACCAAGTACATCTTCGTCACCGGCGGCGTGGTCTCCTCCCTGGGGAAGGGGATCTCCGCGGCCTCGATCGGTCGGCTGCTCGTCGAGCGCGGGCTCCGCGTGACGATCCAGAAGTTCGACCCGTACATCAACGTGGACCCGGGGACGCTCTCCCCCTTCCAGCACGGCGAGGTGTTCGTCACCGACGACGGCGCCGAGACCGACCTGGACCTGGGGCACTACGAGCGCTTCGTGGGCGAGAGCCTCACCCAGTCCAACTCCATCACCACCGGGCGCATCTACCAGGACGTCATCACCCGCGAGCGGCGGGGCGAGTACCTGGGCGCCACGGTGCAGGTGATCCCGCACATCACCGACGCCATCAAGGGGGCCATCCGCAGGCTGGCGCCCAACCACGACGTGGTGATCACCGAGATCGGCGGCACGGTGGGCGACATCGAGAGCCTCCCCTTCCTGGAGGCCATCCGCCAGTACCGGCAGGAGGTGGGGCGCGAGCACACGCTCTTCATGCACCTCACCCTGCTCCCGTACATCGCCGCCGCGGGCGAGGTCAAGACCAAGCCCACGCAGCACTCGGTGCGCGAGCTGATGGAGATCGGGATCCAGCCGGACGTGCTCCTCTGCCGGAGCGAGCGCGCCATCGAGCCGGACGTGCGGCGCAAGATCGCCCTGTTCTGCAACGTGGACGTGGCCGCGGTGATCGAGGCCAAGGACGTGGAGACCATCTACGAGGTGCCGCTGGAGTACGCCCGCCAGCGTCTGGACGACCTGGTCTGCCAGAAGCTGGGGCTGGAAACGAAGCGGCCGGACCTCAGCCAGTGGAAGTCGCTGGTGCAGCGCATCAAGGAGCCCGGCAACGGCACGGTCAGGATCGCCGTGGTGGGCAAGTACGTGGCCCTGGTGGACTCGTACAAGTCGGTGCAGGAGGCGCTGATCCACGGCGGGATCGCCAACGACGTGGGGGTGGAGATCGACTGGCTCTCCTCGGAGGACTTCGAGAACGGGCAGAGCGCGGAGAAGCTGGCCGACTACCACGGGCTGCTGATCCCCGGCGGCTTCGGCGTGCGCGGGGTGGAGGGGATGCTCTCCGCCATCCGCTGGGCGCGCGAGAACGGGCTCCCCTTCTTCGGCATCTGCCTGGGGCTGCAGACGGCGGTGATCGAGTTCTCGCGCTCGGTGTGCGGGATCGCCGGCGCGCACTCCACCGAGTGGGACCGCGACACCACCGACCCCGTGATCTGCCTGATGAACTCGCAGCGCGAGGTCACGGACCTGGGCGGCACGCAGCGGCTGGGGGCGATGACGGCGCGCCTCAAGCCCGGCTCCCGCGCGGCGCAGGTCTACGGCTCGCAGGAGATCAGCGAGCGCCACCGCCACCGCTACGAGGTCAACAACGCCTACCGCGAGGTGCTCGCGGAGCGGGGGATGGAGGTGAGCGGCGTGTCGCCGGACGGCAACCTGGTGGAGATGGTGGAGCTCCCGGACCACCCCTGGTTCGTGGCGACCCAGGCGCACCCGGAGCTCAAGTCGCGCCCGGACCACCCGCACCCGCTCTTCGCGGCGTTCGTGGGCGCCGCGCTGCGCCGCCGCAAGGAGGAGGAGACGCCCATGTTCCGCGACGACCGCACGGTCGTGGCCGAGGCCGCGCGGTGAGCGGCACGGCGGCGCTCGCCGCGCCCGCGGTGCCGGGGCTGTTCCGGCCGGGCGGGCCGTTCTTTTTGATCGCGGGTCCGTGCGTGCTGGAGGACGAGCGGCTCAACGTGGGGATCGGCGAGGCGCTGGCGCGGCTCGCGGACGACCTGGGGCTGCCGGTCGTCTTCAAGGCCTCGTTCGACAAGGCCAACCGCTCCTCGCCGGGGTCGCCGCGGGGGCCGGGGCTGGACGACGGCCTGGAGCGGCTGGCGCAGGTCAAGCGCGCCACCGGGCTCCCGGTGCTCACCGACGTGCACGAGCCGGCGCAGTGCGCCGCCGTGGCCCAGGTGGCGGACGCGCTGCAGATCCCCGCCTTCCTCTGCCGGCAGACGGACCTGCTGCTTGCGGCGGGCGCCACGGGGCGGCCGGTCAACGTCAAGAAGGGGCAGTGGATGGGGCCGCAGGAGATGCGCGGCGCCGCCGCCAAGCTGCGCGCCGGGGGCGCCGCCGGCGTGGCGGTGACCGAGCGGGGCACCTTCTTCGGCTACGGCAACCTGGTGGTGGACATGCGCTCCTTTCCGCTGATGCGGGAGGCATGCGACGCGCCCACGGTGTTCGACGGCACCCACTCGGTGCAGCGCCCGGGCGAGGGAGGGGGGATCAGCGGCGGCGAGCCGCGCTTCATCCCGGGGCTGGTGCGCTCGGCGGTGGCGGCGGGGGCGGACGCGCTCTTTTTGGAGACGCACCCGGACCCGGCCCGCGCGCCCTCGGACTCCACCAACATGCTCCCGCTTCAGCAGCTGAGGCCGCTGCTGGAACAGGTGCTGGCGATCCGCGCTGTCGTCGCGCCGCGCCCGGAGGCCGCGGGTGGCTGAGCGGCCCATGCGGATCGCGGCGGAGCTGGCGCGGCGGATCCGGCTGGTGGTGCTCGACGTGGACGGGGTGATGACCGACGGCGGCATCTACCTGGGGACGACCGACGCGGGGGAGCGCGTGGAGCTCAAGCGCTTCGAGATCCAGGACGGGCTGGGGATCCGGCTCCTGCAGGACGCCGGGATCACCTGCGCCATCGTCACCGGGCGCGAGTCGCACGCGGTGCGGCTGCGCGCGGCGGAGCTGGGGATCACCGAGTGCCACCAGGACCCCACCGCCGCCAAGCTGCGCATCGTCACGGACCTGCTGGAGCGGCTGGGCATCTCCTGGGAGGAGACGGCGTTCCTGGGCGACGACCTCCCGGACCTGGCCGTCCTGCGGCGCGTGGGGCTCCCCGCCGCGGTGGGGAACGCCACCTCCGAGGCCCGCTCCTCGGCGGTGTGGCAGGGGGAGCGAAGGGGCGGCCACGGCGCCGTGCGCGAGTTCGCGGAGGCGCTGCTGGGAGGGCGCGGCGAGTGGGCGGAGCGGGTGGAGGCGTACGTGCGCGACCGCGAGGCCGGGCTGTGAGCACGGCCGAGATGGACGCCGCCGCCGCGGCCGGCGCGCTCACGGTCGCCGAGACGCTGGAGCGGGCCCGCCGGGTGATCCGCATGGAGGCCCGGGCGGTGGCGGCGCTGGAGGAGCGCGTGGACGGGGCGTTCGCCGCGGCCGTGGAGGCGATCCTCGCCTCGTCCGGGCGGGTGATCGTCTCCGGGATCGGCAAGTCGGGGATCGTGGGGCGCAAGATCGCGGCGACCCTCACCTCCACCGGCACCCAGGCCGTCTTCCTCCACCCGGTGGAGGCGCTGCACGGCGACCTGGGCATGGTGGGGCGCGACGACGTGGCGATCCTGCTGTCCAAGAGCGGCGAGTCCGAGGAGCTGCGCGGGCTGCTGGAGTTCCTGGGGCGCAGCGGGGTGCGGGTGGTGGCCATGACCGGCCGGCCCGCCTCGTCGCTGGCCCGCCACGCCGAGTGGGTGCTGGACTGCTCGGTGGACGAGGAGGCCTGCCCGCACGACCTGGCGCCCACCTGCTCCACCACGGCGGCGCTGGCGATGGGGGACGCGCTGGCGGTGGCGCTGCTGCTGCGGCGGGGGTTCGGGCGCGACGACTTCGCGCGGCTGCACCCCGGCGGCTCGCTGGGGAAGAAGCTGCTGCTGCGGGTGCGCGACGTGATGGTGACGCGCGACCTGCCGCTCCTCCCGCCCACGGCCACCATGCGGGAGTGTACGGTGCTCCTCGCCGAGAAGCGGGGCACCGTGGCGGTGGTGGACGACGCGGGCGGGCTGCTGGGCGTGGTGACCTCCGGGGACCTCACGCGGCTGATGGAGCGCGAGGAACACTTTTTCACCATCGTCGTATCCGAAGTGATGACAAGGGATCCCAGGACCGCTGAGCCGGACGCGCTCGCCGCCGCCGCCGTGGGGGTGATGGAGCGCGCCGGCGTCATGGCCCTCCCCGTGGTGGGGGGGGACGGGCGCGTCGTGGGCATGGCCCACCTCCACGACCTGATGCGGGCCGGGGCCGTCTGATGAATCGACTCCCACTCGCCGCTTCCGTCTGCGCGCTCCTCCTCGCCCTCGCCGGGTGCGAGAAGGAGGCCGTGTACCCCACGCAGCAGGACCGGCTGGCGAAGATGAACGTGGACCAGGTCATCTACGGCCTGGAGCACGTGATGACCAACGGCGGCGTCCGCAAGGCCAACCTGCACGGCGACACCGCGTACTTCCGCGACGCCGACTCGCGGGTGGACCTCAAGGGCGTCAAGCTGGACTTCTTCGACGAGACCACCGGGGCCACCTCGGGCTCGCTGACCTCCAAGACCGGCAAGTACGACATGCGCACCGGGGCCATGACCGCCATCGGCAGCGCGGTGCTGACCATCCAGGGCGAGAAGGGCCCGCGGGTGATCACCTCGGAGGAGCTCAACTACGACGTGGCGGGCAACCGCATCTGGAGCAGCAAGCCCACGGTGATGAAGGAGAACGGCCGCGAGGTGGGGCGGGGGAGCAGCTTCGAGTCGGACGCCAAGTTCCAGAACCTGACGGTGAGGAACGCCCAGGGCTCGGGCGCCGCCCCCACCGACGGCGGCGGACCGGTCCGCTTCTGATGAAGCGCCTCCTCCTCGCCCTCGCGCTGGTCCTCCCCTCCGCCCTCCCCACTCCGGGGGCGGCGCAGGCGGGGACGTGCCAGCTGCTGGAGAACCGCTTCCTGAACCGGCAGGACATGGGCGGGTTCGCGGTGGTCGCCGTCGCGGGGCCGCTGCGGGTGGTGTGCGAGGGCGGGACCACGCTCCGCGCCGACAGCGCCATGGTGTTCGAGGCGTCCAACGAGGTGCAGCTCTTCGGCCGCGTGGACTACCGCGACCCCACCCGGACGCTGACCTCCAACTACGCGACGTACTCGTCCGCGACGGGGCGGCTGTACGCCACCGGCAACGTGGTCTTCACCGACGTCGCGCGGGGCTCCACGCTGCGTGGCCCGGAGCTTGAGTACTTCCGGGCCATGGCCGGGCGGCCGCAGCCGCAGGTGATCGCCGGGCAGCGGCCGCACCTGACCGTGGTGCCCTCCGGCAACTCGCAGAACCGCGAGTCGCTGCAGATCGACGGGGACCGCATCACCAGCGTGGGCGAGAACTTCTTCTCCGCCTCCGGCAACGTGGTGATCCACCGGAGCGACCTGGACGCCAGCGCCGCCGAGGCCACGCACGACGGCACCGCGCAGACGCTGAACCTGCGCGGCAACGCCAGGATCAGCGGCGAGCGCTTCGACCTGTCGGGCGAGACGGTGGACGCCACGATGCCGCAGAACCGCCTGGAGCGCGTGGTCGCCCGGCGGAACGCGGAGCTGGCCAGCGAGAAGCTGCGGGTGGACGGCCCCGAGATCCAGCTGTTCTTCGCCGACGACCTGCTCCAGCGCCTGATGACCCGCCGGCTGGCCGGGGGGCTCACGGGGGCCGGCGCCCCCAGCGGCGCAGGGCAGGCGGCCGAGGAGCGGCCCCTGGTGGCCGCCACCGGGCTGCTGCTGGAGGCCGACTCGGTGGAGGCGGTGCTCCCCGGGCAGGTGCTGGAGCGGGTGGTCGCCGTGGGCAAGGCC
>JBFMFL010000353.1:0-6714 GCA_040752145.1 Gemmatimonadota bacterium
GGGCGGCCTCGCCGCGGGCCAGCTCGCCGGCCGCCTCGTGCTCCCCGCCCGCAGCGGCGACGATCTCCGGCAGCCCGGGGAACGGCGCTCCGCCCGCGCCCGGCCGCGCCACCCGGCGCGCCTCGAACGGGTTCTCCGGAAGATCCCCCGCACTTCCACCCATGCCGGTACCCCTCTCGAAGGCGTCGACCTCGCCCGCACCCTGCCGCCCGCCGCCGTCCCCGGGCACCGCCGGGTCCCCGTCCACCTTCCCCAGCATCGCGACGAGGTCCGCCGCGAGGTCCGGCTCGCCGCGGGCCCCGGCGATCACCTCCCGCGCCCGCGGCCGCCACGCCCCCCGCTCCGGCGGCGCCTTCGCCACCAGGTCAGCAATCTCCCGCTCGGCCCTGGCCCGGTCCCGGGCCCCGAGCGCCGCCGCCAGGGCGATCAGCGCCAGCTCGACGTCGTAGCCCACGTCCTCGTCGCCCTCCGAGCGCAGGCTTCGCGCGGTGTCCACCGCTTCCAGCGCCTCCGCCCACCTCCCCTGCCTCTGCCCCCGGATCGCCCGCTCGCGCCAGAACGACGCCGGCGTCACGTGGAACCCGGGGATCTCCCCTCCTCGCTGTCCCGCCTCGCCGCCCGCGCCGCTCACGGGCCCCTCCCGCAGCCGGCCCCGCCGAAGACCACCGACGCGGAGACCCCGACGCGGCCCGCGTCGGCCGCGCCGCCACGCCGCTCGGCGCCCAGCACCACCCGCCGCGCGCACCCGCCGAGGCCGATCGCGCCGCCCCACGTCCGCGCCCCGCCGCCCCACGACGTGAACACCCGCAGCACCCCGGCACCCGGCGTCGCGTACGCCACGGTGAACGGATCGTCCATCGCGTCCGGCTCGAGCCCGCCGTCGCGGAGCACGCGCCGGTAGCCGAGCGCCACGGTGCCGGCCGGCATCTCCACCGCCGCCCCGCCCCGGAGCACCGCGGCGGGCTTCGCGTCCTCCCACACGCCGTCGGCGAGGCGCCGGTCGGCAGACCCCGGCTCCGTCTCGTCCAGCTCCGGACCCCGCACCGACTGCACGTCGCCCGCCCCGCCGGCGCCGCCGACGCTCACCACCCGCAGCCGCGGGCCCCGGCGCGGCCTGAACACCCAGGCCGCCGCGTTCGAGACCGCGATCCCGGCCCGCACCGGGCCGCCCCCGCCCACCAGCCCGCCCACGTCCAGGCCGAGGCCGGGGACCCCCGCCACGCGGGCCTCGCGGTACACCTCCCCCCCGGGCGCGCCCGCGGCGAACGCCCCGCGCGCGAACTCGTGCGTCCAGGCACCCTTCACCGTCGCCCCCACCCACAGCCCCCTCAGCCCCGGCACCGGCACGCCGGCGACGCCGTACCCCACGGCGAGCACCGTCTGCGCGGCCCGCTCGCCGAACCCGCCTTCGGCCGCGCTCCCCGCCTCCGCCGGCAGCTCGCGCCCGGCGACCGCCACCGCGACCTCCTCCGGCACCTCCGCCGCCGCGTGCGCATGGGAGGACAGCGAGACCGCGAAGCCACGGCTCTGCGACGCGGCCCAGACCACGGATGCCGAGCTTCCGTTCCCGACCCCGCCCGGGATCCCTTCCGCGCGCTTCGCGGCAGACGGGTCCCCGGCCAGCCCGAGCGGCCCGGCCGCCTCCAGCCACCGGCGCCGCGGCAGCTGGCTGACCTCCACCTGGCCGTACGAATGCGACCCGCTCGCCCCCCCGTCCCACAGCGGCAGGAGCGCCGGGTTCCAGAGCAGCGCGTCGGCCCGCCGGCTTTCCACGACCGCCGCGCCGCCGAGCCCCGCCGCCGTCCCGACGGACGCCGGGCGCTGCGCGCCCAGCGGACCCGCCATCCCGATCGCCAGCGCGATCCCGCCGGCCGTCCCCACCGCAACCCGCATCTCGACACTCCGCGTCAAGGAAGGGGCGCCGGCACGCCGGAATGCACCGAGCGGCCCGCCACCCAAAGAGAAAGCACGAACGCGCGCAGCCGGGCCGCGCCCCTGCTCGACACCACGCAGTCCTCCGTACCGCCGCCCGACCGCTCCCAGCGCGCGGCCAGCACCCCGGGTCCGCCCGGCTCCGCGCTCAGCCGCCCGACCATTCCGACCTCCCCCCCTGCCCTGCACCTCACCTCCCCCGCGACCGCCGCGAGCGGCAGCGGATCCGCGGCGAAGAGCAGCGAGTCGCCCCCGGCCGCGATCACCCTCACCGGGCGGGGCCAGGGCGCCGCGGGCAGCTCCACGACCCCGCCCGCACCCCACGCGTCCGCCGCCAGCAGCCCGCTCCCGCCCGCCACGCCGAGCCGCTCCTCCGCCCGCCCCGCGGGGCGCCACGCGCCCGGCCCGCGCCCCGCATCGAGGCCGCGGGATGCTCCGTGCTCCTCCGCCGGGTACACGCCCGCGCGGCGCGCCGGCGCGTCCGGGGCGGCCGGCACCTCGGCCGTGGTGATCGTGTCGGCCGCCGGCGCCACCCTCCCCCCCCACTCCTCCCACACCGGGCCGGGCTCCGGCGTCCGCGCGGCGGGACCTCCACCCCCTCCCACGGCACACCCGGCCGCGACCACGCACGCCGCGAAGCCGGGCATGCGCCGCATCCACCCCGCCGGCCGCTCAGTCCGCATCTTCCACCTGCTTGCAAGAGGAATTGCCACGCGGCTCACCACACCGGCGCCGCGGTCTCCAGCCGCGGCACCGCCCCGGCCCCGGGCTTCACGACCGCCAGGAGCACGACCGCACCGTCCGTCCGGGTCGCGGCCGCCCACACCCTTTCCCCCCGGCCGCAGCGATGGACCCCCAGCAGCGTGACCCGGCTCAGACGCGACCCATCGCCGCCCGCGGGCACGCCGCCCTCCCACGCGACCTCCCATCCCGCCGCGCCGCGTCCCAGGAGCACGATCGTGGGCGCCGCGCCCCCGCCCGCCACCCGCCAGATCCCCCCACCCAGCGCGTCCACCCCGCGCCCGTCCCCGGCACCTTCCCGTCCGCCCGCCCCGGCCCACCCCCGCTCCGCGCGGCTCAGCTCCCGCGCACCCGTCCACGCCCCGGATCCCGTCCGGCATCCCTGCGCCGCGAAGGTGACGAATGGACGCCCCTCCTCCCCCGCTCCCCTGCCGACGCCCCGCGCCGTACCGACCGCGGCCGCCGGAAAGCCCGCCACCAGCTCCACCCGCTCCCCGCACCGCCCGGCCCGAGCCCACTCCCCCTCGGGCCGCCGGCCGGGCATCCCGGCAACCATCTGGATGAACGACAGCCGTCCGCCGCCCCTCGGGACCGCCAGCAGCGGCTCCGCGGCCGCCGCCTCGGCGCTCCACGCGCTCACCGGGCGCTCCCGGGCCACCGTCACCGGCTCCTCATCGCGCACGGGTGCCGCAACTCCGCTCCGGTCCGCCACCGCCAGCTCCGGCACCTCCGGTCCCGGCGCCTGGCGAATTCCCGCGCCCACGGCCGCGTACTCCCCCGGCGCCTCCGGCAGCTGTCCCACGGCTCCGGGAAGCAGCCTGTAGTCGCGCCCGGCCGCGGTGTCTCCCGCACTCCCCCCTCCCGCGCCCGCGTCCGCCGTGCCTCCGGCCGCCGCGGGCACCCCGGCCAGGCTCGGGTCCGCGCCCCCGGTCCGCGCCCCGGGCTCCTGCGCCCGCCGCGCGACGGCGGACGCGACCGGCTCCGGCCGAGCCGCGTGCTCCGGCGGTGCTCCGGGCCGGGGCACGTACGTCCCGAGCACGAAGGCTCCCACCGCGATGCACCCCGCCCCCAGCCAGCCCCATCCTCCCGCCCCGCTCACCGCGCCCTCGCGGCCCCGTGGTCCACCGGCGCGATCACCTCCAGGAGCTCGTCCCCGGGACCGACCGCCGCACGGACCCGGTCCGCCAGCATCCGCGCCTCCTCCCGCCGCCCGGCCCGCCACGCGAGCAGCGCCAGCATCGCGGCGTGCCGCGGGGTGCATACCCACCCCTCCCCGAACGCCGCGAGCCACCGCTCCACCTGGGACCACGCCGCGCGCGCGGAGGTGCGCTCCAGCACCGCCTCCAGGAACAGCAGGTTCAGCCGCGCGTTCTGCTGCAGCAGCCACCGCCCCGGGTCGTCCGCGCCACGCCCCCCGATCCGGTACAGCGCGTGCCGGAAGCGGCTCGCCGCCTCGACGGGATCCCGGCCGGCCGCGAGGTGCCCGGCCAGCAGGTCCTCCTCAGGTCCCCACTGGCTCAGCTGCTCGGCCCAGACCAGGAGCTCCCGCGCGACCGAGCCCAGGCCCCACCCCAGCAGCGCCTCCGCGACCCACCCCGCCTTCACGGGCGGCACCGGCGGCGCCATCGCTCCGGGCTGCCCGCTCGCCGCCTCGTCGCGGGCCATCGCGACCACCGCGCTCATCCTCCCCACCTCGACGCCGGGCTCCCCGGGTCCCCCCGGCCGCGGACGCGTGCGCACGAAGATCATCCGGGCAGCGGCCCAGCTTCCCATCTCCGCGACCCTCGCCTGCACGGCGTCCACCTCCACCTCCCCTTCCGGATCGCCCAGCCGGCCCGCGCCGTGGACGCGGTCGCCGACGACGTGGATCCACGCGAGGCGGTCCGGCGCGTAGAGCAGGTAGTAGCCTTCCCGCTGGAAGACCGCGGCGCTCTGCAGCACCTCCTCCAGCGTCACCTCCGCCAGGTCGAACACCATCGGGCTGGGGGCCTCCGGCCGCCGCACCGGGCCGTCCAGGAGCACCCAGGCCGGGTCCGGCCACGGCACGTCCGCCCCCGGCGGCGCCGACTCCTCCGCGATCCTGACCGTGCCGGCCCGGGCCGCGACCGCGGCCCACCGCGGATCCGCAGCGAGGGCGCCGTACGACTCCGGGTCCGTGACCAGCACCACCTGCCGGCCCTGCACCCCGGCCATCTCCGCCAGGCCGATCCACGCGCTCCGCGCCCGCGCCGAGCCCAGCCCCGCCGCGCGGACCACCGTGGCCCCTCCCGCCGGCGGCAGCACCGCCCCGCCCGCCTCGCCGTCCAGCCCGACCACGCGCGTCGGCGTGCACCCCGCCGCGGCGAGCCGGAGCTGCGCCTCCGCCGCCCGCTCCGCGAGCTCTTCCGCGCCGGCCACGATCACGACCGGGTTGCTGACCCGCCCGGGGTCCGCGGCCGCGCGCTCCAGCGCGGGCTGCATGCTCCATCCGCCATCCAGCAGGGCGCGGAACTGCCCCGGATCGACGGCCAGGCCGCCCGCCGCGATCGCCCTCCGGAGGACTTCGGGCAGCTCTGCCGCGGGCACGCACCCCCACACCACCATCCTTTCCCCCCGGCCCATCACCACGCGCCTCACCGCCTCCTCGATCCCCACCACCAGCACCCCGCCGCCCCCGGCGTTCTCCGGGCACGCCAGCCCGTAGTCGGCGGCCACCGCCTCCGCCTCCCGCCGCACCCCCTCCCCGCTCTCGAGGGGCCCGAAGTACAGCGGGCTCAGCAGCGGCTGCTCCCCCCTGCACACCTCGTCCAGGAACGGCCGCGCCACCGCGCGCACCTCGTCGTCGGCGAGCACGGAGCCCATGCCGCCGGCCCCCGCCGCACCGCCGGGCGCCGTGTCGCGGACGGCCACGTCCGGGGCCTCCAGAAGGCTCATTTCGGGGGATCATCCGTTGGGGTTCGCGGCACGGGCGAAGCGTGGGAATGCGGGGTACGGTGGGACGAGATCCGGCAGGGCCCTTTCAGCAGCGTCGCACCGACCACCGCGAGCGTCCCAGTCCATGGCAGAAGCGGCACGCGTCCTTTTTTCCAGCGAGCCTCCCGGCGGAGGCGCCGACTCCCTCCATCTCGGCGGGGCACCCGGCCTCTCGCCCGCCCCTGCGTCCCGCCGTACCCCGGACGCATTCGTTCAGACGAGACCCCTCCTCTGCGCGGCCGACCTGCGCCTGCCGGGCTGCCCGGAGACGCCGCGCGCCGCGCGGGTCCGCGCCCTGATGAAGCTGGCCACCTCCATGAACGGGGAAACGACGGCCCACGTCCGGCAGGTCGGCCTGTACGCCGCCGCCCTCGCCGCGGCCGCCGGATGGCACCCGCGCCATGTCCGCCAGCTGCGCGTCGCCGCGCCCCTCCACGACATCGGCAAGGCCGGCCTGCATCCGCGCATCCTGGTGAAGCCGGGCCCGCTCACCCCCGCGGAGATGGACGTCGTCCGCACCCACCCGGTCCTCGGCCACGACCTGATCGGGACCGGCGCGCTCGACCCGGTGCTGACGCTCGCCCGGACCGTGGCCCTCACGCACCACGAGCGGTGGGACGGCGCCGGCTACCCGCAGGGCCTCGCCGGGAGCCGCATCCCGGAAGCCGGCCGGATCACCGGCATCGCCGACGTCTACGACGCGCTCGTCAGCCGCAGGAGCTACCGCGACGCGCTCCCCTCCGCGGAGGCGCGGCGGATCATGGCGCGGGACCGGGGAGCCGCGTTCGAGCCCCGGCTGCTGGACATCTTCTTCGCCCTCCTGGACGCCTCCCCGCACACCCGCTGATGGCCGCACGAATCCATCACGCGGTCCCGGCCCAGGCACACCGCCGGGCCGGCCCGCCCCTGGCGCTCGCCGCCCTGCTGCTCCTCGCCGCCTTCCGCGTCCACGAGGTCCGCTCGTCCCCCGTCGCGCCCGCGCCGACGGCCCGCGCCGCCGCTCCCGCGCCCCGCCCCGCGCCGCCGCTCGCCGGACCGGTCCAGGACCGGCACGACACGCGCGCAGCCCCCGCAGCGCCCACCCCGCCC
>JBFMFL010000354.1:0-6689 GCA_040752145.1 Gemmatimonadota bacterium
GCTGGGGGGGGGCGCGTCCCCGGCCCCCCCCCCGGGGGGGGGCCCCCACCCCGTTCCCTGACTCACCGGACGGACCATGGCCACACAGAGCAAGGACTTCTACCGCATCCTGGGGGTTGCGGAGAACGCCAGCGCGGACGAGATCAAGAAGTCGTACCGCAAGCTGGCCAAGAAGTACCACCCCGACGCCAACCCCAACGACGCCACCGCGGCCGAGCGCTTCAAGGAGATCTCGGAAGCGTACTCCGTCCTGTCCGACGACGACAAGCGCAAGCAGTACGACCAGATGCGCAAGTACGGCGCGTTCGCGGGGATGGGCGGGCCGGGGGGCTTCGGCGGGGGGGCGGGGCCCAGGCCCGGTCCCGGCGGCGGCACCGGCCCGGGCGGCGGGTTCTCGTTCGAGGACATCGGCGACGTGGGCGGGCTGGGCGACCTGTTCGGCTCCATCTTCGACCTGGGCGGCCGGAAGCGCGGCGCCTCCCGGCCCGGCGGGCCGCAGCGCGGCGAGAACGTGGAGTACGCCGTGGAGGTCCCCTTCGAGGTGGCGGTGCGCGGCGGCAAGCGCACCATCACCGTCCCCGTGGTGGAGGACTGCCCCACCTGCCACGGCTCCGGCGCCCGCCCCGGCACCGACCTGACCACCTGCCCGGAGTGCAAGGGGCGCGGCACCATCCAGTTCGGCCAGGGCGGCTTCGCGGTGAGCCGCCCCTGCCCGGCGTGCTACGGCAAGGGCAAGATCCCCACCGACCCGTGCACCACCTGCCAGGGGCAGGGCCAGGTGCGCCAGCAGCGCCAGATCCAGATCACCGTGCCGGCCGGGGTGGACACCGGCTCCAAGATCCGCATCCCCGGGCAGGGCGAGAAGGGCGCGGCGGGCGGCCCGGCGGGCGACCTGATCGTGTCGTTCCGGGTGCAGCCGGACAAGTTCTTTTCCCGCGAGGGGCTGGACATCCACTGCACCGTCCCCATCAACCTGGCGCAGGCCACGCTGGGCTCGCGCATCCGGGTCCGCACGGTGGACGGCAAGAAGGTGGTGCTCCGCATCCCGCCCGGCACCCAGTCGGGCACCCGGTTCCGCATCAAGGGGCAGGGAGTGGAAAAGGGCGGCGAGCGCGGCGACCAGTTCGTGCGCGTCAGCGTCGCGGTGCCCGAGCAGCTGGGCGAGCGGGAACAGAAGTTGATGGAGGAGTTCGCCGAGGCCGCGGGCCTCAGGTACTGAGCGGGCCGACCATCAACAACCTGGACTGCCGATGAGCCGTGTCTTCGTCGACGACGACCTGCTGACCTGGGAGGCGTATGCCTCCGGGGGCAGGTTCGGACTCCCCGAGCGCCCCAAGATCGTCTTCCACTGCCTTTCCGACCCGGCGATCCGGGCGCGGTTCGTCATTCATCCGGGGGACGAGGCGAACGCCGAGGAGACGGTGCACGAGCTGCCGGAGGAGCGTCTCAAGGCGATGCTGAAGGAGTCGCGGGAGCTGGAGTAGGAGCAGGTCCGGGCGTCGCCGCGTGGCGGCGCCCGGTTCTGCGTGGGGGGGCGGATCCCGGCGGCTTGACGGAACAAGCGTTTCTGTTGTAGCTTCGTGCGCGCATAATAAACGCCACGCGTCGCGCATGCCTTTCGTCGCTCCGGTCCGGGAGAAGGCCTCGGCCCGTCCGGGGGGGGTGATTTCACGACAGGGCATGTGCGCGGCGGGGTGCCGCGTTCGCCGCTCCTCTTCCACGCTTCAAGAAGGTTGGCATGGGTATTCGCAAGAACGGCTTCGCTCTGGCCGCACTCCTCCTCCTGGGCACGGGCTGCGCCGACGAGCCCACGCGCCCGGACCCCTCGGACGCGCAGCCCCGGCTCTACGTCCATTCCAGCATCACCTACAACGCCGCGAGCGAGACCACCGGCTGGATGGCGGCCGCGGTCACGAACGGCCAGGTCGCCGGCACGGTCGGCCAGGCGCAGCGGATGACCGGTCTCCGGGTGGATCTCGCAGCCGAGGCGTCGGCCCGGGTCTGCTACCAGGCGTTCGTCGGTGGCGCCTGGCAGCCCGAGGTCTGCGGAAACGGGCAGCAGGTGAACGGCACGCTGCCGTTCGAGGCCGTCCGGATCCGGCTGGAGAACGCGCCGGAACGGAGCGTCTGCTACGAGGCCCACGTGCAGAACCGCGGGTGGCTGCCCGAGGTGTGTGACGGCCAGGCGAACGGTCTGATCGGGCAGGGCCTGTACATGGAGGCCGTCCGGATCCGCCTCGCGCACCGGCCGGCGTCCTCGAACGTGGCGCGGGTGGTCACGTACGAGGCCCACCTCGCGAACGACGGGTGGATCGCGGCGGTCTCCGACGGCGCCGTCGCGGGGACCACCGGGCTGGCCAAGCAGATGGAGGCGCTGCGGATCAACCTGTCGTCCATCTCCAACGGGGCTGCTCCCGCCGAGGTGTGCTACACCGCGTACGTGCAGGGCGCGTGGCAGCCCGAGGTCTGTGGAAACGGACAGATGGTGGGCACCACCGGGCTCGGCGCGCGGATGGAAGGGCTCAAAGTCCGGCTGCGGAACGCGGGCCAGCAGAGCATCTGCTACGAGGCACACGTCGAGAACGTGGGCTGGCAGGACCAGGTCTGCGACGGCGCCGTGGCGGGCGTGCCGGGCTGGCGGATGGAGGCGGTCCGCATCCGGGTGCGGAACAAGTTCTACGCCTGGACCAACCGGTACACCGGCGCGGCGAACGGGATTCCCCTGCTGCTCACGGCAGCCTCCGTGGCCCCGTACGGGCAGCACGAGAGCCAGGACCGCCAGCACGTCTGGGCGGGGAACTGGGAGAAGTACTTCGCGGTGGACGAGGGCTTCGTGATCCGGAACAAGGACCGCGGATTCCTCTACATCATCGGTGACGAGCCGGACCACTGGAGCGGGGCGCTGTCCACGGAGACGTACAAGTTCTACTCTCCGGCCGAGTACGCGAAGCTCTTCCACGACGCGGTGAACTACATCCGCGCCAGGGATCCCTCCGCGCGCTTCTCCAACGGCGGGTTCACCCACCCGGGGGCGACCCCGCTGGGGACGCTGCACTTCACGGCGTACGCGGACGAGTTCATCAGCGAGTACAAGAAGCTGGCGAACAACCAGGAGCCGCCGATCGCCGAGTGGCGCTACAACTTCAACGGCCTGGGCCTGACCGACTTCAACAACCTGGTGACGGAGGCCGTCCGCTGGGGGCGGGAGCGCGGCGGGAAGAAGATCTTCGTCGGCAGCTTCGACGGGGGCGACATGGCCTCGAGGATCGCCCACATCAACTCCTATCCCACCGACATCGTGGGGGCGGCCTGGTGGATGTACGACGCGACCAGCGCATCCAACGGAGCGGCGTGGCCCTGGGCGCTCTCCGACCTGAACGGCGACCTGGTGGCCCGCGGGCACGACTACCGCAGCCTGACGCAGTAGGCGCCGCGCCCGGCGCCCACGGGTAGCTCGCGGCCGCCACGGAAGCCGGAACGCCCTCCGCCGAGCAATTCGGCGGAGGGCGTTCCGTCCTTGGGGCGGCCGATTCGATCGCAGCCCGCGTCCGGCGGGCTGCGACCGGGTGCCCTCAGGCCGCGATCCTCCCTCCGCCCAGCACCACGTCGTCCCGGAACATCACGGCGGACTGGCCGGGCGTCACCGCGCGCTGCGGCTGGGCGAACTCCAGCACGATCTCGCCGTCGGCGCGGGCGGCGACGCGGGCCTCCACGGCCCTGGCCCGGTGGCGGATCTGCACGCGCAGGGCGTCGCCGGGGGCGGGGGGCTCCGCCAGCCAGTTCAGCTCGCCGATACGGACCTCGGCGCGGTGCAGGTCGTCCAGCGTGCCCACCACCACCTCGCGCCTCTCCGGCCGCGTGCCGATCACGTAGAGCGGCAGGCCGCGGCCGCCGCCCAGGCCCCTGCGCTGGCCCACGGTGTAGCGGGCGTAGCCGGAGTGCTCGCCCACCGTCTCGCCGGAGGGAGTCACCAGCTTTCCCGGAGCCAGCGCCGGGTGGCCGTCGCCCAGCCGCTTCTCCAGCACGTCCACGTAGTTGCCCGTGGGGACGAAGCAGATCTCCATGCTCTCCGGCTTGTCCGCCGTCGCCAGGCCCAGCTCGCGCGCCTTCTCGCGCACCTCCGGCTTGGTCAGCTCGCCCAGCGGGAACATCAGCTTCGGCAGGAGCTCCGGGGGGAGCGCCCACAGGAAGTACGACTGGTCCTTGTTGCCGTCCAGGGCGCGCAGCAGCGTGGGGTTCCCCTCGGCGTCCCTCCCCATGCGCGCGTAGTGGCCGGTGGCGATGGCGTCGCACCCCAGCATCTCGCCGCGGCGCAGCAGGTCGCGGAACTTGGTGTTGCCGTTGCAGCGCACGCAGGGGTTGGGGGTGCGCCCGGCGGCGTACTCCGAAACGAAGTCGTCGATCACGTCGCGCGTGAACTCGCGCTCCACGTCGAACACGTAGTGGGCGATCCCCAGCCGGTCCGCCACCCGGCGGGCGTCCATGATCCCCTCCAGGCCGCAGCACGTCTTCCCCGTGCCCTCGACGTCGTCCGAGTAGCAGAAGGTCTTCATGGTGACGCCGACCACCTCGTGGCCCTGCTCCACCAGGAGCGCCGCGGCCACGGACGAATCGACGCCCCCCGACATGGCGACCAGAACCCTGCGCTTCATAAACAAAAAGTGCGTGAGTGCGAAGTGCGAAAGTGCGAGAGTGGGTGGTTCCGCACTTTCGCACTCACGCACTTTCGCACTTCTGTTCCCTTCAGACCGGCGCGAACGTCCGGAGCCGCTCCACCACCGCCGGGACCACGGCGAGCACGCGGTCGATCTGCGCGTCCGTGGTCTCCCTGCCCAGCGAGAAGCGCACCGAGGGGGAGGCGGAGTCCGCGTCCAGCCCCATGGCCGTGAGCACGTGCGAGGGGTCGGCGGCGCCGCTGTTGCACGCCGAGCCGCCGGAAGCGGCGATCCCTTCCAGGTCCAGCGCCGGGACCAGCGCCCCTGAGTCGACGCCCGGGATGCACACGTTGAGGTGCGTCGGGAGCCGTCGGGCCCCGGCCGCGTTCACCACCAGGCCGGGGATCGCGGCCCGCAGCCCGGCCTCCAGGCGGTCGCGCAGGGCGCCCAGGCGCGCCATCTCCGCCTCGCGGTCGCGGGCCGCCAGCTCCGCGGCGACGGCGAAGCCCACCGCGCCGGCCACGTCCTCCGTCCCCGGGCGCAGCCCGCGCTCCTGGCTCCCCCCGTAGACCAGCGGGTGGAACCGGGTCCCCCTGCGCGCGAACAGCAGCCCGACTCCCTTGGGGCCGCCCACCTTGTGCGCGCTCAGGGAGAGCATCGCCGCGGGGACGTGGTCCACCCGCACCTCCAGCTTGCCGAACGCCTGCACCGCGTCCGTGTGGAAGACGACGCCCGCCTCCCGGCACCGCTCCGCGATGCGCTCCACCGGCTGCACGGAGCCCACCTCGTTGTTGGCCCACATCACCGAGACCACGGCGGGCTTCGCCTCCAGCAGGGCGTAGATCTCCTCCTCGTTCACCACGCCGTCCCGGTCCACCCCCACCACGTGGAAGGCGGACTGCGTGAGGCGGGTGGTGGCCTTGGCGGCGGCGAGCACCGCCTTGTGCTCGATGGAGGAGCACACCACCGGGGCACCGGGGGCGAAGTGGGCCCGGCCCAGCACGGCCATGTTGTCGGCCTCCGTCCCCCCCCGCGTGAACAGGACCTCCAGCGGCCCGGCCCCCAGCACCTCCGCCAGGCGCGCGCGGGCGTCCTCCAGCGCGGCGCGGGCCTCGCGGCCCCAGCGGTGCAGGCTGGAGGGGTTGCCGAAGCGCTCCTCCATGAAGGGGAGCATCGCCTCGCGCACCTCGCGCCGCAGCGGCGAGGTGGCCGCGTAGTCCAGGTAGATGGGGTCCATGTGGGGGCTCGGCTTCGGTGTGTCCGGGACGGTGTTACTAAACGCCAGCGAGGGATTGGTTTCCCCGGGCCGGGGGGAGCGTCGTTTCTTGAGGGGGGCACCGGGGCCTGTTACATTGGGCCTGGCCCATGCACGATCCGTTTCCGAGAGCAGCGATGATTCCGCCCCTCCCCGCGCACCGCCCCTCCACCTTCCGCTCCACCGTCCACGGGACGGTCTTCGGCGAGCGGGCCGCGCGCCTGGACACCGTGGAGCCGGGCGACCCGCTCCTCCTCATCCCGGACCCGCCCGGCGATGAGGACCCCGCGGTGTGGGTGCACCTGACGAGCGGCGACCCCCTGGGCCACCTCCCCCCCGAGATCAACGCGTGGCTCGCGCCGTGGCTGCTCCGGGGCGGCGCGGCGACGGCGGTCGCCGTGCAGGTGGAGGGCGCCGAGGTGCCGAGCTGGAGGCGGCTGCTGATCGAGGTGCGCTGCCGGGAAGCCTGACGGCGCGGCGGAGGACACCGTAATCCTATGCGCCGTGGCCCGCACGCGAAAGCCTCCCGCTCCGGCCCCCGTGGTGCGCCGGCCGCGGCCAGACGATGCGTAATCCGCTGCGGGAATGCGGCTTGCGTGGGGTTTGCCTCCCCAGCGATCACCCAGCCAAGGAGGCACCGTGGAGCCACGTTCCAGCGAGCCGCACCGCCAGATGCCCGCGCCCGCCGCGCCCAGCGGCGGACGCACGGTGGGCGCGGAGGAGTTCCGGGAGCTCAGCGTCGAGAACGAAAACGGACCCGGCTCCGTCCAGGTCCGCCA
>JBFMFL010000355.1:0-6626 GCA_040752145.1 Gemmatimonadota bacterium
GGAGGTGTAGATGACGTACGCGAGGGAACAGGGAACAGGGAACAGGGAACAGCCTGCAACGGCTGTCGATTCCTCCGCACCGTCGTGCTCCCCCTCCCCTCTTGCGGGGGAGGGGGCCGGGGGGAGGGGGGTCCCGTCGCACGCGACCACCTCGCCCCCGAACTCCGGCAACCGGTCGCGCAGCCGCTCCTGCGTCAGCAGCACGGGCACGGCGGAGTCCGCCAGCATGTACGCCAGGCGCTCGGCCGGGTAGGCGGGGTCCAGGGGGACGTAGGCGCCGCCGGCCCTGAGCACGGCGAGCAGGGCGGCCACCATCTCCGCCGAGCGCTCCATGCACACGCCCACGCGCGTCTCCGGGCCGACGCCCAGCGCCGACAGGCGGGCGGCGAGCGCGCCGGCGCGGGCGTCCAGGGCGGCGTAGGCGACGGGCACGCCGCCGGCCTCCACGGCGACGGCGTCTGGGGTGCGGCGGGCCTGCGCTGCGAAGGCGAGGTGGACCGGGGGGTGCTCCGCGGCGGTCATCCGCCCCCGTCCTCCGCGTCCCGGTCCAGCGCCGCCAGCTCGGCCGCGAGCAGGCCGCCCGCCTCGTCCTCGGAAAGGCCCTCGATCTCGGCCAGCAGCGCGGCGAGCGCCTCGTCCCGCCGCCGGTCGATCTCGGCGGCCAGGCGCTCCACCGTGGCGTGGTCGAAGATGGCGTTCACCGGCAGGTCCACCTCCAGCGCGTGGCGCAGCCGCGAGACCGCCTGCATGGCCAGCAGCGAGTGGCCGCCCAGGTCGAAGAAGTCGTCCAGCGCCCCCACGCGCTCCACGCCCAGCACCGCGGCCCACGCCCCGGCGACGCTCGCCTCGGTCTCCGTGCGCGGCTCCACGTGGGACCCGGCGGCCTCCACGGGCTCGGGCGCGGGGAGGGCGGCGCGGTCCGTCTTGCCGTTGGGGGTGCGCGGGATCGCGTCCAGCACCACGAACGCGGAGGGGACCAGGTGCTCCGGCAGGCGCTCGCGCAGGAAGCCGCGCAGCCCGGCCGCGTCCGCCGCCCCGCCCCCGCGGAGCACCACGTACCCCACCAGCCGGGCGCCGCCGCGGTCGGTCCGCGCCGCAACGGCGGCCTCCTTCACCGCCGGGTGGGCGAGGAGCGCGTCCTCCACCTCGCCCGGCTCCACGCGGAAGCCGCGCACCTTGACCTGCTCGTCCACCCGCCCCAGGAAGTCCAGCGCGCCGTCGGGGAGCCAGCGCGCCCGGTCGCCGGTGCGGTACATGCGCGCCCCCGGCTCCGCCGCGAACGGGTCGGGGACGAAGCGCTCGGCCGTCAGCTCCGGCCGCCCCAGGTAGCCGCGCGCCACCCCGGCCCCGCCCACGTACACCTCGCCGGCGGCGCCCTCCGGCACGGGCGACCCGTCCCGGTGCAGCACGTACACCCGCGCCCCGGGCACCGGCCGCCCGATGGGGACGCGCGCCGCCGCCTCCTCCGGGCGGCACTCGTGCACCGTGCACCACACGGTCCCCTCGGTGGGCCCGTACTCGTTGAAGAGCGCGGCGCCGGGGAAGAGCCGCGCGTGCCGCTGCACCAGCTCGCGCGGGCACGACTCCCCCGCCACCACGGCCGCCGCGGGCGCCCAGCCGCGCCGGCGCTCCGCCTCGTCCAGCAGCGCGGCGTACAGCGAGGGCACGCACAGCAGGTGCGACACGCCCTCGCGCGCCGCCGTCTCCACCAGCAGCGCCGGGTCGCGCTGCGCCTCCGCCGCGGGCACGTGCAGCGTCCCGCCCGAACACAGCGTCCAGAAGATCCCCGCCACCGAGCTGTCGAACGACACCGACGACAGCAGCAGGAAGCCGCGCACCGGCTCCGCGTACCGCGCGAGCCGCGCCGCCGTGGAGCGCGCCAGGTTCCCGTGGCTCACCTGCACGCCCTTGGGGCGCCCGGTGGAGCCGGAGGTGTAGATGACGTAGGCGAGGGAGTCGGGGTACGGCGAGTGCGAGAGTGCGGGAGTGCGGGAGTGCGAAAGTGCGGACGACGAACCGCCGTCCATCAGCACCACCTCGCCCGCGAACTCCGGCACGCGGTCCCGCAGACCCGAGCGGGTCAGCAGCACCGGCGCGGCGGAGTCGGCCAGCAGGTAGGCGATGCGCTCGGCGGGATACGCCGGGTCCACGGGGACGTAGGCGCCGCCGGCGCGCAGCACGGCCAGCATCCCGACCACGGCGTCCGGCGAGGCGTCGGCGTACAGGGCGACCCGGGTGTCCGGGCCCACGCCCAGACCCCGGAGGGTGGCGGCCAGGGCGGCGGAGCGGGCGTCCAGCTCACCGTAGGTGAGCCGCACGGGGCCGTGCGCCACGGCGACGGCGGCCGGGGTGCGCGCCGCCTGCTCCAGGACGCGCAGGTGAACCGGGCGCTCCGCGTCCTCCGGGAGCGGCGCGCCGATGCCGGCCTCGGGGAGCGGCTCGGGCCCGGCGACGGCGCGCACGGGGGCTCCGGGGGCGCGCGTCATCCCGGCGAGCAGCGCCGCCAGGTGGCCGAGCAGGCGCTCCACGGCGCCGGCGTCGTAGCGGTCCGCGTCGAACTCCGCGCGGAGCGTCAGCTCCCCGCCGGGGATGACGAGCAGGGAAAAGGGGAAGTTGGTGCGCTCGTCCACGCGGTAGCCGAGCAGCGCCAGCCCGGTCTCGTCCTCCCCCTTGGACGAGTTCGGGTAATTCTCGAACACCAGGATGTAGTCGAAGAGCGGGGTCCCGCGCGGCACCTCGCTCCACCCCTGCACCTGGGTGAGCGGCGTGTGCTCCACGGCGCGCGTCGCCCCCTGGCGCTCCTGCAGGGCGCCCAGCCAGTCCAGCAGCGGGGCCTCGGCGGGGACCCGGACGCGCACGGGGAGCGTGTTGATGAACAGGCCGACGCGCCCGCCCATCTCCGGGAGGTCCGCGCTGCGCCCCGAGGTGGTCGCGCCGAACACCACGTCTTCCTCGCCCGAGTAGCGCGACATGAGCATCGCCCAGGCGCCCTGGAGCAGCGTGTTGAGCGTCAGGCGGTGGGTGCGCGCGAGCGAGCCCAGCGTTTCCGTGACCCCGGCCGGGAGCTTCAGCTCGCGCACGCCCCTGGGCCCCGAGTCCGCGCCCGCGTCCAGCTCGATCCCCAGCCGGGTGGGGCCCTCGATCCCGCCCAGCTCCTCGCGCCAGAACGCCTCCGCCGCGGCGGCGTCCCGCCGGCCCAGCCACTCCACGTACTCGCGGAAGGGCCTCACGGGCGGGAGCCCGGGCTCGCGGCCGCGCAGGATCGCCTCGTACGCCGTGACCACCTCGTCCAGCACGATGGGGATGGACCAGCCGTCGAGCAGCGCGTGGTGGTGGCTCCACACCAGGCGCCAGTCCTGCTCGCCGGTGCGGACGACGGCCACCCGCATCACCGGCGCGGACGCCAGGTCCAGCCCGCGCGCACGGTCCGCGGTGAGGAACCGGTCCAGCATCCGCGGGTGGTCGCCGGCGGCGGCGCCGCGCCAGTCGTGCTCCGCGAACGGCACCTCCACCCCGCGCAGCACCACCTGCACGTCCTCGCCGGTGGGGCGGCGGACGAAGGCCGTGCGCAGCACGTCGTGCCGGTCCACCACGGCCTGCCAGGCGCGCCGCATCACGGCGGGGGCCAGGGCGCCGGCCAGGTGGAAGGTGAACTGCTCGAAGTAGTTGGACTCGTCCGGCGCCTCCCGCGAGTGGAAGAGCATTCCCTGCTGGAGCGGCGACAGCGGGTACGCGTCCTCCACCCGCCCCCCGAAGCCGGCGGCCAGCCGGTCCAGCTCGGCCTGGCCGATCCCGAGCAGCGGGAAGTCGGACGGGGTGGGGCCGCCCGCGCCGGGCGCCGTGCAGTGGGCGATCAGCTCGCGCAGCGCGGCGAGCCACCCCTCGGCCAGCCCCCGCACCGTGTCCGCGCGGTGCACGGCCTCCGAGTACGTCCACGAGGCCTGGAGCTGCCCCCCGGCGACGGCCGCGTTCACCTCCAGCAGGTAGCGCCGGGGCGCGGACGCCGCCCGCGCCGCCCCGGCGGACTCCGCGGCGGGGCGGAAGAGCGCGTCCGGCGCGCCGTCCGCGTCGAAGCGCCCCAGGTAGTTGAACTGCACCTCCGGCGCGGGGAGCGCCGCCAGCCGCTCCCGCGCTTCGTCGGAGCCCAGGTAGCGGAGGAGCCCGAAGCCGATCCCCTTCCCCGGGAGGGCGCGCAGCCGCTCCTTGACGGACTTGATCAGCTGGGCGGTGTCGTCCGCCGCCTCCAGCCGCACCGGGAAGAGCGAGGTGAACCACCCCACGGTGCGCGACGGGTCCAGGTCGGCGAACAGCGGCTCGCGCCCGTGCCCCTCCAGGTCCAGCAGCAGCG
This sequence comes from Gemmatimonadota bacterium, assembly GCA_040752145.1. Taxonomy (GTDB): domain Bacteria; phylum Gemmatimonadota; class Gemmatimonadetes; order Longimicrobiales; family Longimicrobiaceae; genus JAFAYN01. The sequence goes on from JBFMFL010000355.1 coordinate 4,349, forward strand.
AGCGCCGCCCCGTCCACCGCGCGAAGGCGCGCGCCAGCGCGGCGAGCAGCACGTCGCCCACCTGCGTGCGGTACGCGGCCGGCACGTCCCGCAGCAGGGCCGCCGTCTCGGCCTCCGGCAGGACCACCTCGACGGTGCGCGTCCGCCCCTCGGTGTTCTCGCCGCCGGGCAGGTCCACGGGGAGCGGCGCGGCGGGCTCGTCCGCGAGCGGCAGCCAGAGCGGCAGCTCCGCCTCCAGCCGCTCCGAGCGCGCGTGCTCCGCCAGCCGCCGCGCCCAGTCGCGGAACGAGGTGGTCTTGGGCGGGAGGGCGGCGCCGGCGCAGGCCGTCTCCAGGTCCTCCACCAGGATGCGCCAGGAGACGCCGTCCACGGCCAGGTGGTGGACGACGAGCAGCAGCCGCCCGGCGCGCTCCGGGCCCGTGTCGAAGTGGACCGCGCGCAGCAGCGGACCGGCGGCCGGGTCCAGGCCGGCCTGGGCCTCGCCGGAGATCCGCTCGATCTCCGCCGCCAGCGCGCCGTCCGGGCACGCCGACAGGTCCACCCGCTCGAACGGCACCGGGCCGCCGGACGCCGCGACCTCCTGCCGCCACCCGCCGCCGTCGCGGGTGAAGCGCAGCCGGAGCGCGTCGTGGTGGCGCAGCAGCGCGCCGACCGCGCGCTCCAGCACGTCCGCGCCGACCGGGCGCGCCACCTCCAGCAGCAGCGCCTGGTTCCAGTGGTGCGGCTCCGGGAGCGGCATCTCCCAGAACCAGCGCTGCACCGGCGTCAGCGGCGCCTCGCCGGTGACCTCGCCCTGCTCCGCCCGCACCGCGGTCGCGGTGTCGGCCACGGCGGCGAGGGCGCCGAGCGTCTGGTGCTGGAACACCTGCCACGGCGCGATGCGCACCCCGGCCGCCGCCGCGCGCGACACCATCCGGATGCTGAGGATGCTGTCGCCGCCCAGCGCGAAGAAGTTGTCGCGCGCGCCCACCCGCTCCACGCCCAGCAGCTCGCGCCACACCCCGGCGAGCGCGGCCTCCGCGTCCGTCCGCGGCGCGACGTGCTCCTCCCGCGATCCCGCTCCCGCGTCCGGCGCCGGGAGCGCGCGGCGGTCCAGCTTGCCGCTGGGGGAGAGCGGAAGCGCCTCCATCTCCACCAGCGCCGCCGGCACCATGTACTCCGGCACCCACGCCCCCAGGTGCGCCCGCAGCGCCTCGGGATCCACCGTCTCCCCCTGCGCCGCCACCACGTAGCCCACCAGCTGCGGACGGCCGGCGTCGGTCCGCGCCACCACCGCCGCGTCCGCCACCGACGGGTGCCGCCGCAGCGCCGACTCGATCTCCCCCGGCTCGATGCGGAAGCCCCGCACCTTGACCTGCGCGTCGAGACGTCCGAGATACTCGACTTCTCCGGACGCAAGCCAGCGCGCCCGGTCCCCGGTCCGGTACATCCGCGCGCCCGCCTCGGAGGCGAACGGGTCCGGGAAGAAGCGCTCCGCCGTCAGCTCCGGCCGCCCGTGGTAGCCGCGCCCCACCTGCACCCCCGCGATGTACAGCTCGCCCGGCACGCCCACCGGCGTCTCCGCGAGCCGGCCGTCCAGCACGTGGATGCGCGTGTTCGCCACCGGCCGCCCGATCGGCACCGTGGGCTCGCCGGGGACGCACGCATGGTACGTCACGTCCACCGCCGCTTCCGTCGGCCCGTACAGGTTGTGCAGCTCGGGACCGGGGAGCCGCTCGAAGAAGCGGTCGCGCACCTCCGCGCCCAGCGCCTCGCCGCTGCACACCACGCGGCGGACGCTCCCGCAGCGCTCCGTCTCCGCCGCCTCCAGGAACGCCTGGAGCATGGAGGGGACGAAGTGCAGCGTGGTGACGCCCTCCCGCTCGATCAGCTCCGACAGGTACTGCGGATCGCGGTGCCCCTCCGGCTTCGCGAGCACCAGCCGCGCCCCGGCCAGCAGCGGCCAGAAGAACTCCCACACGGAGACGTCGAAGCTGAACGGGGTCTTCTGGAGCACCACGTCGTCGGCCGTGAGGCCGTACTGCCGCTGCATCCACAGCAGCCGGTTGACGATGCCCCGGTGCGCGTTCATCGCGCCCTTGGGCTGGCCGGTCGAGCCCGAGGTGTAGATGACGTAGGCGAGGCTGTCCGCGTCCGCACCCCTCACCCCCGGCCCCTCTCCCACAAGGGGAGAGGGGAGAACTGCACCTGCGGCGGCAGGTACGGGGCTGGCGTCGGCGGGGAGGCCCCCACCCGGCTCGCTTAGGCTCGCCACCCTCCCCCAATTCTGGGGGAGGAC
>JBFMFL010000356.1:0-6623 GCA_040752145.1 Gemmatimonadota bacterium
TATGGTGAGGCGCGGGACGCCCCGCTCGGGGCGTCCCGACGTCGCGGTCGTTCGTCGGCCGGGTGGGGGGTTCTCCCACACCCGGTCTCCCCGCTCCCCCTACACCCCTCCCGACCCCGCCCCGACAGTCCGGCGCCCCCCGCGGCCCTAGCTTGATGCGGAAGAGGAAACGACCGCACGAGCGAAGGAGGGCGGGGTGAGCGACGGAACCGGCGGGAACGGGTGGACGGCACGGCGCGCGCGGCGGGGGATCGCCCTGGCGCTCGCCGCCTCGGCGCTCGCGCTCGCCCCGGGGCTCCAGGCCCAGTCGGCGCGGATCCCCTTCGGGGTGGGCGAGGAGCTGGTGTACCGGGCCAGCAGCAGCCGCTTCGGCAAGCTGGGCACGGGGACCATGAGCGTGACCGGCCCGGAGGAGGTGGCGGGGCGCCGCGCCTTCGTGCTGGGCTTCGACTTCAACGGGCGGATGGGGCCCGCGGTGATCCGCGACCGGACGCGCTCCTGGTTCGACTCGCGGGCCATGGCCTCGGTGCGCTACACCAAGACCGAGCGCAGCCCGCTGGGGAGCCGCAGCGAGGACGTGCGGATGGACCTGGCCGACCGGCAGTGGGCCTCGGCGAAGGGGGAGCAGGGGGCGATCCCCACGGCGGCGCCGCTGGACGAGCTCTCGTTCCTGTTCTTCATCCGCACCCTGCCGCTGGAGGCGGGGGCCGCCTACGACCTGAACCGCCACTTCGACACCCGCCGCAACCCGGTGCAGGTGCGCGTGCTGGGCCGGCAGCAGACCACCGTTCCCGCCGGCACCTTCCGCACGGTGGCGGTGGAGATGCGGGTCCACGACCCGGAGCGCTACAAGGACGGCCGCCAGGCCGTGATCCGGCTGTACCTGACGGACGACGAGTGCCGCATCCCGGTCCGCATCGAGTCGTCCATGCCGTTCGTGGGATCGGTGACCATGGCGCTGCAGTCGGCCACGCACGCGAACCGGGCGGCGGGGTCGGCGAACTGAACGGCAGTACGGAGCACGAAGCACGTGAAGAACGGCGGGGCTCCTCCACGGTGGGTGGAGGGGCCCCGCCGTTTCCGCGTCGTCCTCCGATCTCGTGGGCGTTGCGTCGGCCTCGCGGCCGGCGCATATTGTCCGCCATCAATTGCACCTCCCTCGCGGCTCCCCGTTCCGCAGCGCCCAATGGACGCGACCCCCGTACTCACCCCCGGCGCCGGCCGCGCTCCCGTGGAGCCGGCCGGAGACGCACCCCACGGGCGCCGCGGCGGCGTCTGGCTGGCGGCCGCAGCGCTCCTCGCGGCCGTGCTGGCGCTGGCGGAGTGGGCCGACCGGCCGCCCGCCCCCGCGTCCGCGGACGTCCCGGCCACCGCGTTCTCGGAGGCGCGCGCGCGCCCCGTCCTCCAGCGCCTGGCCGGCGACATCGGCCGGCGGGTGATCGGCACGCCGGGGCGCGACGAGGCGGCGGCGTACCTGGCCGCCACGCTCGCGGCGATCCCGGGGGTGGAGGTGCAGGTGCAGGACCACGCCGACGCCGAGCCGGCGCTGTGGCGCCCGGGGACGCTGGAGCTGCGCCGCACGCGCAACGTGCTGGCCCGCATCCGCGGCGACTCGGCCACGGCGGTGCTGGTGTCGGCGCACTACGACTCGCCCCCGGAGAGCCCCGGCGCGGGCGACAACGCCGTGTCCGTGGCGACGGCGGTGGAGGTGGCGCGGGCGCTCGCCGCCGGGCCGCGCCCGCAGCACACGGTGATCTTCAACTTCAACGACGGCGAGGAGGCCGGGCTGCTGGGCTCGGACGCCTTCCTGGAGCACCCCTGGGCCGCGGACGTGCGCGCCTTCGTCAACCTGGAGTCGGCGGGGCCGCGGGGGAAGGCGGTGCTCTTCCAGGCCGGCCCCGGCAACGACTGGCTCACCGAGGAGTACGCCCGCTCGGTCCCCCTCCCCTACGGCACGGTGCTGGGGCAGGACATCTTCCAGAGCGGCATCATCCCCTCGGACACCGACTTCCGCGTCTACCGCGACGAGGGGCGGCTGCGCGGGCTGGACGTGGCGCTGTACCAGGACGGCTACGCCTACCACACCGCGCTGGACCGGGTGGAGCGGGTGCAGCCCGGCTCCGTCCAGCACATGGGCGGCAACACCCTGGCGCTGGTCCGCGAGCTCGCCACCGGGCCGCTCCCCGGCGACGTGAGCCGCGCGCCCTCCATCTACTACGACTTCCTGGGGCGGACCATGTTCGCCTACTCGGCCGGGACGGCGACGCTCCTGGCCCTGGTGGCGATCGTGCTGGCGCTGGCCGCGGTCGCGGTCGCCGCACGGCGCACGCCGCTCACCTGGGGCCGGGCGCTGGCCGGGATGGGCGTCACCGTGCTGGCGACGCTGGCCGGGATCGTGGCGGCGGTGCTGGTGGGGCTCCTGGTGGGGACGGTGAACCCCCACGGGTGGTACGCGCGCCCCTGGCTGGGGTGGGCGACGTTCGGCGCGACCGCGCTGGCGGCCTTCCTGTTCGTTCACTCGGTGTGGGCGCGCCGCGGGGAGCGCCGCGGCGCCGGCGACGCGGCGCTCCCCGCGCTCGCGGGCGCGACGCTGGCCTGGGCGCTGCTCCTGGCCCTGTTCACCGCGGCGGGGATCGGCACCGGGTACCTGGCGCTCTGGTGGACGCTGGCGGGATCGCTGGGGCTGCTGGCGTGGGCCTTCGCGCCGCGTGCCTGGTGGGCCGCGCTGCTGGCGGCGTGGGTGGTCCCCGCGCTGCTCACGGCGCAGGTGCAGACGGTCCTGCTCAAGCTCGCGGCGCCGCTGGCGGGCCGCTTCCCGGCGGGGATCCCCTTCGACCCGGTGCTCGCGCTGCTGGTGGCGCTCCCGACCGTGTGGCTGGCCGCGGTCGGCACGGCGGCGCTGCACCGGGGCGGGCGGCTGCGGCGGGCCTCGGGCGTGCTGGCGGCGGCGGGGCTCGCGGGGGTGGTGGCGCTGGCGCTCTCCCACCCGTACAGCGCCGCGCGGCCCAAGCGCCTGGCGGTGCAGCATACCGTCACCGACACCTCGTCCCGGCTCTCGGTGACCGGCATGGACCACATCCCCGCCTCCGTGGCGCTGGACGGGGTGCCGGGGCCGCGCTTCGCGCCGCGCGGGGCGGGGTGGGTGCGGCCGGCGGAGCGCCCGGCTCTCCCCGCCCCGCCGGTGAGCGCGTCCCCCGAGGGCGCCGCCGCGGGCGGCGAGCGCACGGTGCGCCTGCGCATCGCCCCGGGCGGGCAGTACGCGGTGAACGTGCGCATCCCCGCGGAGCGGCTGGCGGGGTGGTCGTTCAGCGACAGCCTGCCGCGGCTCCGCGGGGACGGCCCCGCGTTCGCGGAGATGTACGTGCTGCGAGCCTACGGGAACGCGCAGGGGTGGGAGGGGACGCTGCGCATCCGCGGCGCAGACCCGGTGGAGGTGGAGGTGGTGGAGAGCTACTCCCCCGGCTCGTCCCCGGCCATCGACCAGGTGGTGGGCGGCCTCCCCGCCTGGACGACCGCCGGCACCACCCTCGCCCGGGGGACGAAGCTGACGATCTGAGGGCGCGGCGGACGGGGCAGGGCCTCCGGAGGGGGCCGCGCGGCGCGCGGCCCCCTTCGTGCGTCCACGGACGGGGAAGCGGACGGCGGGGGGCGGGCCTTGCCCGACTACCCCGATGTCCGCCCGCAGCGTTAGCTTACAGGCGAAGCGCATCCGTCCCCCCGGCCCCGTCCATGGCAACTTCCCGGATCGCCATCCCCGCACCCGCCCCGCAGGCGGCCGCGCCGCGCAAGGTGTTCAGCGTGTGGCGCGTGGTGAGCCGCGCGGACGAGGTGATCCGCCAGGCCGCCGGGTCGGTGTGGGTGCGCGGCGAGGTGTCCGGGTGGAAGAAGCACCGCTCCGGCCACTGCTACTTCACCCTCAAGGACGACCGCGCCGAGCTGTGCTGCGTCCTGTGGGCCAGCACCGCGCGCCACCTCCCCGCCCTCCCGGAGGACGGGATGCAGGTGGAGGTGATGGGGCAGCTGGGGATCTTCGTGCGGCGCGGCCAGTTCCAGCTGGATGTGACGCGGGTGGAGACCACCCGCGCCGGCGGGCTCTGGCAGGTGGCCAAGGACCGGCTGGTCGCCGCGCTGCGCGAGGAGGGGCTGCTGGACGACGCCCGCAAGCGCCCCGTCCCGCTCTACCCCGAGCGGGTGGGGGTGGTGACCTCGGCGCAGAGCGCCGCGCTCCACGACATGCACCGCACCATGCGCCGCAAGGCGTGGTGGGTGCCCATGCTGGTGTCGCACTGCGGCGTGGAGGGCGCCGACGCCGCCGACGACGTCGCCGCGGCCATCCGCCGCTTCGGGACGCGGCGCGAGGAGTGCCCGGTGGACGTGGTGATCGTGGCGCGCGGCGGCGGGAGCATGGAGTCGCTCTGGGCCTTCAACATGGAGCCGGTGGCCCGCGCCATCGCCGCCTGCCCGGTGCCGGTGATCTCCGCCGTGGGCCACGAGACCGACTACACCGTGGCCGACCTGGTGGCCGACGTGCGCGCCGCCACCCCCACCGCCGGCGCCGAGCGCGCCGTCCCGGACGGGCGCGAGATCGCGGCGTACGTGGGCGGCTTCGCGGACGACAACGCCCTCCGCCTCCGCCGGGCCGCCGCCCGCCGCGGCGAGCTGCTGGACGCGCAGGCCCGCGCCGCGGAGCACGCCTTCGGGCGGCGGGTGGCGCTGCTGGAGGCGGGCGTCTCCGGCGCGGCGCTGCACCTGGAGGCGCGCTCCCCCCGCCGGCTGCTGGAGGGGGTGGAGGAGCGCCTGCGCCGCGCCACGGGCGACCTGCACGCCGGCATGGCGCGCCGCCTGGACGCGCTCACCCGGGACGCCGCCGCCGCCGAAGAGGAGGCCGCCGCCGCCCTGCTCGGCCGCCTGGAGGAGCACGAGCAGCGCCTGGCGCTCGGCGCCGAGGGGCTGGACGCCCGCTCGCCGCTGCGGGTGCTGGGGCGCGGCTACGCCGTGGTCTCGCGCGAGGACGGCCGCCCCGTGCGCTCCTCCGCCGAGACCGCGCCCGGGCAGCGCCTGCGCGTCCGCCTGGCCGAGGGCACCCTGCGCGTGCGCGTGGAGGACGCCGCCGCGGAGCCCGTCACCGACCTACCCCTTCCCTGAAGCATCCGATGGCCCGCACCCCCGCCGCACCCGCCACCGACGCGTCCGCCGAGCCCCGCCTTGGCGTGCTGCTCGCTCGCCTGGAGGAGATCCGCCGCGAGCTGGACCGCGACGACGTGGACCTGGAGGACCAGCTCGCCCTGTACCGCGAGGGGTGCACGCACGTCCTCGCCGCCAAGCGCATCCTCAACTCGGTGCGCTCCGAGGTGGAGATCCTGATGACGGAGACCGGGGAGGCGCCGCTGCGGGGGATGGGGGAGTAGGGGACGGCAGGGGACAGGGGACAGGTTACAGGGGACAGGTTACAGGGGACAGCCTGCAACGGCAGTACGGAGTACGGGAGTACGAAGTACGCTGAACGGCGAAGGCGCCCCCGCCGGGAGATCCGGTGGGGGCGCCTTTGCGCGTCGGGGCCGGGGTCAGAAGCCCGATGCGGTGAGCCGTAGGTCCACCCGCTGCACCCCGGAGTGGCACTCCAGGTCCCGGCTCGTCTCGGAGTAGACGTTGGAGTTCTGCCAGCTGTCCAGCGTGGCCTCCACCAGCAGATCGTCGCACTCCCCCTTCGCCACGGGATAGGAGAGCGTGTACCGTCCGCCCGCGTCCGCCACCACCTCCGCGACGATCTCGCGGCCGGGGACGACGTCCTGCGGCCCGTAGCGCACCAGCGCGACCCTGGCTCCCGCCGCCGGGGCGCCGGTGTCGGAGCGCACCACGGTGCCCAGCAGCGCCAGCCGGGGCGTGGCCTCGGACGGGGAGTCGCACCCGCCCGCGATGAGCAGGATACCGAGCAGGGAGAGCGCGGAAAGCTTCGAAGCGGCGGCGAGAATCGGCATGGGATCACGCGGGTTGGGGTGGACCGAAGCTACTGCCGCACCTGACGACGCCGGGGCCAGCGGTGTCACCTTGGCAAGCCACCGTAGACAGCAGGAACCAAGAACGACGGATATGGCCGCTCTCTATAATCGCAATTGGCTTAGAGAATCTCATGAATTTTCACATATATGTTTCCCGTCTGCGCTGCGGCACGCCGCTTTCTGAGCAGTAGTTGCACAAGATCTATACGGCCCTCCAATACAGCCATAAGATCGCTACCGTCCATGAGAATCATCAAACGCCTGCCGGTCGAGTGAGCCTTGACTCCGTCTTCTGAGAATCCATTGACGGAGAGGAACAATCCCAGCGTATTTTCCAGCTTTCTCGTCAGCTTTCCACTGAACGCGTCAAGATCTTGAATCGAGACGAGTTCATCCTGCCATTTAGCCTCCAATAGGTAATCGATAGCCTCAAACGTGAAAGCACCATCAATTTGCTCTCCAACTAGACGAAATGAAGCTTTCGGATCTAAGTCGAACGGTTGTCACCCCATGCAGGGCTGAGAAAGGAACTCGGCCCAGGACCAGAGGTGCTCAGTCAAGCCCAGCGCTATCGCAGGTGAGCGTCGGCGGTAGCTGCGGCCGGTCGAGGGATCCGGTTCAGCC
>JBFMFL010000357.1:0-6588 GCA_040752145.1 Gemmatimonadota bacterium
ATGCGGGAACTATGGAACTGCAAAACGGCGCCCCCGCCTCGGCATCGAGGCGGGGGCGCCGTTCACTCACGCACTTCGCACTCTTCCGCACTATCTGTTCCCTGCCTTCGACCCCAGCCAGCTCTCCCGGAACGCCCGCATCGCGGCGGTCACGGGGCGGCCGGCGGCCTCGTAGGTCACCACCTCCAGCACCGGGCTCTCCACTGCCTGCACGGTGCCGGCGCGGCGGCCGGCGCGTCCCTCCCACTCCACGGGGATGGCGTCGCCGGGCTTCGCCGCGGCGAGCACGGCGGCGACGTCGGCCTGCGAGGCGATCGGGCGGCCGCCCAGCGAGACGATGCGGTCGCCCTCCGTCAGGCCGGCCCGGTAGAGCGGGGAGCCGGTGAGCGGGTACGACCGCACGCCGGCCCGGCCCTCCTCGAAGCCGATCACCATCTCCCCGATCCAGGCGCGGCCCGGCTGGGCGCGGCGCAGCAGCACGCCGGCGGGGGCCAGCAGGCGCTCGTAGTCGGGCACCTCGTGCCCCTCCACGTAGCGGCGGAAGAAGTCGTCGGCGAAGGCCCGGTCGCCCGCGTAGGCGGCCAGGGTGGAGCGCAGGTCGGCCAGCGTGAAGGGCTTCAGCGGCGTTCGCGACACGGTGTCCTGGTGGCGCCCGAAGTCGCGCCACATGCGCTGCATGTAGCCGTCCAGCGACAGGCCGCGCGCGCGCAGCGCCAGGTCCAGCCCCAGCCCGATCCCGGCGCCCCAGGTGTAGTACGAGATGTAGGTGCTGCCGCGGTTGTTGGGGTCGATGGAGGCGGCCGCGTCCACGAACGGCGCCTGCATGCTCATCTCCACGGGCGAGAAGAGCTGCCGGCCGGGGGAGAGCGTCACCGCGTTGATGGTCCCCGCGACGGAGGGGAGGTACTGCTCCGTGCGGGTGATCCCCGCGCGCCGCAGGAAGAGCGGCGTGTAGTACTGCGTGAAGCCCTCCGCGAACCACAGCTCGCCCGACATGTTTGCCCGCTCGAAGTCGAACGGCTCCAGCGAGGCCGGGCGGATGCGCTCCACGTTCCAGGCGTGGAAGAACTCGTGCGAGATGGTGCCGATGTTCCCCCCGGCGCCGGTGGAGAGCGGGCGCGGGCTGGTGACCACGGTGGAGTTGCGGTGCTCCATCCCGTCGCCGGAGGCCTGCGGCAGGTAGTCCGCCAGGAAGGTGTAGGTGCCGTAGTCGAAGTCCGGGAGCCCGCCCATGGCCGCCGCCTGCTCGGCCACCACCTTCTTCGCCATCTCGGTGTACGCGGCGGCCTCCTGCGGCGTCCCCGCGTGGTGCAGCGCCAGGCGGATGGTGTACGTCTTCCCGTTGCTCGCCACCTGCCAGCTGCGCAGGTCGTGGTCGCTCACCTCCACCGGCGAGTCCATGAAGTACTGCAGGTCGGGCGCGGTGAAGGTGTACGGGTCGCCGGTGGGCACCAGCTGCGTCGCCACCTTCCACCGGGGGTCCGCCGGGCGGAAGGTGACCCGCACCGGGCGCTCCTCCAGCCCGCGGGCCCACATGAACGCCGCGGGGGCGTTGAGGTGGGCGTGGGTGGCGTCCACCTGGGCGTAGGTGCCGTCGGCGCGGTCGCCGAACAGCGTGTAGGTGACGCGGACCGTGCCGTCGTGGCCGGCCACGCTCCAGCCGTACGGGTCCGGCCGGGTCACGGCCAGCGGGCGCCCCCGCCCGTCGAACGCCTTGACCGCGTACACGTTCTTGGCGAACTCGTGGAGCGCGTAGCGCCCCGGCGAGGAGCGGCTCATCCGGACCTCCAGCGGCCGCCCCGCGGGAAGTCCGGCGAAGGTGACGGCGACCTCCGCCTCGTGGTGCACGGCGTTGGGAAAGGCTACCTCGTAGGCCACCGGGGCCGGGCCCTGGGCGGCGGCGGGCGCCGCCGCGAGGGCGAGGGCGATCGGGAGTGCGCGGGCGTTCATTCCACGGGGGGTTGCTGGGTTCTGCCGGGCCGGAGCGGCGGAGGGGCGGTCTGCGCGTGCGTGCGAGCCGCCGGGCCTTGTACGCCCGCGGCGGGCGTGGGTTTCATCCGCGGGCGCGGAGGGGGAGGAGCAGAAAGGCCATCACCAGGAACAGCACCCCGGTGAAGTAGCGCTGTGGGTCGCCGGTGAGCAGGAAGACGACGCCGCCCCAGATGGCCGGCACCTCCCCCAGCGCCCACCCCACGATCATCAGCGGGGTGCGCCGCGCCGGGTCCGCCTCGCGCTGCCAGGCGCGGCGCAGCAGGAGCACCCCCGCGGTGGCCACGATCCACACGCCCAGCCCCGCGTACGAGAACAGCGCCCCGTCCGCGCCGGGCGAGGGCCGCCAGTCCGGCTGCCGCGTCAGGTACGCCACCACCCCGCCGAAGGCGAGTACGCCGCCCAGGATCGCCAGCCGGACCACCGCCAGCGTGGCCGGCGACGCCGGCCGCGCCCCGCGCGCCGTCACAGCCTCACCTTGACGACCACCTTCTTCACCCGGTGCCGCCCCCCCGCCATGCACCCGGGCTTGTGCCCGTCGCCGGGGAGCAGCACCGCGAAGTCGCCCGCCCGCAGCAGCAGGGAGCTGGCGGCCCTGGGATCGGCGTAGAAGGCCAGGTCCGTTTCCGGGTCGTAGGGGTCCGCCACCTCCAGCAGCCGGACCGGCGCGTGCAGGATGCGCTCCTCCCCCTCCGCCACGTACTGCACGTCCAGGTGCGCCCGGTGCGACTCGAAGCGCTTCTCCGTGGCCGGCCCCGTCTCGTACGTCTGCACCAGCGCGAACACCTCCTCCCCGCGCACCGGGTAGCGCCCGTCCGGCGTCGCCGGGTCGAAGGCGCGCAGGAAGTCCAGCGCCGCCCGGACCCCGTCCGGGAGCCCGGCGTCGTCGAAGCCGGCGAGCGAGTCGAGGATCATGACGGCGAGTGCGAAAGTGCGAGAGTGCGGGAGTGCGAAAGTGGACGGCAGTACGGAGTACTTAACGGCAGAGCCGTGCCGTTCACCGTTCCGTGGTACCCACATCATTCTGTGCGGAGGGAGACTCGCCGGCGGTTTGGCGAGGCTCACTCCGCGGCCGGGGAGACTGCCGGCGGTATCGGCAGGCTCACCGGCCCCGCGCAGGAGACCGGCAGCAGTACCGCCGGGCTCCGGAGCGGCCCGCCAGATCAGCGGAAACGCGCCCTACGGCTCCTCGAACGAAGCGGCGTTGGACTCCACGAAGTCGATGCCGCGTGCGGTGATGCGCAGGGTCAGGCCGGAGCCGCCCATGTTGCGCACGTAGCCGTGGTCCTCGTGGTAGCGGGCGATGCGCTCGGCGTCGGTGCGCGACAGGCCCAGCTCCTCGGCCACGGTGTACCCGTCCTCGTAGACGACGCCCTCCTCCTCGCTGCTCCGGTACAGGCGCTCCAGGAAGCGGCGCCGCTCCTCGCGGCGGCGGCGGAAGGCGTCGCTCACTTCGCGAAGCCCCGCAGCAGCTCGCCCATGCGCACGTCCCACGGGTCGGCGGAGGGGTCGTCGTCGGCCACGTCGGGCTTCTCCTGCGGCGTCTCCAGGATCAGCGGGATCCCTTCGCTGCGCGGGTCGGCCAGGAGCCAGCGGAACGCCTCGGCGCCGATCCGGCCCTCGCCGATCAGCATGTGGCGGTCCTTGTTGGTGCCCAGCCCGCCCTCGCTGTCGTTGAGGTGGAAGAAGGCGGGGCCCTCGCCGGTGGCCTCCTCCCACTCGTCCAGGATGCGGCGCTGCGCCTCGGCCGACTCGGAGATGTCGTAGCCGGAGGCGAACAGGTGGCAGGTGTCCAGCCCGTAGCCGGTGCGCGGGCGCAGCTCGTCGGGGACGTGGCGGAGGATGTCGGCCACCTCGGCGGCGGTGCGGCCCAGCGTCTGCCCGGCGCCGGCGGTGTTCTCCACCAGCAGGCGGGTGCTCCCCTCGGTCTTCTGCAGCGCGGCCGTGATGGCGCGGGCCACGCGCTCGGCGGCGGCGGCGCGGTCCCCGTCCGAGGCGGAGCCGGGATGGAAGCACACCCCGCCCGCCCCCAGCGCGGTGGAGCGCTCCAGCTCCTTGGCGAGCCCGGCGGCGGCCCGCTCCCACTTGGCCGGGTCCGGGGTGGCGACGCCCAGCACGTAGGCGCCGTGCACCACCACGTGCTCGGGGCGGATCCCGGCCTCGCCCAGCGCGGCGTGGAAGCGCGCGACCTTGTCCGGCTTCATCCCGGCCTTGTCGCCGTAGAAGCGCGGCGGGGCGGTGAAGACCTGGAGCGCCCGCATCCCGGCGGCGCCGGCGCGGCGGGCGGCCATGTCGATGCCGCCGTTGTCGATGGTGTGTGCGCCGATGTAGCGGGGCATGTGCGGGTCGACGGGGACGGGGGGTGCCCGGGGACGGGCGGCGGACCCCCCATTCTACGCCCGTCCCGCCCCGCGCGCGAGAGGGTTGCGGGCCGGCGCCGGAGTGTAGCGAGCCAGGACGCGGTGGAGCGTTTCGCTCCACCGCCGCGGGCCGCCCCACGCCCGCGCCCCCGCGGGGCTCGCGGGAGCACGCACCTTGCAGGCCGGTTCCGGCTCCGGGACCCCTGGCGCGAAGGGGGGTGGAATGGGGCGAATTCCCCATGGTGCGGCGGCCGGAAGCACCCTATCGTGGTACTTTCGGCGCGCCGTGTCACAAACGGCGCACCTCGGGCGTTACCCTTATCACGGTCCGCGGCGTCCCCTGCTCCGGCGGGGGGAGCGGCGCGGCGATCCCCCTGCGCGTCCTGCCCGCGCCCCAGGCAGGAGCCGGCACCCTTCCGCCGACACGGGGCGGCCTCCACGGGCCGTCCGCGCGCCGGAGTCACCCAGTGGAGGCACCATGAAGAGAGTCGCTTCGCTCGCGTGCGCGCTGTCGCTCGCCCTCGCCGCGCACGCCGGCGCCCAGCAGGCCGACCCCGCCGCGGCCTACTCCGCGGAGGGGGTGCGCGCCGTGTTCGCGCAGCAGGCCGCGGCGCCGCTGGCGCCGCCCGCGCCGCTGCTGGCCGGGCTTCCGCCGGCGGCGCTCCAGGAGCCGGCGGCCCAGCCGGCGCCTGCGCCCCGGGCCCGCTCCCGCTCCGCGGTGCGCTCCGTGCTGCACACGGTGGGCGGCGCGGTGGTGGGCGGGTGGCTGGGGCTGGTGACGTCGCAGGTGGTGAAGAGCGACTGGGACAAGAAGTCCAACGACGAGGTGGCGGGGCACCGCACCGGCTTCACCCTGGGCGGGGCGCTCTTCGGCGGGGCGAGCGGGCTGTTCATCGGCAGCCGCGGGACGTCCGACCTGGAGGCGAGCCTGCGCCGGGCCCGGCGCGGGGACCAGGAGATCATCTCGCAGGAGGAGGTCCAGGCCGCGAGCGCCGGCAACGTGTTCGAGCTGGTGCAGCGGCTCCACCCGGAGTGGCTGCGCGAGCGCGGGCCGCAGAGCTTCAGCGAGGGCGACAAGGTGCAGGGCGACCTGCAGGGCACGTCCGTCACCCCCGGGCTCCCCACCATCATCGTCTACCAGGACAACGCCCGCATGGGCGGGGTGGAGGCGCTGCGGGTCATCCCCATCGCCGACGTGGGGACGGTGCAGTTCCTGAACGCCGCGCAGGCCACCTACCGCTTCGGGATCGGGCACGCCCACGGGGTCATCCTGATCACCACGCGCCGGTAGCCGCGGCGGGAGGAGCACGAACGGGAGCGGGGCCGGGGAGATCCTCCCCGGCCCCGCTCCCGCTCTTCTGCCGCCGCGGGCCTACTCCTCGTCGTCGGGGAGCGCGAAGCCGCCCGCGGCGTCGATCTCCGGGATGCGGCCGGACTGCTCCATGGCGGCCAGCCGCCGCGTCAGCTCCAGGATCCGCTGCCCCTCCACCTGGATGGTGTCCAGCGAGTGCTGGAGCACCGGGTCGCCCTGCACCACCCCCTCGCGCCCCAGCAGCTGCACCTGCCCCAGGATCACCGCCAGCGGGTTGTTGATCTCGTGCCGGAGCGCGCGGATCACCTGCCGCGCGGCGGCGTCCGCGGCGACGCTCCCCCCCCCGCCCACCGACCATCCCTCCTCCGTCAGGTCCTCGATCGCGCCGGCCACGGTGGCGCGGTCCACGGCGCCGTCGGCGGCGGGGGGCGCGCGCAGCAGGAACAGGCGGTAGGAGCCGTTGCGGTGCAGCAGGCGCACCCGGGCGCGCAGCCCCGCGCCGCGGCGGGCCGCCTCCACGTCGGCGGCGGCGCGCTCGCGGTCCTCGGCGTGGACGCGCTCCAGCAGCCCCGCCATGGTGGGGGCGTACTCGTCCGGCGCGTAGCCCACGGCCGGCTCCAGGGTGTCGCCCCAGAGCAGGCGGTCGGAGGCGGGGTCCCAGTCGAACACGGCGGTGCGCGTCTCCCGGGCGGCGGCGGCGTAGCGCTCCAGCCAGGCGCGCAGCTCGCGCTCGCGGCGCCACGCCTCCAGCTCCGCCCGGCTCCCCCGCGCCGCGTCGAAGGCGCGCACGTTCTCCAGCGCGGCCCCGGCGGCGTCGGCCAGCATCCCCAGGCGGGCCTCGTCGCGGGCGTCGAAGAGCGGGGCCCCGGCCGAGCGCGCCGCCAGCAGCACGCCCACCGGGCGCCCCGCCGCGCGCAGCGGGAGCAG
>JBFMFL010000358.1:0-6581 GCA_040752145.1 Gemmatimonadota bacterium
GCCGGCGTGTGACACGCCGGCCGCCCCGTTCGTCCCTCCGGCATCGCTCCTCCGTTCACCGTCCGCTCCCGCACCATGCGCACCTCCAGCCGTCTCGCGGGCTTCCGCCGCCGCCTCGCCCTGCCGCCGCTTCTCGTCGGGCTGATGCTCCCGCTCCTGGGCGGGTGCGACGACCCCGCCGGGCCCGACGTCGCCGAGGTGCGGGTGGCCGCTCCCGCCGCGGCGGTCAGGGTGGGGCGGGACCTCCAGCTCACCGCCGAGGTGGTGGGGGCCGGCGGCGAGCTCCGGGAGGCCGCCCGCCTCCGCTGGTCGTCGAGCGACCCCTCCGTCGCCACGGTCACGCCCGCCGGCCTGGTGCGCGGCGTGAAGCCCGGCCGGGCCGGGATCACCGCCACGGCCGGGGGGAAGAGCGGCACCGTGGAGGTCCGGGTGACGCTGGTCGCCTCCCTCTCCATCGTCCCGCCCTTCCAGCCGCTGCTGGCGGGCAAGACCTACCCGCTGCAGGTGCAGGTCCAGGACTCGACCGGCCGGTGCCTCTGCGAGCTGCCGGTGAGCTGGCGGGTTTCCGACACGCTCACGGCAAGGATCGTCCCGGGCCCGGGGATCTCCGCGGAGCTGCGGGTGCTCCGGGCCGGGAGCTTCACGCTGACGGCCGAGGCCGACGGGGCGACGGCGGAGTCCACCTACACGGCCCAGCCGGGCGACCAGGTCTCCGTCAACGGCCCGGGAGGGCCTTTCGACGCACGCTTCGTGGCGCTGGGGGGGAGCCGCAGGCTCGTCGCCGCGATCTTCGACGCGGACGGGAGGGTGGTTGCCGCCCGGCCGTTCCGCTGGTCCAGTTCGAGCCCGGAGGTGGTCGCGGCCGATGCCGACGGCACGATCCGCGGGGTGAGCCCGGGCCTGGCGACGGTCACCGTCTCCGCGGAAGGGGCCCGGAGCACGTCGGTGCGGGTGCGCGTGGAGCGGGGGTACACCGCCGCCCCGGTCCCGCTCGACGGCCACGACCTGAACGACCGCGGCCAGGTCGCGGGGTCCGCCCACGTACCCGGGGAGGGCAGGCGGCCGGTGCTCTGGGAGGACGGCCGGACGGTCTGGGCCGGCCCGGTCGCCAACGTGTTCTCCATGGCCGTCAACGACTCCGGCCTGGTCGCGGGGACCTGGACGCGACGCACCGGCGAGCGGCGCCGCGGCTTCGTGCGGCAGGGCGCGGGGGTGGTGGAGATCGCGCCCCCGGACACCAGCGCCGACCTGTACGTCACCGACGTCAACGACGCGGGCCGGGTGGTGGGCTACTGGCTCTTCCAGGGATCCCCCACGCGGGGGAACGCCTTCGCGTGGGAGGACGGGCGGCTCGCCGACCTGGGGCGCTTCGGCGGGGACCACGCCCGGGTGGAGGGGATCAACGACCGCGGGCAGATGGTGGTGAGCGTGTGGCCCCAGTACGAGGCGTGGCTGGTGGAGGGCGGCACGGCGACGCGGATCGCCACGGGGAAGGCGGAGCTCGTCAACGACAACGGGGACGTGGTGGTCAGCCAGGGATCCAACGTCCTGCTCCGCAGGAACGGCACGTTCACCGAGTTCCCCCCCGCCCGCCATTCGGCGTACGTGCTGCGCGGGGTCAACTCCGGCGGCGAGGCGGTCGGCACCCACAACGCCGGCCCGGACTTCACCGCCTTCTTGTGGAAGGAGGGCCGGTTCCGGAACCCCTCCGATCTCGTGCTGAACCCGCTAGCCGTCGCGTACTTCAGCCACGGTACCGCCGTCAACGAGCGCGGCCAGGCGCTGGTCCGGTCGTACGCGGGCGACTTCCTCCTCACGCCCGCCCCGTAGGCCGGGCGCGACGGCGAGGTGGCGGCCGTCGGGGAGGGAGCGTTCCGGCGGCGAGGATCCTGCATCGCCGGTGCGCTCCATGTCCACCGAAACGGAGCCCGAGAAAGCATGAGCGAACCGAACGACCGCACGGAGTGGCCGCCCCGCTCCCCCGCGGACTTCCCGCTGGTGGGGCGGCTCCCCGCCTACGTATTCGCGCAGATCAACGCCGAGAAGCGGGAGCGCATCGAGGCCGGGGAGGACGTCATCGACCTGGGGATGGGGAACCCCGACCTCCGCACCCCCGGCCACATCGTGAACGAGCTGGTGGAGCACGCCCGGGACGGGAAGCACCACCGCTACAGCGCCTCGCGCGGCATATACGGGCTGCGCGAGGCGATCGCGGAGCACTACGCCCGCCGCTACGGCGTGGAGCTGGACCCGGAGACCGAGACGGTGGTGACCATCGGCGCCAAGGAGGGGATCGCCCACCTGATGCTCGCCATCCTGGCCCGCGGCGACACGGTGCTGGTCCCCGCGCCGGCGTACCCCATCCACACCTACTCCGTGATCTTCGCCGGGGGGAACGTGCGCACCCTGCCGCTCCTGGGCGACGGGCAGGGGCGCGTGGACGGCGACGCGCTGCTGGGCTCGGTGGAGGCGGCCTGCCGCTCCGCCACCCCGGGCCCCAGGGCGCTGGTGCTGTCCTTTCCCCACAACCCCACCACGCTCACGGCCGACCGCGGCTTCTTCGAGCGCGCGGTGGAGCTGTGCCACCGCGAGCGGATCCTGCTGGTGCACGACTTCGCCTACGCCGACTTCGGCTTCGACGAGGAGCCGGTCAGCCTGCTCCAGATCCCCGGGGCGCGGGAGATCGGGGTGGAGTTCTTTTCCATGTCCAAGTCGTACTGCATGGCGGGGTGGCGCGTGGGCTTCTGCGTGGGGAACGCGGCGATGGTGCAGGCGCTCACCAAGATCAAGAGCTACCTGGACTACGGCATCTTCCAGCCCATCCAGATCGCCGCGGCGCACGCGCTGCGGGCCGGGCAGGAGTGCGTGGCGGAGACCCGCGCGACGTACCGCGGCCGCCGCGACGCGCTGGTGGGCGCCCTCGCCGAGGCCGGGTGGGAGATCCCCCCGCCGCGCGCGGCCATGTTCCTGTGGGCGCCCATCCCGGAGCCCTTCCGGGAGATGAGCTCGGTGGAGTTCGCCCGGATGCTGCTGCGGGAGGCGGGGGTGGTGGTGTCGCCCGGGGTGGGGTTCGGGCCCGAGGGCGAGGGGCACGTGCGCTTCGCGCTGATCGAGAAGGAGGACCGGCTGCGCGAGGCCGCGGCGCGCGTGGGGGCCGCCCTGCGGGCCGGCGTCCCCGCCTGACGCGCGGCGGGGGCCGGCCTCCCCGGCCGGCCCCGCTACCCCGCCACGGGGTACCGGATCCCCTCGAAATGTGTTAAATTAATACACGCAAAACAGATAACTCGTGGCCCACCGTGCTCCTGGGTGCTCTTCGCCCTGGCCGCACGGGCCCCTGCCGCGCGTCCACGTCCCCCCCTTCGAGGAGAGCCCATGCACACACTTCGACGCCGCATCCCGCTCCGGGCGCTGTCCGCGCTGTCGTCCGTGCTCCTGCTGGGCGCCTTCTCGTCGCCGGCGGATTACACGCTGGACGACCTGGCGCGCTTCGACTTCGCGGCCGAGGCCGCGCCGGCGGACCCGGGGACGCCGGCGGTGAGCACCCCGTTCCGCGGCGGCTTCACCGACCACGTGGTGGTGATCTCGCTGGACGGGCTGCGCCCCGACGCCATCGCCAGGTTCGACGCCGAGACGCTGATGAAGCTGATGCGCGAGGGGAGCTACACGCTCCAGGCGCGGACCATCATGCCCAGCAAGACGCTCCCGTCGCACACCTCCATGCTCACCGGGGTGGAGCCGGAGGACCACGGCATCACCTGGAACACGGACGAGACCGACACGCACGGCCACGTCTCGGTGCCGACGATCTTCGCCCGGGCGCGCGAGCAGGGGCTGACCGCGGCGGCGTTCTTCAGCAAGACCAAGTTCCACCACCTGGAGGTCCCGCAGTCGCTGGACCACGTGGTGTCGCCCCGGAGCGGCAAGTGGACCGCGGGGCGCACCGTGCGCAACGTGGAGAGCTACCTGGAGAGCGGCGCGAAGCCGAACCTGATGTTCGTGCACATCGGCGAGCCGGACTACGCGGGGCACTTCTGGGGGTGGATGAGCTACATGTACGGCCGCGCCGTGCGCAAGGCCGACGACGCGGTCGAGTCGGTGCTGGAGGCCGCGGACGCGGCGTACGGGGAGGGGAACTACACCGTGATCGTGACCGCCGACCACGGCGGCCACGGGTGGAACCACGGCGGCAGCGACCCGCGCGACGTGACCATCCCCTGGATCACCTGGGGCAAGGGCGTCAGGGGCGGCATGCTGCTGGCGGACGGCATCCACACCACGGACACGGCGGCGACGGCGCTCTGGGCGCTCGGGGTGCCCGCCACCACCGACTCCGACGGCACCGCGGTGGCCCACGCCTTCAACAGCCGGCCCTCGCTCCCGGCGACCGGGTCCATGGCGATTCGGTAAGCGATTCGAGAGCAGAGGGGAGCAGAAGGGCCCCGCCGCACGGTTTGCGGCGGGGCTTTTCGTATGTTCTGGAACTGCACATGATGGAGGGTGAGGGCGTGCCCCCGGCTGGCGCCGGGGTCGGGCTGCGGCTCCGTAACGCACGATACGACCGTGCGTAACGGAGTCGAGCCCCGGCCAGCACCTTCGAACTGCGGTGCCGCCGGGTCTCGCCCCTTCGGGCCGACATCCCTCATGCAACGGCCGGGTGAAAGCCCGCGGCCCGCATCCTGCTCCACGGCGGCGTTTCCACCCGGCGGAAACCCTTGCCCCTGGTGCAGATGCGGCGTGAGCAAGAGACTGCGGAAGGGCGCCTCCTGGCGCGTCCGGCCCTGGCGCGGGCGGACGGCGCGGCGGGGCTGCACCGGCTCGGAGACGGGGGGCGCGGCGGGCTGCTGTACGTGCCGCCGGGCGGGAGCGGCGAGCCCCGGCCGCTGGCGGTGATGTTCCACGGGGCGGGCGGGAGCGCGCAGGGCGGGCTGGCGGCGCTGATGCCGCTGGCGGACGAGGCGGGGATGCTGCTGCTCGCCACCCACTCCGCGGACCAGACGTGGGACGTGATCCGCGGCGGCTACGGGCCGGACGTGGAGGCGCTGGACCGGGCGCTGGAGGAGGCGTTCGGGCGGGTGGCGGTGGACCCGGGGCGGCTGGCGGTGGGGGGATTCTCGGACGGGGCCTCGTACGCGCTCTCCATGGGGATCATGAACGGGGAGCTGTTCACCCACGTGATCGCCTTCTCGCCGGGCTTCATGGCGCCGGCGCGGCAGGAGGGGGCGCCGCGGCTGTTCGTCTCGCACGGCACGCAGGACCGGGTGCTCCCCATCGACGCGTGCAGCCGCAGGCTGGTCCCCCGGGTGAGCCGCGCCGGGTACGACGTGACCTACCACGAGTTCGAGGGCGGCCACGTGGTCCCGGCCGAGATCGCCCGCGAGGCGGTGGAGTGGTTCCTGGGAGAGGGAGGGGAAGGGGAGCATTGAGGATCGCCGTCTTCAGCACCAAGCGCTACGACCGCGAGTCGCTCGCGGCCGCCAACGAGCGGCACGGGCACGAGCTGGCCTACCTGGAGCCGCGCCTCACCCCGGAGACCGCGCCGCTCGCCCGCGGCTACCCGGCCGTGTGCGCCTTCGTCAACGACGTGCTCTCCGCCGAGGTGCTCCGCACCCTCGCCGAGGGCGGGACGCGGATGCTGGCGCTGCGCTCGGCGGGGTTCAACAACGTGGACCTGCGCGCGGCAGAGGAGCTGGGCATGGTCGTCGCCCGCGTCCCCGCGTACTCGCCGCACGCGGTGGCGGAGCACGCCGTGGCGCTGATCCTGGCGCTGGACCGCAAGATCCACCGCGCCTACAACCGGGTGCGCGAGGGCAACTTCTCGCTGGACGGCCTGCTGGGGTTCGACCTGCACGGCCGCGCGGTGGGGATCGTGGGCACCGGCAAGATCGGCGAGGCGTTCGCCCGCATCATGGCCGGCTTCGGCTGCCGGCTGCTCGCGGTGGACCCCTTCCCGCGCGCGGAGGTGGAGGCGCTGGGCGCTCGCTACGTCGCGCTGGAGGAACTGTTCGCCGAGTCCGACGTGATCGCGCTGCACACGCCGCTCACCCCGGAGACCCACCACGTGATCGACGCCGCGGCGCTCGCCCGCATGAAGCCGGGCGTGATGCTGATCAACACCGGCCGTGGCGCGCTGGTGGACACCCCCGCCGTGATCGACGCCCTCAAGTGCGGCAGGATCGGCGCGCTGGGGCTGGACGTGTACGAGGAGGAGGCCGACCTGTTCTTCGAGGACCACTCCGGCGACGTCATCACCGACGACGTCTTCGCCCGCCTGCTCACCTTTCCCAACGTGCTGGTGACCGCCCACCAGGGCTTCTTCACGGAGGAGGCCCTGCGCGCCATCGCCGAGACCACGCTGGGGAACGTGAGCGCCTTCGAGCGCGGGGAGGAGCCGGAGGGGGTGGTGAGGGGAGGGAAGTAGGGGACAGGGGACAGGTTACAGGGGACAGCCTGCAACTGCGACCCCCTCCCCCGGCCCCTCCCCGCAAGGGGGAGGGGGGAACTGCCACTGCACCCCTCACCCCCCGGCCCCCTCTCCCACAAGGGGAGAGGGGGAAAACGATAAACCCCAGGAACAGGAAACC
>JBFMFL010000359.1:0-6549 GCA_040752145.1 Gemmatimonadota bacterium
CCGGCCGCCGCTCAGGCGGCCGCCCCCCGGTCAGTAGCAGTAGCGCTGCGATCCGCACTCGGACTCGGTCGTCACCCAGGTGGTGTAGGTCGCCACCGGGCTCTGCTTCCCGCTCGCCGAGCGGACCGTCACCCGCACGTCCACCCTGCCGTCGCTCCCGTACAGCACCAGGTCCAGGGACGGATCGTTGCCGCCCACCCGGGTCCAGCCGGAGCCGTGGTCCGGGTACGCCACGTCCCACTCGTAGGTGAGCGGCTGGATCCCGCCGCCGTTGGTGTTGGCATACCAGGTGTACGTCCCGGAGCTGCTGGTGCTGGGGAAGCGCACGTCGCTCGTCCCGGTGATCCACGCCGAAAGGAGATTCTCCAGGGTGGCCGGCACGGACACCGGGTGGTCGGCCGTGCCGGACCGCCCTCCCGACGTGGCTCGCGCCCGCAGGACGAACGACTGGCCAGCGGTGGGGGTTTCCGTGTACGAGCTTCCCGTTCCCACCTGGCTCCACGATGCGCCGCCGTCGGTGCTCCGGTACCACTGATACAGGAACCCGGTGCCGTCGCCCCCGCTCGCCGTGGCCGTCCAGGTGTAGGGCTGGTTGAACTCCACCGCACTGACCCCTGAGACGGAGACGTAGACCGGAGCGTCGCGAACGAACCTGTAGTCCAGCAGGATGTCGTCCGCCCACAGGTTTCCGTTCAGGCGCTGGAACACCGTCTCACACTCCAGTGTGGTGCAGGAGCTCTTGTATGCTCCCCCTTCGGCGCTGTAGGTCCATTTGGTGAACGACACGGAGTAGGTGGTCTCGCCGTCCACCCGGGAGCCCGGGTAGAACGTCGCTCTCCCCACGGGGTCCTGGGAGGTGGCCTGGTACCGCTGCTGGTATGAGCCCGTGACGGAAGCCTCGTTGTGGTAGAGGCTCACGTCCTGGCTGAAGCGCTTGAGGAGCGCGACCGCGGCGGGGTACTCCGGGCTGAACGCGACGGAAGACCCCTGCGGTGCCGGAAGCTCGCTGCTGCGAGCCACGCGTGACACCAGCCGGTCCCTGCGCCAGCTCTGCTGGTTGCGCACGTACAGGTATGTCTCGGCGGCCCCGCCGGAGCGGAGATACAGGACGTGCGCCGTGCTGTCAGAGTACTCCGCGTCGGGGACGCCCACGGCGAGCTCGCTCCAGGCGGCGGGCGGCGCGTCGGTCCACGCAGCTTCGAACAGGGCGGCCTTCGGGTCGAGGGCGGCGGCGGGGAGCGCCGGCTCGGCGAGGGGTGGAGTGGTGACGTCGCCGCAGGCGGCAGCCACGGCGAGTACGGACAGGAGGGACAGCAGACGTTTCCCGAACATCCCGAATCTCCGAGCTGAGAATGACGCTGCCGTCCGGCAGCCGCGGCGGTGTGCCGCGAAACAGGCGGAGCCGGTCCGCCTGAGGAAACCTTCGCTTGCGGGCCGACGCGGGCCGCTCCTCAAGTCTGCGCGACGCCGGTGCAACCACCACGGCTGCCTGTCACGGGTCGTACTTAGCATTATTTGACGTAAAATATGTGCTAACTTCACTGCGGGCAATCCCCTCCAGGATGAGAGTACGCGGCGAGTGGAAGGTCGCCCGGGGTCGCATAGGGAACTGGGCACACCAAAAGGGAGGAGGGAGCCGGCCGGCTCCCTCCTCCAGTACATCACCGGCCTCGACCGCCACTGCCGGCGGGCTACTCCGTGCTCACGCCTGCGTCGTGTTGCACTGCGCCACCGCCTCCTTGAAGGCGGGGTTGTTCTGCTCGTCGAAGACCACCGGCAGCGCGACGTCGTCGCCGTAGGTCCCCTCGATGCGCGTGCCCGAGGTGTACACGCGCGTGTAGTTCCCGGTGGGGTACACGCGGTTCACCGGGCGGCCGTACTGCGTCACTAGGCGCCGCATGTCGCCCAGCCGGTGCGCCGTCCCGAAGAGCCAGTACGAGCGCTCCTTGAAGAACTGGTCCACCCGCGCCTCCGGGGTGCCCGGGTCCGCGAGCGCGGCCATCGGCTGGAAGGTCTCCGTCCGGCTGGGGGGCTCCATCCCCATCCCCAGGAGCAGCGTGGGAGCGTTCGCCCGCAGGGCGTTGATCGGGCCCAGGTAGGCGGCGCTCTGTCCCCGGTTCAGGGCCGCCTCCGCCTCGATCAGGCGTGCCTCCAGCCCCGAGGCGAGCACCAGGGGCGCGCCCTGCCTGGCGTACCGGTTCTGGAACCAGTGGCGGATGCTGCTCCCCGCCGCGGAGCCGTTCCGGAAGCTCCAGGGGAGCCGCGGGTCGGCGTAGACGACGGTGAACGCCGCGGGCGCCGTCCCGGTGCGGAAGGCGATCCCGTTCCCCCCTTCCTGGCTGGACAGGCCGATCTCGCGGCGGTTGTGGTTGAGCCCCCAGATCCCGTTGTTCTGCCGGGTGGTGTTCTCGGAGTACTCTATCGTGTAGAAGAAGTTGTCCGGGACGGTCCGGGCCACGGCCGCGGCTTCCGCGAAGCGGCCCAGGTCCAGCAGCGCCCGCGCCTTGCCCACCCGCGCCAGGTTCAGCTGAGCCGAGGAGTTGGCGGCCTGCGCGATGGTCAGCGCCTGGTCGAACGACGCGACGGCGCGGTCGAGCATCTGCTGCTTGGTCTCGGGCGGCCCGTACTCGAAGTCCGGGTTGTCGCCCGTGCTGAAGGGCACCGCGCCGCAGAAGTTCTCGGCGAAGAACAGGTACACGTACCCTTCCAGCGAGGCCATCTCCGCGTGCCCCGCCGTGTTGGGCGAGTTCTGCGCGTAGGAGGCCACGCCCACCGTCGCCGAGCGGCGGGCGCGGTACATGTTCCGCATCATGGTGGCGACGTCGGTGTTCTGGTCGCCCACCACGCGGATGTCGATGGCGCGGTTGGTCCCGTACGTCCCCGAGTGGTAGAACTCGTCGCCCAGCAGCCCCGAGTTGATCACCAGGCCGTTGGTCTGCCCCGCCCCGCCGAACGCCACCCCGAAGTCGCCGATCACCGTGGCGCGGAGCCCCGGGAGGTTGGAGGGGTCGAGGAGGCTCTCCGGGCGGGTCACGTCCGGGTCGCTCACGTCCAGGACCGAGTCGCACGCCGCGAGCGGGAACAGGAGGGCCGCCGCCAGCGCGAGCCGGGGGAGGGGCCGGAAGCCCCTCCCGCGCCGCGCGATCTTGCGATGCATCGTCATTTGGGTTCGCCCTCTCAGAAGTTCACGTCGATGCGCGCCGTGTAGTAGCGCAACGGCGGCTGCGTGTAGTAGTCGTACGTCTGGAAGCCCTGGTCGAACACGCCGTAGCTGTTGACCTCCGGGTCGAAGCCGCTGTACTCGGTCCAGGTCTTGAGGTTGCGCCCGGAGACGGTGAGCCGGAGCCCGCCGAGCCCGAAGCGGCTGGTGAGCCGGTCGGGGGCGGAGACCGACACGGCCAGCTCGCGCAGCTTCACGAAGTCGGCCTCCTCCAGGTACAGGGAGGTGACGTCCTGCTCCCAGAAGGAGATCACCCCGGCCTGGTCGAGCAGGTTGCTCTCCTCCAGGATGTACGACGCCGGGCAGACGACCTCCCACGCGCAGCGGTCGAAGCGGGTGAAGTTCATCTGCTTGTGGCCGCCCTTGTAGTCGAGCATGCCGGAGAGCCGCACCAGGTTGAACAGGGTGAAGCTGGTGCTGAGCGAGGCCTCGCGGGTGGGGATGGGCTGCCCCATGTACTCCGGCTCGTCGCCGATGGTCACCTCGTCCGTCTGCAGCAGGCCGTCGCCGTTGGCGTCGGCGTAGGTCACCGGGCGCAGCCAGTAGCCGCCCAGCGGGTAGCCCTCCGTGTGCCGCTGCTGCACGCGGTTGGTCCCCATCAGGATGGGCTCGATCCCCTCGCCAAGCTCGATCAGCTCGTTGTCGTTGCGCGAGGCGGTGAGGCTCATCTCCCACTGCAGGCTGCGCAGGTCCGCCAGGCGGGCGTTGATCGCCGCCTCCATCCCGCGGTTGCTCACCTCGCCCACGTTGGCCCAGGTGGTGGTGGTGAGACCCAGCGAGGGGGCCAGGCGCCGCCGCACCAGCGCGTCCGCGGAGCGCTTGTCGTAGTACGTGAACTCCAGCCCCAGGCGCTCGCCGAGGAGGCCCAGGTCGAAGCCCAGCTCGACCTCGGTGGCCACCTCCGGGCGCAGGTCGGGGTTCCCCGTCCCGCCCAGCGTCACCGCGGCCGACTCGGTCCCGGAGAGCCGCACCGCGGTGGGCTCGTAGTAGGTGAGCGCGTCGCGGAAGCTGGGGCGCAGCCCCGACTTCCCGTACGCCGCGCGGAAGCGGAGGTTGTCCAGGAAGCCGAACTCCGGGAAGAACGGCTCGTCGGAGACCACCCACGAGGCGCTCAGCGACGGGTACCAGGCGAAGCCGGCGTCCGTGCCGAAGGCGCTGTTCTCGTCGCCGCGCAGCGCGGCGGTGACGAACAGGCGGTCGTTCCAGGCGAGCTGCTGCTGCCCGTACGTGCCCAGCGTGGCGTTCTCCACGTTGTTCTCACCCACCGCGAACAGGCTGGCCACGCCGTTCAGCGACTTGGTCCCCGGGGCCACGCCGCGGCCGAAGGCGCGGTTGTCGTGGTACTCCTCGCGGGTGTACTGCGACCCCAGCGAGGTGGTGGAGACCACGCTCTGCGAGAGGGGGAAGGTGGCGGTGGCGTCCAGCGTCCCGGTGAGGTTGGACACCTCCACGCGGTTGGAGCGCCGGTACCCCTGGCGGATCAGCGAGCTGTACAGGTCGGAGACCTCGTTGGCGCCCACGAAGTCGTGGTCGTGCCGGTTGACCTGGTCCAGCCCCACGTTCCCCACCACGCTCAGCCACCCCAGGGGGCGGTAGTTGGCGTTCAGGCTCCCCGTGAAGCGGCGGGCCTCCTGACCGGTCTCGAAGGCGAAGGTCTCCTCGAAGGGGATGCCGTAGGTGCCGCCCGACTCCTCCGGGTCGCCCGAGCCCAGCAGCCCGTTGAGCAGGATCCCGTACAGGCTGTTGTCGTTGTCCGGGAGGCGCAGGTCGGAGGTGGTGTAGCCGCTCTTGATCGCCAGGTTCAGCTTGTCGCTCACCCGGCTGGTGAGGTTGGCGCGCAGGTTGAGCCGGTCCAGGGTGTTCAGGTCCACCCCGTTCAGCTGGTACACGCCGTTCTCACCCTCCCAGTCGCCCGACAGGTAGTAGGTGACGGCGTCGCTCCCGCCCGACACGCTGAGCCCGTACTGCTGCCGCGACCCGTTCTGGAAGGGCGTGGTGCTGGGGTCCTCCAGCGGGTTGAACATCCGGAGCGAGTCGCGCGAGAGCTCGGCCGCCGTGCAGGCGCCCTCGGCCAGGTCCCACAGCCAGCACCCCGTGGTGTTGCGCACGCTGGTGGGGTAGTCCGTGGGGTCCTGGCTGATCCCCTGCTCGGAGTAGAAGCTCCAGCGCGGCCTCCCCGCGCGGCCCCGCTTGGTGGTGATCTGCACCACCCCGTTGGCGGCGGCGGTGCCGTACAGCGCGGCCGCCGCGGGCCCCTTGAGGATCTCGACGCTCTCGATGTCCTCGGGGTTGATGTCGTTGAGGCGCGAGGGGCTCTGCCAGAGCGGGATGTTGGTGAAGGCGTCGGTGGCGGCGATGCGCACCCCGTCCACCACCACCAGCGGCTCGTTGGAGAGCGAGATGCTGTTGGAGCCGCGGATGCGGATGCGCTGGGCCGTCCCCACCGTGCCCGAGCTCCCGGCCACCACCACGCCCGCGGAGCGGCCCTGGAGGAGGTTGGCCATGTTGTTCACCGAGGCGAGCTCGACGTCGGCGACGTTGATGGTCCCCACGGCGTTGCCCATCTCCCGCTGGCGCTGCTCGCGCCCGGTGGCGGTCACCACCAGCCCGCCCAGCTCCAGCGCCGAGGAGCTGAGGGTGAAGTCGGCGGTGGCGGTGGCGCCGGGGGCGACGCTCACCGTCTGGGTGCGGGTGTCGTAGCCGATGCGGGTGGCGCTCACCTGCACCGACCCGGCGCGCACGCCGGTGAGCCGGTAGCTGCCGTCCTGCCCGGTGACGGCGCGGGCGGTCCCGCCCACCACCACGATCTGGGCGCCGGCGACGGCCTGCTGCTGCGGGTCCGTGACCCGCCCGGCGACGGTGCCCGTCGCCTGGGCGGGCGCCTGGCCGGGTACCGCGGCGATCGCGAGCGCGACCGCGAGCAGCCAACGAAGCTTCTTCATGCTGTCTCCTTGTGTTGCCGGTGTGTCTGGCGACCGACAGGGAACTCGTGGGGTCGGCGATCCCGCAGGCCGCGCCGCCTCACTCGAACGGGGGACTCCCGGTCAACTCCTTTCGGCTGGGGGTGAGATACACACACGGATTGTCCCGTGTGGAGTGGCAGGGCGGGTGCGGGACTGCGCGGCTCCACGGCGGGGCGGACCCGGCGCGGGGCGGACGGGGACGAACGCTGTGGGCGCGGGGGGGACGGCCACGGCGCGGAGCTCGGATGTCAGGGAGGGGGCGGTTCGCCCGGGGACGGTCTCCAGCCCAGAGTAGCGGGGGGGGGGGGGGGGGGGGGGCGCGGCGGGCGCCGCCGCCCCCCCCCCGCGCCGCCCCCGGGGCCCCGC
>JBFMFL010000036.1:0-35777 GCA_040752145.1 Gemmatimonadota bacterium
TTTCTGGTGGGGGCCGGCGGGGCGCGCCGCCCCGGCGGGCGGGGCGCGCGCGCGTCCCTCCTGGCGGGGGCCCTGCTCCTGGCCGGGTGCGGCCAGGACCTGACGGTCCCGGACTACAACTACGGGAGCCTCCAGGACCTGCAGAACAACCCCACCAACGCCGCCGTGTCGGCCACCGTGGTGGGGCTGATCCACACCAGCCGCCAGAACATGGACCGGCTGGTGCTGCTGGGCGGCCACCCGGGCCGCGAGGGGTACTACTTCGACCCCAACGAGCCGCGGTACGTGCGCCAGCTCGTCGCCGGCACCCCGGACGCCTCGGACTTCACCGGGAGCGTGTACTGGACGATCCCGTACGCCAACGTGCGCGCCGCGGAGATCGTGCTCTCGGTGCTGGACAACCCGCGGCTCAGCTTCAGCGACGCCGAGCGGGAGGGGATCCGCGGCTTCGCCAAGACGGTCAAGGCGTACGACCTGCTCAACCAGCTCCAGTTCCGGGAGAAGATCCCGGTGACGGTGAGCGCGGACCCCACCGAGCCGGCCCCGCTGGTGGAGCGCGCGGCGGCGTACACCGAGATCGCCAAGCTGCTGGACGAGGGCAAGGCGCACCTGGACCGGGCGGGCGCCGGCTTCGCCTTCCCCATGGGGAGCGGGTACAGCCAGTTCGGCTTCAACACCCCCGCCGCCTACGCCCAGGTGAACCGCGCCATCAAGGCGCGGCTGGAGGCGTACCGCACCAGCGAGACCGGGCGCGGCGCCGCCGGCTACCAGGCGGTGCTCGCGGCGCTCGGCGGCTCCTTCCTCGTGGTGGACAAGGCGCAGCTCAACCGGGGCGCCTACCACGCCTTCAGCTCGGGGACGGGCGACCTGGCCAACGCGCTCAGCGACCCCAGCGGCAAGACGGTGGCCGACCCGCGGCTGCGCACCGACGCCGAGCTGCAGCCCGGCGGGCAGC
The DNA here is from genome assembly GCA_040752145.1 of Gemmatimonadota bacterium. GTDB lineage: Bacteria > Gemmatimonadota > Gemmatimonadetes > Longimicrobiales > Longimicrobiaceae > JAFAYN01. Next base: position 956 of record JBFMFL010000036.1, read on the forward strand.
GCGACGCCCGCTACCTGGCCAAGGTGGACTCGGGCTTCAGCGCCGCCCTGCTGGACCTCCGCAGCGACCTGCGCTTCTCGCTGTACCTGACCAGGCCGTTCTACGGGTCGGGGCAGAAGGCGTCGCCCATCCCGCTGGTCCGCAACGAGGAGCTGATCCTGCTCCGCTCCGAGGCCCGGTGGTTCACGGGCGACCGGCCGGGGGCCACGGCGGACCTCAACTTCATCCGCCAGAACTCGGGCAGCCTGGCGCCCATCGCGCAGCCGGCCAGCGACGACGCCTTCATCGCGGCGCTGCTCAAGGAGCGCCGCTACTCGCTGATGTTCGAGGGGGCGCACCGCTGGATCGACCACCGCCGGTTCGGTCGGCTGCGCCAGCTGGATCCCACCAACGCGTCGCGGCCGGGGGACAAGGTGTTCAACTTCTTCCCGTACCCGACGGCGGAGTGCGACGCGCGCGGCATCAGTCCGTGCGTGGGGTCGTAGTTGAAAAGGATTTCAACTGCTGGGTTCGGGCGTGCCCCCGGCTGGCGCCGGGGTCGGGCTTCGGCTCCGTAAGCGAGCAAACAACGCTCGCTAACGGAGTCGAGCCCCGGCGGAAACAGCCCCGCCGGGTCTCGCCCCTTCGGGCCGAAATCCCTCACGCAACTGCCTGCCCCACCTCGATCTCCAGCAGTTGCCCCCTCTCCCAGGATTGGGAGAGGGTGGCGAGCCTCAAGCGAGCCGGGTGAGGGCCGGGCGGGGGGGCCCGCCCCCCCGGGGGGGGGGGCCCCGCCCCGGTAGCGGGGGGCCCCGGGGGGGGGGGGGGGGGGGGGGGGGGGGGCGCGCCGCCGGGGGGGGGGGGGCCCCCCTGCCGCTTTCGCGCGCGAGGGGTCGGCTGCCATTCTTCCGTCGTCCCCCTGACCGGCCTCCGTCCCACGAAGCAACCATGCCCGAGCAGCCCCGATCCCCGGCCGACGACGTCCCACGCACCACGCTCGACTTCGTCAGGGAGCGGGCGGGCGAGCTGGCGGAAGTGCTGGAGACCCGCGCGGAGCGGATCCGTCGGGAGCTGGCGCGGCACTACACCCACACGCCGGTCGAGGGGTTCCAGGCGCGGTTCTGCGAGCTGCACGCACGGCACGTCCGGGAGCTGCGCGCCGGGAGGATCGCTCCCGCGCACGGGGTCCTCGGCGGGATCCACGACGTGTCGTTCGAGCTGGAGTGGAAGGAGTTCTGGACCGACCAGGAGATCAGCAACCCGGGCGCGATCTACGAGCTGGCGGACGACGCATTCACGCGCGGCCCGCTGATCTGCGCGTACATGGTCGGCGACATGCGCTCCCGGTCCCCGCGGTACGATCCCGACCCGCCGTGCCTGGGTCCGCAGGGCTCCTGGCAGGAGCCGGGGCCGCCCCGGACGCCGGCGCAGAAGGTCCAGGCCGCCGCCCGCTGCTACGGATTGATCCTGGAGAGCATCGACGCGCCCCGACCCGAATAGGGTCCGTTCTCCCTTCCGATCCTCCCGCCGATCCCGTCCATCCGCTACGCCTGGTCCGCCGGCTGGGCCTCCGGCTCTCTCCCCAGCTTCGCCATGCGCGCCTGGCCGAAGGGGCACAGGTCCAGCACCGGGCAGCGCCAGCACTCGGGGCCCTGGAAAAAACAGCAGCGCTGCCCGTGGAGCATGAGCGCCTCGTGGTTGTCGTACACCTGCTGGGCGTCCCACTCCGGGGGGAGCTGGGCCTCCAGCAGGGCATGGGCGGGGCCCACGGACACGCTCGCGGGGATCAGGCCCAGGCGGGCGGCCACGCGGTGGTGGTGGCTGTCCACGGGGAGGGCGGGGAGGCGCAGGCGGCTGAAGAGCAGCGTGGCGGCGCTGGTCTTGGGGCCCACGCCGGGCATGGACTCCAGCCAGTCGCGGGCCTCGCGCACCGGCAGCTCCGCCAGGAAGTCCAGCGACAGCCCGCCGCCGCGGCGCGCGGTGATCTCGCGCAGCACGGCCTGGATGCGCGGGGCCTTCTGCTCCGGCCAGGTGGCGGGGGACACGGCCTCCTGCACCTCGCCGGGCGGGGCGTCGCGGACGGCCTCCCAGGTGGGGAAGCGCTCGCGCAACCGGCGGAAGGCGCGGCCGGAGTCGCGGTTTTTCGTGCGGTGGGAGAGCAGCGAGGACACCAGCTCGCTGAGCGGGTCCAGCTCGTGGAAGAAGGGGATGGGGCACCCGTAGGCGGCGCACAGCCGCCGGTGTACCCGCAGGGCCTTTTCGCGGAGGGCGTCGGGGTCGCGCATGGGGGCGGGGGCACGGCAAGGGGCGGGCCGCGCGTCCACGCCGTCCATTTTCGCGCCCGTCAGTCGCCCCGGTCCAGCCGGCGGATGCCGCGGTTCAGGTGCTTCATCTCGCGCCGCTCCAGCCGCACCCGCTTCTTGGCCTCCCTACGGCTCTCGCCGGGGTAGCGGGTGAAGACCGACACCCCGCCCATCAGCGCGAACCCGCCGATGCGGACCACGGGAGCGTTGGCGTCCAGGGGGCCCGGCGCACTCTCGCTGTCGTCGAAGGCGCCCATGATCCCGATCCCCTCCACCTCCACCCGCACCCCCGGCGGCACGGTGACCTCCACCCCGCCCATCATCGCGAACACCTCCACCTCCACGATCCCCGGGCCGAAGCGCGCCTCGCGGAAGTCCAGCTCCACCCCGCCCATGATGGCGAAGACGTGGAGCTTGCGGGCCGGCACCCAGCTCCCCTTGCGGGAGACGCCGCCCATCACCGCCACCAGCGTCTGCTTGTCGCGCACCTCGCCCACCGGGGCGGAGAGCGCGGCGGGCGAATTCGCCGCCTGCAGCGCGGGCAGGTCGGCCACCAGCGCCTCCAGCTCCTGGAGCGACCGGGCGGCGTGCGCGCGGTCCAGCCGGTCCTCGAACTGGCGGTCGTCCAGGGCGTCGTGCGCGTAGTGCTCGCACAGCTCCGTGATGACGCGCTCCCGCGTCTTGTCCAGCGCGACGGGAGGGGGCGGGGGAAGGTCGCTGCTCATGGGGTGCGGCTTCGGGTGCGGTCGGGGCCGGGCCGGCGGAGGGCCGCCCGGCGCGGCGCCCCTGGAACGTAGGCCCCGCGCGGGACGCGGGCAACCGCCGCGGGCCGGGGCGCAGCAGGGGATCAGGCCGGGCACACCTGTTGCACTGCTGCCCGTCCGGGGTACGTTCAAGGACCAATCGAGCGAGGAGAGACGAATGCGCGCCAAGAGGCTTTTCTGGGTTCCCGTGCTCGCCGCGGGGCTGGTGATCGGCGGGTGCACGGCCGAGCAGACGCAGGAGGGCGAGGCGCCCGACGTGGACGTGGAGGGCGGCCAGCTGCCCAAGTACGACGTGGACGCCGCCGACGTGGACGTGACCACGGACACGCAGACCGTCATCACGCCGGACGTGGAAGTCACGCCGCCCTCGGAAAACCCGTAGGCGCCACCGGCCGACACCCCGCGCCGGACCCGGTTCTCCCGGGTCCGGCGCGGGATTTTCTTTTGGAGATGCCCGCATGGACTCGCGCACCGTCGGCCTGCTGATCGTCGCGGCGGGCGTGCTCGCCGTGGTCGTGGGCCTGCTCGTCATGAGCGGGGCCCTGGGCTGGTTCGGGCGGCTCCCGGGGGACTTCCGCTGGGAGGGGGACAACGCGCGCGTCTACTTCCCGCTCACCTCCACGCTGCTGGTCTCCGCCGTCGTCGGCCTGCTCCTCTACCTGCTCCGCCGCATCTTCTGAAGCCGCCGCGCCGGACCCGCTCCCCGGGCTCGGCGCGCCTTGTTTTGCGCCAGGTCCCCCTCGCGTCTAATATCCTCGCCGGCCCCGGGTCACGCTCGCACTCCCGCACTTCCGCACTCTCGCACTCGCTTCATGCCCCTCCCCTGGCAGGTCTGGATCGACACCGGCGGCACCTTCACCGACTGCCTGGCCCGCGACCCGGAGGGAAGGCTCCGCCGCGCCAAGGTGCTGAGCAGCAGCGCGCTCCGCGGGGTGGTGGTGGAGGCGCCGGACCCGCGGCGGGTGCGGGTGCGCGAGGACTGGGGCGCGCCGGCGGGGGTGGCGCGCGGCTTCGCCTTCCGGGTGCTGGGGGCGGGCGGCGCCGTGCCGGTGGAGGACTACGACCCCGCGGAGGGCGTCGTGCGGCTGGCGGCGCCGCTCCCCGCGCTCCCCGCGCCCGGCGCGGCGTTCGAGGTCCGCTCGCCGGAGGAGGCGCCGGTGCTGGCGGCGCGCCTGGTGACGGGGACGCCCGCGGGGGCGCCGCTCCCGCCGCTCGCCATGCGGCTGGCCACCACGCGGGGGACCAACGCCCTGCTGGAGCGCCGCGGCGCGCCCACGGCGCTGTTCATCACCGCCGGCTTCGGCGACCTGCTGGAGATCGGCACGCAGCAGCGGCCGGACCTCTTCGCCCTGCGCGTGGAGAAGCCCGCGCCGCTGTACGCGGAGGTCGTGGAGGTGCCGGAGCGCCTGGCGGCCGACGGCACGGTGCTCCGCCCGCTGGACGCGGACGCGCTCGCCCCGGCGGCGGAGCGGCTCGCGCGCGCCGGGGTGCGGGTGGCCGCGGTGGCGCTGATGCACGCCTTCCGCGACCCCGCGCACGAGCACGCGGTGCGCGACCTCCTCCTCCGCGCCGGCTTCGACTCGGTCTCCTGCTCGTCCGACCTGGCCCCGTTCATCCGCCTGCTCCCCCGCGCCCAGACGGCCGTGGTGGACGCCTGCCTGGGTCCCGTGCTGCACGGCTACCTCCGCGGGGTGCGGGACGCGCTGGGCGGGGGGCGGCTGCACGTGATGACCAGCGCCGGCGGGCTGGCGCGCCCCGAGGACTTCCGCCCCAAGGACTCGCTGCTCAGCGGCCCGGCGGGCGGCGTGGCGGGCGCGGCGCTGGCGGGGCGCCGCTCCGGGTTCGGGCGGGTGATCGCCTTCGACATGGGCGGCACCAGCACCGACGTGGCGCGCTGGGCCGGCGACTTCGAGTACGCGTGGGAGCACGAGGTGGGCGGGGCGCACCTGGTGGCGCCCGCGCTCGCCATCGAGAGCGTGGCGGCCGGGGGCGGCTCGGTGTGCGCCTCGGACGCGCAGGGGCTGCGGGTGGGCCCGGAGAGCGCGGGCGCCTCGCCGGGGCCGGCGTGCTACGGCGCGGGCGGCCCCCTCACCGTCACCGACGTCAACCTGCTGCTGGGGCGGCTGGACCCGGCGCGCTTCGGCATCCCGGTGGACCCCGCCCCCGCCGAGGCCGCGCTGGAGGCGCTGCGCCGCGCGCTGCGCGAGCGCACCGGCGAGGACGCCGGGCGCGAGCCGCTGCTGGCCGGCTTCCTGGAGATCGCCGACGAGCGCATGGCCGACGCCATCCGCGGCATCTCCCAGCGGCGCGGCTACGACCCGGCGGAGCACGCGCTGGTGGCGTTCGGCGGGGCGGGGGGGCAGCACGCCTGCGGCGTCGCGGCGCGCCTGGGGATCCGCACGGTGCTGGTGCCGCCGGACGCGGGGCTGCTCAGCGCGCTGGGGATCGGCCACGCGCCGCTGGAGCGCTTCGCCGAGAGGCAGGTGCTGCGCCCGCTGGAGGAGGCCGGGCCCGCCGTCGCCGGGTGGATGGAGGCCATGGCCGCCGAGGCCGCCGCCGCCGTGGCCCGCGAGGGCGTCCCCCCGGAGGAGGTGGTGGTCCGCCGCCGCATCGCGGGGCTGCGCTACACCGGGCAGGACTCGGCGCTCGCGGTGGAGTGGGCGCCCGGCACCGACCTCCGCGGCGCCTTCGAGGAGCGCTACGCCGCCCTCTACGGCCACCGCCCCGAGCGCCGCCCCGTGGAGCTGGAGTCGCTGCGCGTGGTGGCCTCCACCCGCCCCGCGGAGGCGGAGCCCGTCCCCGCGCCCGCCGTTTACACGCCCGAGCCGGACGGCCGCACCCGCGCCTGGCTGGGCGGCGCCTGGCGCGACGCGCCGGTGTTCGACCGCGCGGGCCTCCGCCCCGGCGCCCGCATCGCCGGCCCCGCGCTGGTGGTGGAGCGGCACAGCGCCACGGTGGTGGAGGACGGGTGGGACGCGGAGATCGACGGGGCGGGAGGGCTGGTGGTACGGCAGTGCGAAAGTGCGAGGTGCGAAAGTGCGAAAGTGGAACAGCGCGAGCCGTCGCATTCCCGCACTTCCGCACTTTCGCACTCACGCACTCCGGAGGCCGTCCGGCTGGAGCTGTTCACGCATCGGTTCCGGGCTCTCGTCGGGGAGATGGGGGAGCAGCTGCGCAGGACGGCGCTCTCGGTGAACGTCAAGGAGCGGCTGGACTTCTCCTGCGCGCTCCTCGACTCCGCGGGCGAGCTGGTGGTGAACGCGCCGCACATCCCCGTACACCTGGGGGCGCTGGGATTGTGCGTGCGGACGGTGCGGGAGGCGATCGCCATGGAGCCGGGGGACGTGGTGGTCACCAACCACCCGGGGTTCGGCGGGTCGCACCTGCCGGACGTGACGACCATCACCCCGGTGCACGACGACGCGGGGCGGCTGCTGGGGTACGTCGCCAGCCGCGCGCACCACGCGGAGATCGGCGGGTCGCGCCCCGGCTCCATGCCGCCCGGCGCCACCACGCTGGCGGAGGAGGGAGTGGTCGTCCGCCCCACGCACCTGGTGAGGCGCGGGGAGGCGCGCTGGGAGGAGGTGCGGCGCCTGCTGTCGTCGGGTCCGTACCCCTCGCGCGCGGTGGAGGAGAACCTGGCGGACCTGGCGGCGGCGGTGGCGGCCAACCACCGCGGGGCGGAACTGCTGCGCGCGCTGGCCGCGGAGCACGGCGCGGACGCGGTCGCCCGCTACATGGACGGGCTCCAGGCGCGGGCGGAGGCGCGGGTGCGCGAGGCGCTGGGGCGGATCCCGGACGGCGCGTACGAGGCGGAGGAGCGGCTGGACGACGGCGCGCCGCTGCGGGTGCAGGTGGAGGTGGCGGGGGACGCGGCGCGGGTGGACTTCGCGGGGACGGGGCCGGTCCACCCGGGGAACCTGAACGCCACGCCGGCCATCGTCCGCAGCGTGGTCCTCTACGTCCTCCGCCTGCTGGTGGATGAGCCTCTGCCGCTCAACGAGGGGCTGCTGCGCGCCGTGGAGCTGCACGTCCCCCGCGGGATGCTGCACCCGGAGTGGCCGGAGGACCCGGCGCGCGGGCCGGCGGTGGTGGGCGGCAACACCGAGGTGAGCCAGCGCCTCACCGACACCCTGATCAAGGCGCTCCGGCTGGCGGCGTGCAGCCAGGGGACCATGAACAACGTGCTCTGGGGGAGCGCGCGCTTCGGCTACTACGAGACGGTGTGCGGCGGCACGGGCGCGGGGCCGGGGTGGGACGGGGCGGGCGCGGTGCACTCGCACATGACCAACACCCGCATCACCGACCCGGAGGTGGTGGAGCACCGCTTCCCGGTGCGCGTGGAGCGCTTCGCCGTGCGGCGCGGCTCCGGCGGCGCCGGCCGCTGGCGCGGCGGCGACGGCGCCGTGCGGGAGCTGGAGTTCCTGGAGCCGGTGTCGCTCTCGGTGCTCACCCAGCACCGCGCGGAGGGGCCGTACGGGGTGGACGGCGGAGCGCCGGGCGCGCCCGGGCGGCAGCGCGTGGTGCGCGCCACGGGCGAGACCCTGGAGCTGGGGTCGGTGGACGGGTGCGAGATGGGGCCGGGCGACCGGCTGGTGCTGGAGACGCCGGGGGGCGGGGGGTGGGGCATGCCTCTGCCGATTGTCTGAACGGGCGCGGGTGTGCACTTTGTCCACGATCTGCGGCGCCCCGACGCACCCCTGCCGGAGGACGGCCATGAAGACCGGACGCAACGATCCCTGTCCCTGCGGGTCCGGGAAGAAGTACAAGAGCTGCTGCCTGGGGCGGGAGCAGCAGGAGGCGTCCGCCGCCATCCCCCGGTTGCCCGGCTTCGGCCCCGGAGCCTGGCAGGCCGGATTCGTGACCGTCCCCCTGCCGGTCACCCCGGAGGTGTCCGTGCTCCCTTCCATTCTCCTGGTGGTGGAGGGGGACAGGGTTCTGTTCGGCGACGTGGCCCCGACGCCGCCGGCCGGGCCGGAGGAGGAGGCCCGCGAGATCGCCCGCGCCGTCCGCGAGGCCGAGCGGACGGCGGGCTACCCTCCGGGCCGGGTCCTGGTCCGCGGGCCGGCCGTCGCCGCTGCGCTCGCGCGGTCCGGCCTGGAGGCGTCGGCCGCGGAGGTGCTGCCGGGCCTCGACGTCGCCGCCGAGGAGCTGCCCGGCGCCATGGCCGAGATGGCGGCGCTCCCCCCGGTCGTCTCGCCGGAGACCTGGGCCGGGTGGGGCCTCCCCGCCGCGCAGGTCGCGGAGCTCTTCCGCGCCGCAGCGGCGTTCTACCGGGCCGCGCCCTGGGAGGTGTTCTCCGACGACGAGCCGATGGAGGCGCAGCTTCCCGGTGGGCGCCTGTGGACGGCGTGCGTGCTCGGGGGCGGGGGGCTGGAGTGCGGGCTGGCCCTGTACCAGGACGTCGACGACTACCTGGGGATGCTCGTTGCGGACGACCCGGAGGACGCCATCGCGGGGCTCGGCGGCCGCGTGCTGTCGCTCGGCTTCGAAGCCCGAGACGCCCTGCCGCCGCCCATGGTCCGCGAGGTCCGAAAGGCGGGGTGGGAGGTGGCGGGGCCGGCCGCGTATCCGCACCTCACCGTGCTGAGCCTCGCGGGTCCCGGGCTCGCCCCGGAGGACCTGACGGACCTGGTCGCCGTCCTGCGGGCGGTCGCGGGCTACGCCGCGTACGCCGCCTCCGGCGCGGACCCGGAGCCGGGGTGGGTGGACGAGAGCCTCGTGGTGCTCCGGCGCATGCAGGTGTCGATTCCCCGCGTGGAGAGCCTGTGGGTCGCGCCCCCGGTGCTCTGGCCGGCCTGCCCGGAGGGCCCGGGCGCGGACCCCGCCGCCGCGCTCGATGCCTCCGGCTCCGTGGACGAGTTCGTGGCCCGCGAGGAGGCCGTCCTCGGCCGCTTCCAGGAGTGGCTCGGGCGCTCGGGCCTGTCCCGGACCATGACCGAGAAGCACGCGCTCAACGCGGCGGCGTTCGTGGAATTCCTCGTCGGCGGGGCGGGCGTCCCCGTGCGCGCCGTCACCGAGTACGACCTGCGGCTGTTCCTGTACGACTGGTACCCCCGCAAGGTGCAGGACGGCCGCACCCGCGCGCTCGCCGTGCCCACGTCACTGCGTCGCTTCTTCGCCTTCCTGGCGGAGGAGGAGGGAATCTCCTGCCCCTGGGCCGACCCGGTCCTGCGCGACCGGGAAGCGTTCGAGACCCGCTACGACGAGTTCCCCGGGGGCTTCTGGTGGGACGAGGAGGTCCAGGACTGGCGGGCGGAGCTGTACGACGACCTGGAGGAGCGCGTTCTCATCCCGGAGCCGCTGGGCGGCGGGGAGGCGGGGGACACGATGGGACCGGCGGAGGCCATGCTGTGGGGCGAGCTCCAGCGCCGATGGCTGCTGTGGCGCGACGAGGTGGTCCGCGCGGGGACCGGCGAGCCGGACGCCGTGCGCCGCGAGCTCGCCCGGCGGCAGCGGGAGTGGGAGCGGACGCCCCACCCGGAGCATCGCGGGAAGTCCCCGCTGCAGGTCGTCCGGGGCCGGGGGCCGAAGAAGACGAAGAAGTAACGGTAGTGGCGGCCTTCCGCCGCGCGCAGCCACCATTCCGCGCCGGGCGCGGGGGAACCGAGCCGTGAAGCGAATCCTGCAGATCCTGTTCTGGTCCATCATCCCTGCCGCCTTCATCGGCCCGGGGACGGTGACCACCGCCGCCTCGGCCGGGGCCCGGCACGGCTACGCGCTGCTCTGGGCGCTGGCCTTTTCCACGGTGGCGACGGTGGTGCTCCAGGAGGCCAGCGCGCGCGTCACGGTGGTCTCCGGCCGCAACCTGGGCGAGGCGATCCGCGACCGCTTCGGCGGGGGTGCGTCGGGGGTGCTGGTGCTGGGCCTGGTGCTGGGGGCCGTGGTGCTGGGGAACGCGGCGTTCGAGGCGGGCAACATCCTGGGCGCCTCGGCCGGGGCGGGGCTGGGGACGGGGATCTCCACGGCGCTGGTCCCGCTGCTGATCGGCGCGGTGGCGGCGGGGGTGCTCTGGATCGGCACGCCCAGGACGGTGGCGACGCTGCTCAGCATGACCGTGGCGTTCATGGGGATCGCCTTCCTGGCGACCGCGTTCCTGCTGGCGCCGCCCGCGGGCGAGGTGCTGCGCGGGGCGCTGGCGCCGTCGTTCCCGACGGGGACGGGGCTGCTGGTGCTGGGGCTGGTGGGGACCACCGTGGTCCCCTACAACCTGTTCCTGGGCTCCGGGATCGCCGCCGGGCAGACGCTGGCGGAGATCCGCTTCGGGCTCACGGTGGCGGTGGTGCTGGGCGGGATCATCTCCATGGGGATCGTGGTGGTGGGCGCCGGCGTCGCCGGGGAGTTCTCGTACGAGGCGGTGGCGGCCACGCTCTCCGGGCGGCTGGGGAGCTGGGCGGGGCCGCTCTTCGCCTGGGGGCTGTTCGCGGCGGGCTTCTCCTCGGCCATCACGGCGCCCTTCGCGGCGGCGATCACGGCGCGGGCCCTGTACGGCGACGGCTCGCCACGCTGGGGCGACCGGGGCGCGCGCTTCCGGGCGGTGTGGCTGGGGGTGCTGCTGGTGGGGGTGGGCTTCGGGGTGGCGGGGGTGCGGCCCATCCCGGCGATCATCCTGGCGCAGGCGCTCAACGGCGTGGTGCTCCCCTTCGCGGCGGTCTTCCTGCTGCTGGTGGTCAACGACCGCGCGGTGATGGGCGCGCGGGGGATCAACGGCCCGCTCTCCAACACCTTCATGGGGATCACCGTGGCGGTGACGCTGGTGCTGGGCGTCTCGGGCGTGCTGCGCGCGGCCGCGGCCGCCGCGGGGATGCCCGATCCGGGCGAGGGGGCCATCCTGGGCGCCGCGGCCGTGATCGCGGCCGTGCTGCTGGTGCCGGTGCTCACCGGGGTGCGGCGGCGGCGCGGGGGCGCGGAGATGCCGGAGCACGCTGCGGCGGGAGCGGGCGGGCGGTGAGCTTCGCCGGGCACCTGGAGGAGGCGCTCCACGTCAACCGGGAGCGGATGCCGCTGTACTCGCGCCTCACGGCCGGCGAGTCGGAGCGGATCTCGCGGCGGCTGGTCCGCTACGAGAGACTGGCGCTCCCCCTGGCGCGCTGGGTGGACCGGCGGGCGCGGCCGTTCAACGCCCGGGGGATCGGGGTGGTGGCGGACGACTTCGTCCCCATGGCGGGGACGCCGCTGTTCCGCGAGCGCTCCGCCGAGCCGCCGCTGCCGCTCTCCGCCTTCCGGCCCGTGGACGCCCGGCGCATCCGCCGCGCGCTCGCCGCCGCCCTCAAGACGGGCGGCTTCGCGGGCGTCGCGGCGGCGCTGCGTGCGGAGCTGGCCGCGCTGGAGGCCGTGCCCTGCTACCACTGCATGCTGCGGCACCTGCTGGAGAGCATGCTGCGGGTCGCCACCCTCGCGCCCACCCACGCGGCGCGTGCCGAGGCGGCGGGGATGAAGTCCACCGCCGGCCTGTCGCGCCTGGTCCTCCGCCTGCACCTGTTCACGCTGGGGGATGCCGCGAAGCTGGACGCGCTCGCGGCGCCGATCCAGGCGCGGGGGATCCCCATCCTCTGCCAGGACGTGCCGCCGATCGCGCCGGAGTGATCCGGGGCCTGAGAGAAATGAATCGGAACGACTGGTCGCGTCTGAGCCCGTTACGGGTGGGTCGCTATGCCGAGTACTTCGTGAAGATGGAGTTTGCGCTGTATGGCTTTGAGGTCTTCACCATCCGAGGTGGACGACCGCGGAATCGACTTCGTCGTCCGCAACAGCACGGGGCAATTCTACGAGGTACAGGCCAAGTCCATTCGCGGCTGCAACTACGTCTTCGTTCCTGAAGCGAAGACTGCAATTTTACCCAACCGGCTCGTTGCCGTGGTTGTTCTCCATCAGGATCGCGAGCCAGAACTGCACCTCGTTCGGATGACCGCATGGGTGACTCCGAACGCCCTGCTCGTAAATCGCGACTATCGAGGCAAGCAGAGCGAGCCAGAGTGGGGAATCAACGTTTCGAGGAAGAATCAGTCCCTCTTGAACCAGTACCGCTTCGAGACGATGGTCGCCAGTCTCTAGCACCCGCGTGGTGTGACCCACGGGCAGATCGGATGGGGCTGCGGTTCCATCCGGCAGCCTGCGGGTGTATGCTTCTCATCCGCCGCGGAGACCGAGGCCAAGATGTACAAAGCAACCGAGTTCCACATCGAGGGGCTGCGCCTTGAGGGCTACCCGGTCCCCGAACCGAGCTGCCAGGCTGACTGATGGGGCCACGGCTAGGACCGCGGCACCGGGGGGCTCCTCACACCGGACCGAGACGGTCCGGCCGTTCCGCCGTGGGGGAGTACGGCTCCTGCGGCGACGTGGACGTCACTTCGCTGCCTGCCCGGCTTTCTGTCCGGTCATGTAGCCGACGGCGCCCGTGAACAGGGCGGTGAGTATGGAAGCCCCCCACTTCTTGTCGTCGGCCGACGAGTTTTGGCCGAGGAGCATGTAGGCGGCGATGCCTGCGATGCCGAAAGCGGCGAGCACCAGCGCGGCGAAGGCGATGGTGCTCTTCCAGCGGTCGTGCGCGGACTGGGCCTCCTCGCGCCGGAGGCGCGATTCCTCTTCCTTGGAGGTCTCTGTCGGTGTGATCTTCAGGTCCAGGTGATGACCCTGGATCTGCTGGTTGAGATCGATCGTGCTCATGAAACCGGGTCAGATCCCCACGATCTCCGTAGACACTGTCTGGCCTCTCTCCACAATGCCAAGCTTCTTGCCCTTCTCCTTGGCCTCCACCGCGACCTCCATCAGGGCGATGGCCTTCCGCAGGACGTCGCTCTTGCTGCCGTGCGTGGCGTCGGCGAGGCGCTCCAGAACCTCGTTCAGTTCGGGGGACACGTCGAGGCTGAGGCGAACTTTGGACATCGGTTCCTCCGTTGCTCGGATGCGAAGTAATCGTCGGTGTAGAATCTACGCAAATTTTACGCAGAGGGCAAATCCCATTCGAACGGCATCGATCATCTGCATCCTGGCCGCCCTCGCCGGCTGCGCCCACGCGGGCCGCGGCGGAGGCCCGGACGCGGGCGCGTTCATGCGGCCGGGCGTCTCGCGGGAGCTGGCGCAGGAGCGCGCGCGCACCCTCTCGGACGTGAGGTACGCCCTGGAGCTGGACGTCACCCTCCGCGACACCGCGCGCGGCCGTGTCACGCTGTCGTTCCAGCGGAAGCCCGGCGCGGGCGACCTGGTGGTGGACTTCCGCGGGCCGGTGCTGGACAGCGTCGCCGCCAACGGCGCCACCCTCACGGACCACGCGTGGGCCGGGGGGCACGTCCGCATCCCCGCCCGCCACCTGCGCGCGGGCGCCAACACCGTGGGCTTCCGCTTCGCCGCGCGGATCGCGCCGGTGGGCGCCAGCGTGATCCGCTTTGAGGACGCCACCGACGGCTCGCGCTACCTGTACACACTGCTCGTCCCCGCCGACGCCAACCAGCTCTTCCCCGCCTTCGACCAGCCCGACCTCAAGGGCCGCTTCCGGGTGGAGATCGTCGCCCCGCAGGGATGGAGCGTGCTCGCCAACGGGCCCGAGCAGTCGCGCGCGCCGGAGGGGAGCGCGGTGCGCTGGAGCTTCGCTGAGACCGAGCCCATCTCCACCTATCTGGCCGCCTTCGCGGCGGGGCCGTGGCGGCGCTGGGAGTCCGACGCGGGCGGGCGGCCCATCAGCCTGTACGCCCGGCGCTCGCTGGCGCGCGAGGTGGACACCGACACGCTGATGAAGAGCAACCGCGACGCGCTGGCCTGGCTGGAGCGCTACTTCGCGGTGCCGTTCCCCTTCGCCAAGTACGACATGCTCCTGGCCCCCGCCTTCCCCTTCGGCGGGATGGAGCACGTGGGGGCGGTGTTCTACAACGAGAACTCCTTCGTCTTCCGGGAGGCGCCCACGCTGAACGAGCGGCTGTCCCGCAAGGCCACGACGTACCACGAGGTGGCGCACCAGTGGTTCGGCGACCTGGTGACCATGCGCTGGTTCGACGACCTGTGGCTCAAGGAGGGGTTCTCCACCTACATGGCGGCCAAGATGCAGGACGAGCTGGACCCCGGCTCGGAGGCGTGGAAGACGTTCTACCTGCGCAACAAGCCGCTGGCGTACGGCACGGACGTCACCGAGGGCACCGTCCCGGTCTGGCAGGAGCTGGCCAACCTGGACCTGGCAAAAGGCAACTACGGCCCCATCGTCTACAACAAGGCCCCCTCCATCCTCAAGCAGCTGGAGTTCCTGGTGGGCGAGCAGGCCTTCCGCGAGGGGCTGCGCGTCTTCCTGCGGCGCCACGCCTACGGCAACGCCGGCTGGCGCGAGCTGCTGGACGCGGTGGAGGAGGCGTCGGGGCAGTCGCTAGACGCCTTCGGGGAGCAGTACATCCTGCGGGCGGGGATGCCGGTGGTGGAGACCGCGCTGGAGGAGGAGGGCGGGCGCATCCGCCGGCTGGCGCTGGTGCAGCGGCCCGCGCGCGAGCTGCCGGGCGACCCGGGCGGGTGGTGGCCGGGGCGGGTGCGGGTGAGGCTGGGGTACCGCGACCGGCCGGACACCGTGCTGACCATGGCCTTCGCCGGGGCGACCACGGAGGTGGCGGAGGCCGCGGGGCTCCCGGCGCCGGACTGGGTGTGGGCGAACGAGGGGGACTACGGCTACGGGCTCTTCCTCCCTGACGCGCGGAGCGCCGCGCACATGGCCCGGCACGTGGGCGAGACCCGCGACGGGCTGCTGCGGGCCATGCTCTGGGGGGCGCTCTGGGACCTGGTGCGCGAGGCGCGCATGGACCCCGCCGAGTACGTGTCGCTCACCCTGCGCGAGCTGCCCCAGGAGCGCGACGAGCAGATCGCCGCCGCGCTGCTGGGCCGCGCCTCCACCGCGCTCTCCCGCTACCTCCCCGAGGAGCGGGCGGCGCCGCTGCTCCCCCGCTGGGAGGCGCTGCTCCTGGCCCGCGCCGGCGACGACTCGCTCTCGTACGGGCTGCGCAAGGCGTCGCTGGACGCGTACCTGGCCATGGCCCGCACGCCGGCCGCGCGCGCCGTGCTGCGCGAGTACCTGGCGGGGACGCGGCGCTTCGCCGGGGAGCCGCTGCGCGCGCCCAGCCGCTGGGCCGCGGTGACGCAGCTGCTGGCCGCCGGCGACCCCGCCGCCGACTCGCTGTACGCCGCCGAGACCGCGCGCGACACCACCCCCGAGGCGGCGCGCCGGGCCTTCGTCGCGGGGGCGGCGCGGCCGGACTCCGCGGCCAAGGCCAGGTACTTCGAGCGCTACCTGCGCGACCCGTCGCTCAACGAGGAGTGGGCGACCGCCTCGCTGGGGAGCTTCAACGACCCGGCGCACGCCCGCCTCACCCTGCCGCACCTGCGTCCCGCGCTGGAGGAGCTGGTGTGGCTGCGCGACAACCGGCGCATCTTCTTCCTCCCCCGCTGGATCGGCGCCTTCCTGGGCGGGCAGACGGACGCCGCCGCGCTGGAGACGCTGGACGCCTACCTGGCCGCGCACCCCGAGCTCCCGGTGGACGTGAAGCGCAAGGTGCTCCAGGCGCGCGACGAGCTGGAGCGCACCGTCCGCATCCGCGCGCGCCGCTGAGCCGCCCCGGTCGGCGCCGGCCGGTCAGGGCTTCTTCTTTTTCTTGCCGCGCTTGCGGGGATACTCGGGAGGGGGCGCGTCCGGGTCGCGCGGGCGAGGCGGCGGGGCCGGGCGCGGCGGCAGGGAGGGCGGGGGACCGTCCTCCTCGTAGAGCCCGGCCAGCCGCTCCGCCCAGGGCGGGACGTCGGCGCCGGACTCGATGTGCACGTGCCGCAGGCAGCGCACCAGGCGCTCGTACGCGGCGCGGCGGTGCCCGCCCGGGATGCGGTCGAGGAGGTGGATCAGGTAGAGCGCCGCGACCTCGGGCACCGGGTCGGTGGGGAGGTCCCGGAGGTGCTCCTCCACGTACAGCTTGCGGAGGAGCTGCTTCGTCTTCTCGCTGGGCGCGGAGCCGCGGATGAACTTGTCGATGGTGCCGTGCGCCAGCGGCTCGTCGAGCCGCTGTTCGGCCACGTAGCGCAGGGAGGTGTTGCGGACGTACACGGCGATGAAAGCTCGCACCCGCTCCAGGAGCGGGCGCTTGGGCGGGTCGCCGCCCTGTTCATTCCGTATACCGAAGTCGTCGCTACACTGTATACTTTAGGCCGCGCGAACCCGCCCCGCAAGGGCGTGTCCGCGTCCCGCCCCCTCACGAGCTCCCCGATGCCGCCGATCACGCTCCGCCCGCTCCTCGCCGCCGCCCTTCTCGCCCTCGCGGCCGCCTCCCCCGCGAGCGCGCAGCGGGCCGCGCCGCCGCTCTCGGCGCTCAGGGTCCCCGTGACCGCCCTCGCGCCGGCCGCCTACCAGCCCGCCCTCCCGCAGAGCGGGCCCCGCACGGACGGCGCCGGGATGGCGTTCGCCGGGCTCGCGGGCGGCGCCGCCGGGCTCTTGGGCGGGGCGCTGCTCGGGTACGTCGTCGAGACGGGGCTCACCGGCTGCGCGGGCGAGGAGTGGTGCGGCTTCCGCGGGGTGCTCCTGGGCGGGGTCGTCGGCGAGGTGACGATGCTCCCGCTCGGGGTCCACCTGGCGAACCGTGGCCGCGGCAGTTACGGGAGCGGCGTGGCCGCGACGGCCCTCGTCGGCGTGGGCGCGCTCCTGGTCGCCGCCGGGATGGGCGATGCCGTGCCCGCCACGGCGCTCCTCGTCCCGGCCGCGCAGCTCGCGGCCGCCGTCGCCGTGGAAAAGAGCACCGCGCGGAAGAAGCTGCGGGGACAAGATTGATCGCGCCCGCCGCCGCGCGTAGCATACGGGAGGCGGCCCGGTCCGCCCGCCCCTCGCCACCGCGCACCCCGGAGTCGCGCATGCTCCACCCCCTCGTCCTGCTGGCGGGCGTCCTGGCCGCCTGCGCCCCGGCCTCGCAGTCCCCCCCGTCCGACGCACGCGAGCAGACCCCGCCCGCTCCGGCGACCGCGTCCGCGTCGCCCGCGGCCGACCCCGCGCCGCGGCGAGGGCTGGGCACGGGGACGCTGGTGGTGCTCAACAAGGGGGGCGCCAGCGCCGCGCTGGTGGACCTGGCCTCCGGCGAGGTGTACGCCACGCTCCCCACGGGGGACGGGCCGCACGAGGTGGCGGTGTCGGCGGACGGGCGCACCGCCGTGGTGGCGGACTACGGCGGCCAGGCCGCCGGGCGCACCCTCACGGTGCTGGACCTGGCCGGCCGCCGCGCCGTCCGGACCATCGACCTGGGGGAGCACCGCCGCCCCCACGGCATCGCCTGGCTCCCGGACGGGCGGCGCGTGGCCGTCACCTCGGAGACCAGCCGCGCGGTGCTGCTGGTGGACGTGGCCGCCGGGCGGGTGGAGCGGGCGATCCCCACCGGGCAGCAGGGCTCGCACATGCTGGCGCTGGCGCTGGACGGCCGGCGCATCTTCACCAGCAACATCGGCTCGGGGAGCGTGTCGGCGCTGGACGTGGCGACCGGCGAGCACCTGCGCACCATCCCCACCGGCGCCGGGGCGGAGGGGAT
The DNA here is from genome assembly GCA_040752145.1 of Gemmatimonadota bacterium. Classification (GTDB taxonomy): domain Bacteria; phylum Gemmatimonadota; class Gemmatimonadetes; order Longimicrobiales; family Longimicrobiaceae; genus JAFAYN01. Next base: position 18,524 of record JBFMFL010000036.1, read on the forward strand.
CGACGTGTCCCCCGACGGCGCGCGCGTGTGGGTCACCAACCGCGCGGCCGACAACGTCATGGTGCTGGACGCCGCCACGCTCCAGCCGCTGGACACCTTCCCCTCGGCGCGCATGCCCATCCGCGTCAAGCTGACGCCGGACGGGCGCACGGCGCTGGTCTCCAACGCCATGTCGGGCGAGCTGCGCATCTTCGACGCGGCCACCCGCCGCGAGCTGGCCGTGATCCCCACCGCCCAGGACCCCGCTTCCAACCCCATGCCGGTGGGCGTGCTGATCTCCCCGGACGGCGCCATGGCGTACGTGGCGATGATGCAGGGCGACGAGGTGGCCGCGGTGGACCTGCGCGAGCGGCGCGTGGTGGGGCGGATCCGGCCGGGCGCCGGGCCGGACGGGATGGGCTGGTCGCCGCTCACCCGGTGACGGCGGGCTTCCGCCCCGCCGACCAGGATCGGTCCCACCCGTGTGCCGCGGGACCGGCTTTCCGACAACGTGCAGCTGAAGACGGGCGCGGCCTGCCCTCGGGACGGGCCGCGCCCCTTTCGTGTGTCACGGATCGCATGCCTTGACATCCGACAACAGGCGTGCGATCCTGTTGTCGATTGTCAGAGTATCCCTCCCCCCACCGCCGATCCCATGGCTGACAAGGCCGACCTGCTCCAGGGCACCCTGGACCTCCTCATCCTGAAGACCCTCCTCCTCCAGCCCCTGCACGGGTGGGGCATCTCCAAGCGGATCCGCCAGCTCTCCGAGGACGTCCTGGAAGTGGGCCAGGGGTCCCTGTACCCGGCGCTGTACCGGCTGGAGGAGCGCGGCTGGATCGCGGCCGAGTGGGGCACCAGCCCCGAGGGGCGGCGGGCCAAGTTCTACTCGCTCACGCCCGAGGGGAAGCGCCGGTTCGCGGAGGAAAGGGCGAACTGGAAGCTCTTCGCCGGGGCCGTCGAGCACATCCTCCAGGCAACCTGAACCGGGTACCGACCGATGGCTTGGCTCAACCGTCTGCGGCGGCGGATCCGCGCTCTGGCGCGCAAGGAGGAGATGGACCGGGAGATGGACGAGGAGATGAGGTTCCACGTGGAGATGGAGGCCGAGGAGCTGGTCCGCACGCGCGGGCTCTCCCCGGAGGAGGCGCGGCGCCAGGCGATGCGGGACTTCGGGCGGGTGGAGGGCTTCCGAGAGGAGGGGCGGGACGCGCGGGGGGTGCGGGTGCTGGAGGAGCTGCTCGCCGACCTGCGCTTCGCCGCGCGCATGTGCTCCAAGCACGCCGGCTTCGCGGCGGCCACCGTGCTCACGCTGGCGCTGGGGATCGGCGCCAGCACGGCGGTCTTCAGCGTGGTCTACGGGGTGCTGCTGAAGCCGCTCCCCTTCCAGGAGCCCGACCGGCTGGTGAGCCTGCTGCACCGCGCGCCGGCCCTCGACCTGGACGAGGTCAACCAGGGCCCCGCCACCTGGTTCACCTACCTGGACAACCAGCGGGCGTTCGAGGCGCTGGGCGCCTGGGAGGCGAACGAGGCCTCGATCACGGGAGGCGGCGACCCGGAGCAGGTGGAGGTGCTCACCGTGAGCCACTCCACCCTGCCGCTCCTGCGCGTGCAGCCCCTGGCCGGCCGGCTCTTCCGGGCGGAGGACGACGCGCCGGGCAGCCCGCCGCAGGCCATACTGACGCACGGCTTCTGGCAGCGCCGCTTCGGCGGCGACCGGAGCGTCGTGGGGCAGGTGCTCCAGGTCGACGGCGTGCCCACCCAGGTCGTCGGCGTGCTCCCGGCGTCCTTCCGGTTCCTGGACGAGGATCCCGCCGTGCTGCTCCCCATGGCCCTCGACCGCGCGCAGGCCGACGGCGTCGAGTTCGACTTCCAGGTCCTGGCCCGCCTGAAGCCGGGCGTCACGCTCCCGCAGGCGAGCGCCGACGTGGGGCGGATGATCCCCCTGCTGCCCCCGGAGTTCGACGTCCTGCAGCTGCGGCCCTACGTGCGCCCGCTGGCCGACGACGTGATCGGGGACGTCGGCCAGGTCCTGTGGATCCTCCTGGCCGCCGTCGGCGTGGTGCTGCTGATCGCCTGCGGCAACGTGGCGGGGCTGTTCCTGATCCGCGCGGAGGGACGCCAGCAGGAGCTCTCCATGCGCGCCGCGCTGGGCGCGAGCCGCGGCCGGATCGCGCGGGCCCTGCTGTCCGAGAGCATCCTGCTGGCGGTCTGCGGCGGCGCGCTGGGCCTGGTGCTCGCGCAGGCGGCCCTGGGCCTGCTGCGCAGGATCGCCCCCGCCGAGCTCCCGCGCGTGGAGGAGATCGCCATCGACCCCGCGGTGCTGCTCTTCACGCTCGCCGTCTCGGTGCTGAGCGGCGCCCTCTTCGGCCTGTTCACCGTGCTGCGGTTCGGGGCTCCCAACGTCGCCGCGCTCCGGGAGGGCGGCCGCTCCGCGAGCGACGGCCCCGCGCGGCACCGCGCGCGTAACGCGCTGGTGGTGCTCCAGGTCGCGCTGGCGCTGATGCTGATGGTCGCCTCGGGGCTGATGATCCGCACCTTTGTCGCCATGCGGCAGGTCCACCCCGGCTTTGCCCGCCCGGAGCAGGTGCAGACGTTCCGGCTCGCCGTGCCGGCGAGCCTGGTCGAGGATTCCGCGCAGGCGGCGCGCGCGCACCAGAGGGTCGCCGAGCGGCTGGCGCAGGTGCCGGGCGTCCGGTCGGTGGGGGTCGCCTCGTCCATCACCATGGACGGGGAGGACAACACCAACCCCCTGTACGTGGAGGACTTCCCCGTGGCCGAGGGCGTCCTTCCGCCGCTGCGGCGCTTCAAGAGCTTCGCCCCGGGATTCTTCGAGACCATGGGCAACCCCGTGGTCGCGGGCCGCTCCGTCACCTGGGACGAGGTCCACGGGGCCCGCCCCGTGGCGGTCGTGTCCGAGACCCTGGCGCGGGAGTACTGGGGCGAGCCGGCGCGGGCGCTGGGCCGGCGCGTGCGGGGCACGGGAGGGGAGGGGGGGCGGTGGTACGAGATCGTGGGCGTGGTGGGCGAGGAGCGCGACGACGGGCTGAACCACGCGCCCACGCCGATCGTGTACTGGCCGCTGCTGAACGACGTCTACCCGCGGCGCACCCTGTCCTACGCCGTGCGGTCGGACCGGGTGGCCGCGCCGGGATTCCTGGGCGAGCTCCGGCAGGCCGTCTGGTCGGTGGATCCCCGGCTGCCCCTGGCGGCCGTGCAGACGCTGGACGAGATCCAGGCGCGCTCCATGGCCCGGACCGCCTTCGCCATGGTGATGCTCGCCATCGCCGCGGGCGTCGCCCTGCTGCTCAGCGCCGTGGGGATCTACGGCGTGGTCGCCTACGTGGCGGCGCAGCGGACCCGCGAGATCGGCATCCGCATGGCCCTGGGCGCGCAGATCGGCCAGGTGCGGAAGATGTTCCTGCGCCACGGGCTCCGGCTGACGGCGGTCGGCATCGGGCTGGGCATCGGCGCGGCGCTGGCGCTCACCCGGGTGATGTCCACGCTGCTGTTCGGCGTCCGCTCCATGGACCCGCTGTCCTACGCCGCCGTGTCGGCGCTGCTGGCGGCGGTGGCGCTCCTGGCGACGTACCTCCCGGCGCGCCGCGCCACGCGCGTCGATCCCATGATCGCCGTGCGGGCGGACGCGTAGCGAGCTATCCTCCAGGGCGGGGCCGGCCGTGCCCCGCGCATCCCCCTGAACCGACGAGCCATGGGCGACCCGGCGGCGTTCCGCGACAACGTGGTGGTGGTCACCGGCGCCTCGGCCGGGATCGGGGCGGAGCTGGCCCGGCAGCTGGCCGCCGGGGGCGCCCGGCTGGCGCTCGCGGCGCGCGACGCGGCCCGGCTGGACACGGTGGCCGCCGAGTGCCGGGAGCGGGGCGGGCGGGCCCTGGTGGTGCCCACGGACGTGGGGGAGGAGGCGCAGTGCCGGGCGCTGGTGGAGCGCACCGTGGCGGAGTACGGCCGGCTGGACACGCTGGTCAACAACGCCGGCATCGGCACGTGGGCGCGCTTCGACGAGATCACCGACCTGTCCATCTTCGAGCGGGTGATGCGCGTCAACTACCTGGGGAGCGTGTACTGCACCCACCACGCGCTCCCGCACCTCAAGCGCTCGCGGGGCAGGATCGTGGGCGTGTCCAGCCTCACGGGCAAGACGGGCGTCCCCACGCGCAGCGCCTACGCGGCCAGCAAGCACGCCATGGCCGGGCTGTTCGACTCGCTGCGCATCGAGCTGGACGGCAGCGGCGTGTCCGTCACCATGATCTACCCGGGGTTCGTGGCCACCGGGATCCGCGAGCGGGCGCTCGGGCCGGACGGGCGGCCGCTCGGCGCGGGGAACAGCCCGGTGCGCGAGCGCGAGGTGATGACCGTGGAGGAGTGCGCCGGCGGATCGTGGAAGCCGCGGCGGCGCGCCGGCGCGAGGTGGTGATGACGGCCCGCGCCAGGGTGGGGATGTGGCTCAGGCTGATCGCGCCCGGCGCCGTGGACCGCATCGCGCGCAGGGCGATCGCGCGGGGGAAGTGAGGAGGCCCTGATGCACGGGTGCGGAGAGCGCCGGAAGGCAGGCTTCCGGCGCGTGTGAATGCATGGAAGCGGCGGGTGTGTTCGCCGCTTCTCCGGGCGCAGCGCGTGGGACGGGCGGGACGCGCCGATATTTGGCGAGATGCGTGACACACCGTATGTTTCCCGTTCACTTCTTGCGCCGCGCTTCTCCCGCTCGACGTTCCGACCCGTGCCATCCTCACGTTCCACCATCACCCCCGCCTCGCTCCGGATCGTCTCCTACTGGCGCGACAGCCTGGCCGACGGCTCCCGGCAGGACGTAAAGCCGGCGGACCTGGCGCCCTACCTGGGCGCCGACGACGGTCCGTACGCCGTCCCGCGCGAGATGCTCCGGGACGGCGTGGTGCCCGATCCCGCGGCTGTAGAAAAGATCTTCCAGAATGCGCGCCGCGCAGGCGAGGAGCAGGGCCGCCACGGCACCGGGACCTGCCGGGTGCTGGTGTGTCCCCTGGTGGCGCGCGCCGCCGTCGTCCAGGGGGCGCGCAGGGCGACGGAGGACTTCGTGGTCCCGCTGTACATCCCCGCCGATCTCGCGGCCGACGGAACGCTCTCGCCGCCGGGCGAGGGTGCGCCCTGGATCCCGCGCGACCGGCTGGAGCCGGGGCGGGATACGCGTCCCGTCCTCGTCGGCAGCGTCGCCGCCGTCGACGGCTACCTTTCCACGAACGACCCGCCGGACTCCTCCGCGGGATGGCGGGGGTACTGGGACCACGCCTGGCGGATGCTCCGGGCCGTGGCCGAGGACGCCGGCTGGCCGCTCTCGGAGGACGGCTTCGATCCCGGCGGGCTGGGGCTGGCAGCGAAGGACGCGTACGTGAGCACGCGGACGGGGTTCGTGGTGCCGCACGTGGCATCGCAGGCCATGGTCGCGCCGCTCCTCGCCATCTATGAGCACGTGCTCGGCACGGGGAAGCCTCCGGCGCTCCTGGCGCGGTTCGCGGCCGTGGAGCCGCGCCGGCAGGAGCCTCCCATGCAGGGCGATGCGCGGCTGGACGCCCATGCCCTTCACCTGGGGCAGATGAGCGACCGGCACGCGCTCGCCCCGTCGCAGCGCGAGGCGCTGCACCATGCGCTCACGCTCGGGGATGGCGACGTGCTGGCCATCAACGGTCCTCCCGGCACCGGCAAGACCACGCTCCTCCAGAGCGTCGTCGCGTCGATGTGGGTGCAGGCCGCCGTGGAGGAGGGGGAGCCACCCGTCATCGTGGCCGTCTCCACCAACAACCAGGCGGTCACGAACGTGATCGCGAGCTTCGGGAAGGCGCAGCAGGAGCCGTCGCCGCTGGCCGGGCGCTGGGTCCCCGGCGTCACCAGCTACGGGCTCTTCTGCGCGGCGCAGTCGCGGATCGAGGGCGCCGGCGCGGAGCGGTTCCAGGTGTCGTCGGAACGCGGGGAGGGCTTCCCGGCGGAGGTGGAGAACGAGACGTACGTGGCTGCCGCCACGGCCGCGTTCCTGGAGAAGGCCGTCGAGGCGTTCGCGAGGAAGTTCGACGGCGTGCGGGACGTCGTCGCGCACCTGCACGCCGAGCTGCTCGGGTGCCGCGAGACCCTGAGGGAGGGCGCGGACGCCATGCGGGAGCTGACGCGGGCGCGCAGCGAGGCCGAGAGCCGCTTCGGGACCACCTGCCTGGCGCCGCTCGCGGCCGCCGCGCGGACGGAAGCCGGGGCCCTGGAGCAGGAGGTCAGGGCCGAGCGGGACCGTCGCGAGCGGGAGATAGAGGCGCTGCGGCGCGTGCGCGACCGCGATGTCGCGGACGTGCGGGCGCGGGCGGACGCCGAGGCGGACCGGTGGGGTCTCGTGCGGGAGCGGTGGAAGGAGTTCGAGCGCGGATTGCCGCCGTGGATCGTCCTGCTGGCGTGGGTGCCGCGCGTCCGCGCGCACCGCCGGAGTCTCGTACGGGGAGTCCTCGACTCCCTCAAGCCGCCACCGCCGCCGGAGGTGCGGGATCCGGAGGAGGTGGACGCCTGGATCGCCGAGCGGCTGGCCAGGGCCGAAGCCGAAGCGGAAGCGGCCGTCGCCGCCATCGACGCCGCGCTGGGCGCCGCCATGGGCGACGCGCTGTCCGCGCTCGAGCACTTCCGGGCGCCGCGGGAGGCGCGGCTGGCAGAGGTGCGCGCGCGGCTGCGTGCGCTGGAGGAAACGGGCGGCCGCCTCCGCGAGGCGGGCGAGGCGTGGGAGCGCTGGGTCGCCGGCCGGGCGGCCGAGGCGGCCTCGCTTCCCGGGCCGGTGCGGCCCCGTCCGAACTTGGCGGACGCGCTGGACGTCGTGGACCGCCTGACCCGGGTCCGTGCCTTCCAGCTCGCCACGCACTACTGGGAGGGGCGCTGGCTGGAGGAGATGCGGGGGCAGATCGAGTCGGGATACAGGGAAGCGAAGTCGCGGCCCAAGCAGGAGAAGCGCTGGCGCCGATACGCCAAGCTGACCCCCTGCATGGTCTCCACGCTCTTCAAGGCACCTTCCTTCTTCACCTACTGGGCGGGGGAGGAGACGGGCCGGCTGCCGCTGCTCTCCTTCGTCGACCTGCTGATCGTCGACGAGGCGGGACAGGTCTCGCCGGAGTTGGCCGGCGCCGCCTTCGCGCTGGCCAGGCGGGCGCTGGTGGTCGGCGACACCGAACAGCTGCAGCCGGTGCCGCGGGTGAGCGGCTGGGGGGATGCCGGGAACCTGCGCCGCGCGGGGCTCCTCCCCGCCGGCGGCGAAGGCGATCACGTGGAGGAAGCCGGGATCTCCGCCGCCGGCGGAAGCGCGATGCGCGTGGCGCAGCGCAGGAGTCCCCGGCGCATCGCCGAGCTGCATTATGGGGGCATGCTCCTCACCGAGCACTACCGCTGCGCGCCGCCGATCATCGCTTACTGCAACGAGCTGTGCTACGGGGGGCGTCTCGTCCCGATCCGGCCGGAGGATGCACAGCAGCCGGACCTTCCCCGGATGGGGTATGCGCACGTCCCGGGCGCGTCGCGCAAGTCGGGCACCAGCCGCGCCAACGCCGTCGAGGCGCGGACGGTCGCCCACTGGATCGCCGGCCACGCCGATGCGCTGCGCCGCCTCGGCGCCCGCGCGCGCGGGTGGGACGACGGGGCGCCGCCGCCGCCCCTGGAGCAGGTGGTGGCGGTGGTGACCCCCTTCAAGGCCCAGGCGCGGGCGATCCGCAGCGCGCTGGAAGTGCGGGGGGTCAGGGGGCTCACGGTGGATACCGTGCACTCCCTCCAGGGCGACGAGCGCGACGTGGTGGTCTTCTCGTCCGTTTACGCGCACGCCGAAGGCGGAAGCCGCTTCATGCTGGAGAACCGCTCCCTCCTGAACGTCGCCGTCTCCCGCGCGCGGGAGAGCTTCCTGGTCTTCGGCGACATGGGCGTTTTCGAGCCGGGGGGGAGCTCACCCGTGGGCCTGCTGGCGCGGCACCTGTTCGGGTCGCGTGACAACGAGTTGACCGACGTGGAGATCCGTCCCGCCGGGGATTCCGGCGCGGTGCGGAAGCTCGCCGGCCTGGCCGAGCACCGGGAGGCGCTGCGCGACTTCTTCGCCGGTGCCGGGGAGACGATCCGCATCACCTCGCCCTGGGTGGTCGCGGACGCGATCCGCGCGGATGGGATCGCGCAGATGATCACGGACGCCGTTTCGCGCGGCGTGCGCGTGACGTGCTACGCCGACGCGGAGCTCAACCGGGAAAGCGGCCGGGAGAGGCCCGCAGCGTCGGAGGGAAAGCGGCTGCTGGAGGCGGCCGGCGCGGAGGTGAAGGTGGTGCGGCGCATCCACAACAAGACGGTGACCGTCGACGACCGGGTCATCTGCGAGGGCTCCTTCAACTGGCTGTCCTCGGCGCGGCGCGTCGAAAGCCCGTTCCACAGGTACGAGCGCTCCCTGGCGTACTCCGAAGGCGCCGCGCCGATGATCCAGCGTTTCGTGGCGGACATCGAGGGGCGGGTGATCGGGCGGGCTCGGTCCGGCGACGGGTCCGCCCGAGGGAGTGCATGATCTAGATTCTGGCACTTCATGCTGAATGATCTGCGCGGCTGCGAGCGCAGGCTCGTCGGGGACGAGCGCCTGCGGCTCGAACTTGCCTTCGGGATCGCTCAGCAACACCCAACGGATGGAAACGGCGACTTCGCGGCTACCCGTCCACGCCGCCGGCCGACGGCGAGCGCGGCAGCTCCACCGTGAACGTGGTCCCGTCCTCCGCGCTGGATTCCGCGCGGATCGTCCCGCCGTGCGCGTGGACGATCTGCGCCGCGATGTAGAGGCCCAGGCCGAGCCCGACCTTGGGGCCCCTGCGCTGCGCCCGCACGTAGGGCTCGAACAGGCGCGATACCGCCTCCGGCGGGATGGGGTCGCCGCGGTTGGTGATGGAGACCACCACGCGCTCCGCGGTGCCGCCGACGGCCACGTCCACCGGCGCGTCGGCCGGGCTGTACTCCACGGCGTTGGCGACCAGGTTGCTGAGCATCTGCGCCACTCGCGAGCGGTCCAGCCGCGCCCTGCCTGCGCCCGCCGGGGCGACTCGGACGGTCCGCCCGGGGTGTACGGCGGCGACCTCGTCCACCACCTGCCCCACCAGAGCGGCGACCTCCACCTCCTCCGGGTCGATCGGCATCCCCCCGCCCAGCCGCCCCCGCGCGAAGTCCAGGATGTCGTCGATCAGCCGCGACATGCGCTCGCCGCTCCCCTGGATCCGCTCCAGCACCGTGCGCTGCCGGGGCTCCTGGGGCAGCGCCAGCAGGAACCCGGCGCTCATCAGGATGGAGGAGAGCGGGTTGCGCAGGTCGTGCCCCAGCGCGGCGATGAACTGCTCGCGCAGCTCCGCCGTCTCCCGCTCGCCGGCCAGCGCCTCGCGGTCGCGGCGCGACTCCTCCTCCGCCGCGAGCTGCAGCGAGATCAGCTCGGCGAACAGCCTCATCATCTCCAGCGTCCTGCCGTCGCGCAGCCGGGCCGGGGCGGAGTCCAGCGCGCACACGTTGCCGAAGTACTCGCCGCCGGGGCGGAAGATGGGGACGGCGATGTAGCTCTCCAGCCCGTAAAGCCTGGGCGCGGGGTGCCCGCAGAACTCCGGCTCGCGGCTGGCGTGCTCGATGACGATGGGCTCGTGGCTGTCGCGCACCTCGCTGCACAGCGTGGTGGCGACGTCCAGCCGGTCCCCCACGTCCAGCCCGAAGCCCATGCGGTCCAGCACCGCGCAGGCGATCCACGACTCCCGGGTCACTCGGGCGACCAGGGCGAGGCGCAGCCCGGTGATCTCGGAGACCACGCGGAGGATGGTGGGCACGGCGCCGATGCGGGCGACGGCGGCGATGTCGGCCTGGAGAGGGTCCACGGGCTCGCGGGTGGCGGTGTACTGCCCGGGCGGAGCGCGCGGGACGATGCGGCGACGCGTAAACCTCGGACGGCGCCCGGCGCCTCGCAACATGGGTGCCTCCGCGCGGCGATTGCCGGGCGCCGGACCGGCCGGTAGCTTGAGCGCGGCACCCGGCGTCCCGCGGCACCCGACGCCGGACGGTCCCCCTCCCCCGCGATCCGTGAAGCGCACACCCGTGAGCCGATCCTCCCCCACCGCCGTCTTCCATGGTTAAGCGGAAGCAGACGGCCGCCGCGCCCGGGACCCGCTCCACGGTGACGGGCGAGAGCTGGTACGGCCGGGACCTCTCCGGCGAGAGCCACGAGGGCGTGCTGTTCGTGGACCTGGACCTGACGGAGGCCGAGGGCCGCGGCGCCGCGTTCACGGAGTGCACCTTCCGGGGGGCGCGCTTCAACGTCTCGGCGCACGACGGGGCCGCGTTCGTCAACTGCACCTTTTCCGGGTGCAGCTTCTTCGACGCGCGCTTCACCGGGTGCAAGCTGGTGGGGAGCCGGTTCGACCGCTGCACCTTCGAGGTGATGAAGGTGTCGGGCGGCAACTGGTCGTTCGTGGGGCTCCCCGGCGCGGACCTCCGCTCCGCCTCGTTCAGCGGCGTGCAGATGCGGGAGGCGGACCTGAGCGGGGCGCGCCTCCAGGGCGGCTCGCTGCGCGACGTGGACCTGTCCGGCGCCTGGCTCCGCGGCGCCGACCTGTCCGGCTGCGACCTGCGCGGGAGCGACCTGAGCGCCCTCGACCCGGAGAGCGTGCAGCTGAAGGGCGCCATCATCACCATCGACCAGACCCTTGTCGTCGCGGAGGCGCTGGGGCTGGACGTCCGCGCGGAGTAGGGGCGAAGTGCTCGCGGAGCCGGCGGCGGCGGGTGGAGGCCGTCCCATGGACGTACCGGTGACCCCGGAGGCGCTGTACGGCGTGTTCGGAGAGAGCGCCTTCGAGCCGGGGCTGTTCTACGCCAACGAGCCGGCGCTCCGCTTCGAGCTGTCCCGCGGCGGCACGCGCGTGGAGCAGTTCACGCAGGCGTACGACCGGGCGCGGGAGATCGCCCGCTACGTGTTCCGCGACTCCGCCTCGCTCGCCGTGGTCCTCGCCTGGTGGGGCGAGGGGCCGCCCGTCCGCCACCTCGACGTGTTCCGCTCGCTGCGGGCGTGCGGGGCGCGGATGCGGCGCCCCCGGAGCTGCTGGACGCGCGCGTGGGAGGACGAGTTCGGGCTGGAGCCGCGCACCTTCGCGGCGTTCCGCGCGGACGCGTCGGCGCTGGGCGGGCTCCTCTGGGGTCCGCTGGCCGCGGACCTGGGCATCCGCCCGCGCCAGGAGGCCCGGGTCTACCTGGCGGACCCGGAGCGCGGGGTGCTCCTCCACCCCTACGACGACCGCGGCATGGACGTGATCGGGCCGAACCGCGCGCTGCTTGCGGACCTGTTCGCGCGGTTCCACGACTACCTGCTCGAGTACGACCTGGAGCGGATGCGGGCGTTCTTCCCGGACCGCGAGCCGTAGCCGGAGGGGACGATGGCGCAGACCTCCGCATGGCTCCCCCGGGCGCCGGGCTCCGCTGGCGGCGGTGAGCCCCGCCCACATCCTGCTTTCCGTCCACCCGCGATCCCACGCCCGATGCATCTCCGCCTCCTCGCCGTCGCAGTCGCCCTCGCCGCGTGCGCCCCCGCTCCCGGGCCGGCGCCGTCCCCCGACGCGCGGGTCGAGCTGGTGGGGGAGGGCGTGCTCTCCACCGCCGCCAACGAGTACAACCCCAGCCTGAGCCCGGACGGCCGGACGCTGGTCTTCGCCCGCTCGGAGCCGGACTTCCGCGGCCCGCGCATCCAGTTCTCGCGGCTGCGCGGCGGGCGCTGGAGCGCCCCGGAGCCGGCGCCGTTCGCCGCCGCCGGCCACGGCGACTCGGACCCCACCTTCGCGCCGGACGGACGCACGCTGTACTTCGTCTCGGACCGGCCGGCGCCCGGGCGCGACCCCGCGCGCACGGACCTGGACCTGTGGCGCGTACGGGGCGAGGGCGACGGCTGGGGCGTGCCCGAGCACCTGGGCGCCGCCGTCAACAGCCCGGCGCAGGAGCTGGGGCCCGAGTGGCGCGACGGGTGGCTGTACTTCGGCTCGTCGCGCGGCGGCAGGGCGCGCATGCTGGACCTGTTCCGCGCCCGCGAGACCGGCGGCGGCTTCGGCGCGGCGGAGGCGGTGGAGGCGTGGAACTCGCCCGCCAGCGAGGGCGACCCGGAGCTCTCTCCCGACGGCGCCACGGTCCTGTTCTGGAGCGACCGCCCCGGAGGCCAGGGGCAGGGCGACCTGTACGTGAGCCGCCGGGTCGGCGAGTCGTGGTCCACTCCCGAGCCGGCCGCCGGCCTCAACTCGCCGGCGTTCGACTTCACCCCGGACTTCTCGCGGGACGGCCGGTGGCTGTACTTCGCCAGCACGCGCACGGGCGCGGCCACTCCCTCCGGCGTCGGAAACGGCCAGTCCGACCTGTACCGCGTGCGGGCCTCCGCCGTGCCGCGCCGGTCCGTCCAAACCACTCCCCCGGAGGCCCGGTGAGCCCCGCGCACGCACTCCGCCTCGTCGTGGCCCTTGCTGCGCTCGCCGCCTGCGCAGGCAACGCCGTGCCCGCCGCCCCGCCGTGCGTCCCGCCGGACGCGCCGCTCCTGGTCTCGCCCGGCGAGTACGAGCTGCGCCCCGGCACCGTGGACTCCGTCCGGCTCCACGTCTCCCGCTTCCCCGGCGCCTTCGAGCCGCTCCCGGAGGGGTGCCGCCCCGTCTGGTCCCTGCCGGAGGGCGGGCCGGCCGGCGTGGACGAGCGGAGCGGCGTCCTGCGCGTCGCGCCCGATGCCCCGGACGGCACCGCGTTCCCGCTGCTGGCGCGCGTCGGCGGCCGCGAGGTGCGCACCGTGGTGCGCGTCGTCGATCCCGCGCGGAGCCCGCTGGTGGGCACCTGGGCGCAGACCGGAGAGACGCCCTGCGGCGGCGCCGAATCCGCCCCGGCTGCGCCCATCCGGGAACTCCAGTTCCGCCGCGACGGCACCTTCGGCGTCACCTGGGTGCCGTTCGAGACCTACCGCGACTACTGGGGCACCTACACGTACGACGCCGCGAGCGGACGGCTGAGGCTGACCGTGGAGCATGGCAACTTCGTCCCCGCGGACCTGGACCCGGACGGCACGGCGGAAATCGAGGACGGCGTGCTGCGGCTGCGCGACATGTGGCTGGGGAGCCGGAATCCGACTGGCGGACCCCGCTGCGGCCTCCGCTTCGAGCGCCCCGGTCCCTGACCCGGGGCGTCCCGCCCTCCCGGCGCCGATCTTGCTCCGCGCCGGGGCCATGCGACCGATCCACGCCCCCCTGCTGCTCCTGCTGGCCGCCGCGTGCGCGCCGGCCGCCACCGGCCCCGGAGGCCCGGCCGGGCCCGCCAACGTCCACCCCGGCTTCGACGCGGCCGTCTACCCCGGCGAGGCCGCCATGCGCGCCTGGCGGCGGGAGTCGCCGTACCGCTGGGTGGGCTACTACCTCCCCTCGCCCTGCCACCGCGACGCGTCGTGGAGCGGCACGCGCGCGGCGCTGGAGGGGATGGGCTGGGGGATCGCGGTGCTGTACGTGGGGCAGCAGGCGTTCGAGGACGCGCCCGTGGCGGGGGCGGAGCGGCCCGGCGGCCCGGTGGTCTGCTCGCGCACCCTGCTCGGCGCCGAGCGCGGGCGCGCCGACGCGCGCGACGCCATCGCCCGGACCGTGGGCGAGGGCTTCCCCAGGGGCACCACGGTGTTCCTGGACGTGGAGCGCATGCGCGTCGTCCCCGACAGCATGCTCGCCTACCACGCCGCCTGGACCGGGGAGCTGCTGCGCGACGGGGCCTTCGTCCCCGGCACCTACGCCCACCAGGCCAACGCGGCGCAGCTGTTCGCCTCCGCGCGGGCCGCGTACCAGGCCGCCGGGCGCGCGGACACGCCGCCCTTCTGGATCGCGGGGGGCGCCGGCTTCGGGCTGGACCAGCCGCCCTACGCGATCGGGCTGCCGTACGCCCGCATCTGGCAGGGCGCGCTGGACGTGGACCGCGCCTGGGGCGGCGTCCGGCTGCGCATCGACGAGAACACCGCCGACCGGCCCTCGCCCTCCACCCCGGCCGTCCCGTAGGCGGGCGCCCGCGCTCCTTGCCCCGGGCGGGACCCCGCGCCTAGCTTCGGATGCCGCAGCGGTCCCGGGCGCGCCCGGGGCCACGCCCGTCCATCCGCTCCCGGGGTTCCGCCGTGCGCATCCTCCGCCTCATCTGCCTGTCCGCGCTCGTGCTCTTCTCGAGCGGCTGCCTGGGCTACCGCCTCATCCGCCCCGACGAGGTCCCCGTCCCCTCGTACGAGCCGCGTCCCGTCGCCATCCCCGCCGAGTGCGACGCGCTGCTCCAGCGCGCCGCCCGCGACGGGCTGGGCCGCCTTTCCGAGACCGAGGCGCGCACCGTGAGCTTCTGCCAGGGGCAGCAGCTCCTCCGCGCCCAGGAGGAGGAGTCCGCCTCGCGCAAGCTGGAGGCGCACGCCTCGGCGGCCAGCCTGGCGCTCAACGTCACCACCGTGGTGCTCGGCGCGCTGATCGCGGTGCTCGCCTGGGCGTTCTGAGCCCGGTGCACCGCTCTCCCGCGTACCGCCGCGCCCGCCTGGCGGGCATCCTCCTGGGACTGGGGCTGGGGGGCTTCGTGGACGGCATCGCGCTGCACCAGATCGTCCACTGGCACAACATGCTGTCGGCCAGGGTGCCGCCGACGGACATGGAGGCCATGCGCGTCAACATGGCCGCCGACGGGTGGTTCCACGCCGGCACCTGGCTCCTGGTCTTCGCCGGCGTGCTGCTGCTGTACGGCGCCGCCCGCACCCCCGGCGAGCGGCTGCCGCCCGCGCGCTGGCTGCTGGGGCTCATGCTCGGCGGGTGGGGGGCGTTCAACCTGGTGGAGGGCTTGATCGACCACCACCTTCTCGAGCTCCACCACGTGCGCGACCTGCCGGTTCACGTCCCCCTGTACGACTACCTGTTCCTGGCCGTGGGCGGCGTGGGCTTCCTGCTGGCGGGGTGGCTGCTCGCCCGCGGCGCCGCGCGCGGCCACGGCTACTGACGCGCGCTCCGGGCCCGCGTCCTGCGTCGTCCCGGCGCCCGTACCCGCGCCACGCGACCGCGACAGACCAGGGGGAGGGCCGCATGTTCAGGCTGAGCACCGAGGACGAGCACGAGGAAAGGTCCCAGGGCGGGACGCGCCAGCTCTTCTCGCTCGCGCACTTCCGCTTCCACGACGCCATGGACGGCGAGGGGGCGCTCCACCACTTCGTCGCCGAGACCGGGGCGTCGGGCGAGGGCGGGTCCGTGTACGAGACCGACCGCGAGACCATGTACGAGCTCATGGCCCGCTACCTGGCCGGCGAGTACGAGAAGGCCGAGTACGAGATGGAGCGCTCGCCCGCCCACGAGGCGCTGCTCGACACGCTGGAGATCGCCGCGGCGCGGGCCAGGGCCGGCGAGTCCGACTTTTCCTTCGACGACCTGGGCGTCGCGGAGGGCTGGGACGAGCTGGACGAGAACGGCGAGCCGGTCGAGGACGAGGATCCGGAGGAACGATAGGTACCGCGGGTTCGGGCGTGCCCCCGGCTGGCGCCGGGGTCGGGCTGCGGCTCCGTAACGCACGAAACAACCGTGCGTAACGGAGTCGAGCCCCCAACGATACTGCTGTTGGGGTCTCGCCCCTTCGGGCCGGCATCCCTCACGCAACTGCTTGCCCTGACTTGATCTCCAGCAGTTGCCCCCTCTCCCAGAATTGGGAGAGGGTGGCGGCTCTAAGGCCGCCGGGTGAGGGCCCTCCGCACTCCGCCACACGTGAACCCCACTCACCGCGGGATCTCCCGGCGCCGCTTCCTGGGCGCCCTCGGCGCGGGCCTCGCCGCGGCCGGCGCGGGCGCGTCGCTGTGGGAGACGCGGCGCGTCACCGTCACCCGCCACGCCCTGGGCTCGCCCGGCACCGCGCCACCGCTGCGCGTCGTCCAGCTCGCCGACCTGCACCTGCGCGCGCTGGACGCGCACGCCGAGCGCGTCGCGGAGGTGGTCACCGAGCTGCGGCCGGGGGTGATCGTCTTCACCGGAGACTCCGTGGACCGGCTGGACACCGCCGGCGTGCTGGAGGACTTCCTGCGGCTCCTCCCGCCCGTGGACGCGGCGTTCGCGGTGCTCGGCAACTGGGAGCACCTTTCCGCCGAGCAGCCGGAGGCGCTGCGCCGCGCGTACGGCAGGCACGGCGTCCGGCTCCTGGTCAACGAGAGCGCCACGCTGGAGCACGCCGGGCGGCGGGTGCTGGTGACCGGGGTGGACGACCTGCGCGGCGCGCCCAGCATCCACCGGGCGCTGGAGGGCGCCGAGCCCGCCGCCGACCACCTGCTGCTGGCGCACTCGCCCGCCTTCCGCGACGAGCTGGCGGCCCTGCGCGCCGGGCCGCACCCCGCGTGGTCCCGCTGGACCGAGCGCCTGGAGCGCTTCCGCCCGGCGGTCATGCTCTCCGGCCACACCCACGGCGGGCAGGTGGCGCCGTTCGGCTGGGCGCCGCTGCGGCCCCGGGGGAGCGGGCGCTACGTCGCCGGGTGGTACCGCGATGCCGGGCCGCACCTGTACGTGTCGCGCGGCATCGGCACCTCGCTCATCCCCGTGCGGCTGGGCTCCCCGCCCGAGGTCGCCGTGTTCGACTGGCACCCGGCGGGCTGACCGCCCGCCCCTTCCGCCCACCCTCCGCCCCGAGGCCGCCATGGCCAGCAGCAGCGCCGCCACCGTCGAGGAGTACCTGGCCGAGCTCCCGCCCGAGCGCCGCGAGGTGGTGTCCGCGGTGAGGGACCTGGTGCTCCGCAGCCTCCCGGGGGGTACCGCGAGAGCATGGGCTTCGGGATGATCGTCTGGGAGATCCCCCTGGAGCGCTACCCGGTCACCTACAACAAGCAGCCGCTCGCCTACGCCGCCCTGGCCGCGCAGAAGAACTACTACGCGCTCTACCTCAGCGTCTACCAGGACGCGGAGCAGGAGGGGGCCTTCCGCGAGGAGTTCGCCCGCGCGGGAAAGAAGCTGGACATGGGCAGGTCGTGCGTGCGCTTCAGGAAGCTCGACGACCTGCCGCTGGACGTCATCGGCCGGACCGTCGCCGCCACGCCGCCGGAGGAGCTGATCCGCCGCTACGAGGAGAGCCGGCGAAAGTAGCGGTGGCGGGGGTTTTGCGGCGGGGCGGCCCTCCCGGCGAGCGAAACCCCAGCAGCGGAGGCAGCGATGGAGCAGGAACGCAACGCGGGCGGCAGCCCGGACGCCAGCAGCCCGGAGGACGCGGAGATCGCCCGCGACGCGGCGGCGATGGGCTC
>JBFMFL010000360.1:0-6540 GCA_040752145.1 Gemmatimonadota bacterium
GCCGCCGCCAGCGCGGCGGCGGCCCCTCGATTCATCACCTGTGATCTGGCTCAACCGAACAGGCGCTCCAGCAGTTCGTCGCGCGTCCACCCGAAGTGTGCTGCGACATCCGCCAGGATGGAGGAAAGCGTGCCGACCTTCAGCGGCCTGTGCGCAGGGATCGTGACGTGGTGCTCTCCTCCCTGCTGTGTAGTCAGGCGAACATGGCTCCCCGATTGCCGGTCGGTCACGTACCCCAGCGACCGGAGCGCCTGGGCGAGCGTCTGACCATCGAGGTCGCGGGGAAGCTTCACGCGGCAATGATCTCGTCGCGCGTGAAGTGCAGCCGAATCACCTTCGGCCTGGCCTCCTGGTCGAAGTGACAGCGAACCGCATCGCGCACTGCTTCTCTCAGCTCCGCGAGGGAATCGGCCTCCGTGAAGATCGACTGCCCGAGCGCGCGAGCCGTGTAGCCTCCCTCCGGCGCTTCCTCTACGGCAAAGATGATCTCGCTCATCACACCCTCGAATCGTAATCTGTTTGGCGAACCCTGAAGGGTCGGGCAGACGTCTGCAATCCGGCTGCCAGCCTCCCCCTACTGCACCACGGTGCGCACGGGCGTCACGCCCACCGCCGCACCGCCGCGGCGGGGGTCGGAGGCGCCGGAGAGGACGCCGCCGGGGAGGACGATGATGGTCTGGGTATCGCCCTGGTAGCCGCCGCGCTCGGCGACGGCGTGGCCCATGGCGCGGAGCCGCGCCGCGGTCTCGCGGGTGAGGCCGCCGCGCTCGTAGCGCAGGGTGTCGGGGAGGTGCTGGTGGTGCAGGCGCGGGGCGGCGGTCGCGGTGGCGGCATCCATGTTCCAGTCCACCACGTTGGAGACCATCATCGCCACCGTCGTGATGATGGTGGAGCCGCCGGGGGTGCCGGTCACCAGGCGCACCCTGCCGGACGGGTCCAGCACGATGGTGGGGGTCATGGCGGAGAGCATCCGCTTGCCGGGCTGCACGGCGTTGGCCTCGCCCTGCACCAGGCCGAACTGGTTGGCCGTCCCCGGCTTGGCCGAGAAGTCGTCCATCTCGTTGTTGAGCAGGAAGCCCGCCCCCTCCACCGTCACCAGGTTGCCGTACAGGGAGTTGATGGTGGTGGTCACCGCCACCGCGTTCCCCTTGCCGTCCACGATGGAGTAGTGGGTGGTGTGCGTCCCCTCGGCGCGCGCGCCGGCGCCCGCCGGGGCGGCGCCCAGCCCGGGGCGCACCTGCGCGGAGGGCGTGGCCCGGTTTCGCTGGATCGTCTGCCGCCGCTGGGCCGCGTACTCGTCCGAGGCCATGCGCGCCGTGGGCTGCGGGACGAAGTCCGGGTCGGCCAGGTACTCGTTGCGGTCGGCGTAGGCGCGGCGCGTGGCCTCGGCGAACAGGTGAACGTGCCCGGCCGAGAGGTAGCCCAGCGAGCGCAGGTCGTACCCCTCCAGGATGTTGAGCATCTCCGCCATGGTCACCCCGCCGGAGGAGGTGGGCGGCATGGACACCACCTCGTGGCCGCGGTAGGTGAAGCGCAGCGGGTCGCGCCACTTGGCCTGGTAGCGGGCCAGGTCCTCGCGGGTGATCAGGCCCCCGCCGCGCCGCATCTCCGCCTCCACCAGCTCAGCTGTGCGCCCCCGGTAGAAGCCGTCCTTGCCGTCCCGGGCGATGCGGCGGAAGGTCTCGGCCAGGTCGCGCTGCACGAAGCGGTCGCCCACGCGCGGCGCCCGGCCGCCGGGGAGGAACACGGCGGCGGTGGCGGGGAAGCGCTGGAAGCGCTCCGCGTACGAGCGCAGCGACCCGGCGAGCCGCTCGTGCACCACGATCCCCTCGGCCAGGTTCACCGCGGGCTGCACCAGCTCCGCCCAGGGGAGGCTGCCGAAGCGCCGGTGCGCCTCCCACATCCCCGCCACCGAGCCGGGGACCCCCGCCGCCAGGTGCCCCACCAGCGACTTGTCCGTCAGGTTGCCCTGCGCGTCCAGGAACATGTCGCGGGTGGCCTTCAGGGGGGCCGCCTCGCGGAAGTCCAGCGAGGCCGTGGTGCCGTCCGCCATGCGGACCACCAGGAACCCCCCGCCGCCGATGTTGCCGGCCTCCGGGTTCACCACCGCCAGGGCGAAGTGCGTGGCGACCGCCGCGTCCACCGCGTTGCCGCCGCGGCGCAGCACCTCGGCGCCGATCTCGCTCGCCACCCGGTCCGTGGTGGAGACCATCCCCCCCGTGGCGGTCACCGGGGCGACGGAGCCCACGGGGAAGGCCCAGCCCTCCGGGAACTTCACCGGCGCGGCCTGGGCGGGCGCCGTGTCGGGGGCGCACCCGGCCGCCAGGAGCGCGGCCGCGAGGGAACGGACGGCGAGGGAACGGAGCGGGGCGGCGCGCCGGGGATCCAGCAGCATGGCACCTTTTCGGGCGGGGGTGGGCAGGTTACTTTCCCGGCAATCTACCCGTCACTTCTCCGGGCTGGCAACCGAACCCGAAGCCGCAGCACATGTCCGGCAGCGCCGCGCACGACCCCCGCCTCACCGAGCAGCGGAACCCCGCCTCGGCCGGGGTGGACCGCCTCTCCCCGCTGGAGATCGTGGACCTCATCAACGCCGAGGACCACAAGGTCGCCCCGGCCGTCCACCGCGAGCGCGACAAGATCGCGCGGGCGCTGGAGATCGCCGAGGACGCCTTCCGCACCGGCGGGCGGCTGATCTACGTGGGCGCGGGGACCTCCGGCCGGCTGGGGGTGCTGGACGCCTCCGAGATGCCCCCCACCTACGGCACCGACCCGGCCATGGTGCGGGGGGTGATCGCCGGGGGCGAGACCGCGCTCACCAACGCGGTGGAGGGCGCCGAGGACCACCCGGAGGACGGCGCCGCCGCGGTGGACGGGCTGGAGGTGGGGCCGGCGGACTTCGTCTTCGGCATCGCCGCCTCGGGGAGCACGCCGTACGTGCACGGCGCCCTGGGGCGGGCCAAGGAGCGGGGGGCGCGCACCGGGTTCCTGCTCTGCACCCAGCCCTCCCGGGAGATGCTGGAGGCGTACGACGTGGTGATCGCGCCGCTGGCGGGGCCGGAGGTGGTCACCGGCTCCACCCGCATGAAGGCCGGCACCGCCACCAAGCTGGTGCTCAACACCATCACCACCGGGGCCATGATCCGCATGGGCAAGGTGTACGGGAACCTGATGGTGGACCTGCGGGTTACCAACCAGAAGCTGCAGGGCCGCAGCGAGCGCATCCTCATGGAAACGCTGGACCTGGACCGCGAGGAGGCCCGCGCTCTGCTGGCCCGCGCGGGTGGCAGCGTCAAGACCGCCATGGTGATGCACTGGACCGGCGGCGACCGGCAGCAGGCGCAGCGGCGGCTGGCGCGCGCCGGCGGGCGCCTGGGCGACATCCTCCGGGAAAGGGAAGCCGATGGCTGAGGACGGCGCGCCGCACCCGGCGCACGTCGCCGACTGGGAGGACCTGCTGGTGCGGCTGGAGATCGCCCCGCGGGCGCTGCGCGTCACGCTGGAGGACGCCCCCGCCGGAGACCCCGAGGTGCGCGCCCTGGTGGCCCGCGCCGCGGCGGGCGAGCGCGTCTTCCAGCGGATGATGGAGGCGATGCAGGCCGGCGACCCCCTCCCGGACGCCGCCGCGGCCCCGGCGGAGGAGCCCGGGGAGGACGCGCGGACGCTGGCCGACGCCTTCACCTCGGTGCGGATGAGGACCTTCGCCATGGCGCAGCGGCGCGGCGTGGACGTGTGGGCCTGGGAGTCGGCGGACGCGGAGGGGCGCACCCTCACCGTGTACCAGCTCTTCAACCGCATGGTGAGGGAGGACGCCCGGCTGCTGGCAGCGCTGCGCGAGCGCATCCGCGCCGCGGGAGGCGCCCCGTGCTGATCGTGGGGCTGATGTCCGGCACCTCGCTGGACGGGGTGGACGCGGCGCTGGTGGAGATCGAGGGCGAGGGCGTGGAAGACGTGCGCTTCCGCCTGGTGCACTGGCTCACGGCGCCCTTCGACGAGGCCCGGCGCGAGGCCATACACGGCGCGATCCTTGCCGGTTCGGCGGAGCTCCTGTGCGGGCTCCACGCGGACCTTGGGGAGTGGCTGGCGGAGGCCGCGGTGCGGGTGTGCGGCGAGGCCGGCGTGCCGCGCGAGCGGGTGGACGCGGTGGGCTCGCACGGGCAGACGGTGTGGCACCGCCCGCCGGCGGACGGCAGGCGCGGGGCCACCCTCCAGCTGGGCGACCCGGCCACCATCGCGGAGCGCACGGGGATCGCCGTCGTGTCGGACTTCCGCACGCGCGACGTGGCCGCGGGCGGGCAGGGGGCGCCGCTCGTCCCCTGGGTGGACCGGCTCCTCTTCTCCCTCCCGGACCGCGCGCGGGCGCTCCAGAACATCGGCGGCATCGGCAACGTCACCTGGGTGCCGCCGCGCGGCTCGGCGGAGGCGTCGCTGGCCTTCGACACCGGCCCCGGGAACGCGCTGATCGACGCGGCGGTGGAGATCGCCACGGGCGGGCGGATGAACTTCGACCGGGACGGGAAGCTGGGGGCACAGGGCCAGGTGGACGAGGCGCTGCTGGCCGACCTGCTCCGCCACCCCTACTTTGCGGCGGAGCCCCCCAAGTCCACCGGGCGCGAGGAGTTCGGCCGGCCGTTCGTGGAGCGGCTGGTGGCCGCCACCGCGCCCGAGGGCGACCGCGACTGGCTGGACCTGGTCGCCACGCTCACCGAGCTCACGGCGCGCACCATCGCGGACGCGTACCGGCGCTGGATCGTCCCCCGCGGGGTGGAGCAGGTGGTGCTGACGGGAGGGGGCGCACGCAACCCGACCCTGGTGAGGAGGATCCGCAGCTTGCTCGATCCCCTGGAAGTCGTCGGCGGCGAGGTGCTCGGGGTGGACCCCGAGTGCAAGGAGGCGGTGGCCTTCGCGGTCCTCGCCTGGGCCCACCTGCGCGGCGTCCCCGCCAACGTCCCCGCGGCCACCGGCGCCGCGGGGCCGCGCGTGCTGGGCTCGTTCACCCCGGGCGCCGCCGCGGGCGGCGCCTGACCCCGGAAACCCGCACCTGCCCTTGCTACCGCGCGCCTCCCTCGCCCGCCGGGCCCTGGCCCTCCTGTCGCTGGCCGCGCTCTCCGCGTGCTGGCACGGGCAGGCGCGCTCGGTGCCCGCGCCGCAGCGGCTCACGGCCGAGGTGCGCAGCATCCTGTCCGGGGAGCGCCAGTCGGCGCGCTTCCTCCGCGACCGGAGCCGGCTGGAGCGGATGGGCGCGGAGATCGACCCGGTGCTGGTGTCGCTGGTGGACGACGAGGGGGCGGACGGGACGGTCCGCGTCAACGCGCTCCTCCTCCTGGCGGACCGGCGCTCCCCGGCCGCGGTGCCGGTGCTGCGCCGCGTGGTGGTCACCGCCGAGGACGCGGAGCTGCGGGCGGCCGCGGTGCAGGGGCTGCAGCGCTTCGCCGCGGAGTCGCGGCAGGCGGCCAACGCGATCCGCGCCGCCATCGACGATCCCGCCCGCCAGGTGCGGCTCACGGTGCTCCAGGCGCTGGACGTGGAGGACGTGGCGCTGATCCGCGCCCTGCTGCGCCGCGAGGACGACCCGCAGGTGCGCTCGGTGGGCAAGGCGCTGGTGGCGCTGGCCGAGTCGCGCGGGGCTCCGCTGCCGCCGGAGGGCGACGGCACCTACCGCTCCACCGCCCAGGACGACGAGCCGCAGATCGTCTTCCAGCCCTCGTGGACGGACCCGGCGGCGGGGATCGCCGTGGGCGCGCTCTGGGTGCAGCTCCCCGGGGAGCACCTGGTGCCGCTGGCCCAGCGGGTGGAGGTGGTGGCCGGGGTGGTCCCCGCCTTCCTGTCGCCGGAGCGCTCGGCGATCGTGTACGAGGCGGAGCGGGAGGTGCGGGTGCGCGACCTGAGGACCGGCGCCACGCGCGTCCTGGGCCCCGGGCTCGCCCCCCGCCCGATCCCCTTCACGGACCGCTTCGTGTACCTGGAGGAGCGGCTGCGCGCCCGCCGCGCGGTGGAGCAGGGAACGGAGATGACCTACCAGGTGGTGTCCGCCGGCTTCACGCCGGGGACGCTGGACCGCCTGGGGACGCTGGTCGCCATCGCCCGCGCGGACCGCCACGCCAACGCCTCGCCGGTGCGCTGGATGGTGGTGGGCGAGACCCCCGAGGGCTTCGTCCTGCGCGGCGAGCGGATCTCCCCGTTCCTGCTCCCCAACCCGTTCGAGGGGCAGCGCCTGAACCGCCCCCCGCCGCGCCGCCGGCCCGACTGAGTGCCGGCCCGCCGCGACGGACGTTCGATGCTCCTCCCTTGCGTGACGGGGAGGAGCATCGCCTTTTTCGGCGCCGGGCCTGGGATCCGGAGTGGGCGGGGAACTGCGAACGACTACGGCGCTTCGGCGGGCTCCGGTGTTTGGGGTCGGCCGGGGGAGTCTGCTCCGGCAGTGCGAAACTCGCCGGCGCTCCGTCTGCGTCGGCGAGATCACGCTGGCTTCGAACAAACGCACCGCCTGCGCAGCCTCCCCCGACCTCCCTGCGCAGATCCCTGAACTGCAACGGCAAC
>JBFMFL010000361.1:0-6516 GCA_040752145.1 Gemmatimonadota bacterium
TCTGCAGGTCCTGGAGGCTCCCGTAGTTGTAGTCCGGGACCGTCAGGTCCTGGCCGCACCCGGCCAGGAGCAGGGCCCCCGCCAGGAGGGACGCGCGCGCGCCCCGCCCGCCGGGGCGGCGCGCCCGGCCGGCGCGCTCATGAGTGGTGTGCCACATGGTTCAGAACCCGAGGTTGACGGTGAGCCAGAAGCTGCGGCTGGGCGGGAACGGGGTCACGTCGATGTTCCGGCCCACCGAGCGGTTGCCGAAGTTGCTGACCTCGGGGTCCAGCCCCGTGTACGCCGTCCACATCCAGGGGTTGCGGGCGCTGAGCGTGACGCGCGCGTCGCTGACGGTGCCCAGGCGCGTCGCGGAGAGCAGCGCGGCCGGCACGTCGTAGGTGAGCGACACCTCGCGCAGCTTCAGGTACGAGGCGTCCTCGATGTACACCGAGTACGGCCCCGTCAGCGCCACGCGCTCCTGCCCGCTGAGGCACTGCGGGCCGCACTCGGCCAGCGGGCGCGGGTTCACCTTGCCGTCCGCGCCGATGCGGTCGGCCGGCGCGTGCCAGTCGGGCGAGTTGCGGGCGTCGTCGTAGTAGCTGCGGGTGAGGTTGGCCACCAGCCCGCCGCTGCTCCAGTCCAGCAGCGACGACAGGGTGAAGCGGCCCAGGCGGAAGTCGTTGGTGAAGCCCATCTGGAAGTCGGGCTCGGCGTCGCCGTACACCGTCTCGCGGCGCACCCCGTTCTCGTCGGGCTTGTACCCGATCATCGCCGTGGGCGACTGGTTGTTCTGGATCTTGTAGCCCCCGTACAGGTAGCCGAAGCTGGAGTTGGTGGGGCGGAACGCCGGCACCGGCAGGTTGACGATCTTCTGGCGGTTCCTCGCGAAGGTGGTGCGCGTGATCCAGTCGAAGCCGCCGGTGCGCACCGGGGTGGCCTCCAGCATGGCCTCGATGCCGCGCGCCTCCAGCTCGCCGCCGTTGAAGTAGTAGGTGGTGAAGCCCGAGGACGAGGCCAGGCCGCGCGACAGCAGGAAGTCGGTGACCGACTTGTCGTACGCGGTGAACTCGAAGCGCGCGTTGCCGCCGAACAGCGTGGCGTCGAACCCGCCCTCGAACTCGGTGGCGCGCTCCGGGCGCAGGTCGGGGGCGCCCACGGTGCCCAGCACGGTGAGCGTGGGGTTGCCCTCCAGGTTCACGCCCGGCTGCAGGCGGGTGAACTTCTGCCCGAACAGCGGCTGGTTGCCGCTGGAGCCGTACGCGGCGCGCAGCTTGAAGTCGTTCAGCCAGCCGGCGATCTCGCCGAACCGGAAGGAGGCCGCGGCCTTGGGATAGTAGTAGTACTTGTCCACGTCCGCGTCGCCGCTGCTGCGGTCGGCGCGGATGCTCGCCGTCAGGTTCAGCCGGTCGCCCAGGGCGAGCACGTCCTGCTGGACGAACAGCCCCAGGTCGCGGTTGCGGGTGCGGTAGCCGTCCACCTTGACGTCGGCGGCCAGCTCCGGCACGCGGATGTCGCCGGTGAGGTTGCGGCCGGCGATGGTGTTGAACTTGAGGTCCACGTCCGAGTACTGCATGCCGCCGGAGGTGGTGGCGGTGAAGGCGCCGGACGCGGGCGCGAAGGTGTACACCAGGTTGGCGTTCCCCGTCAGGTTGGTGCTCGCCGCGTTGGCGTTCACCGCGGTGCCCGGCAGGTTGTCGTTGTCCTCGAACTGCAGCGTGGGCGGGTAGTACAGCTCGTTGCGCTGCTGGAAGAAGTCGGCGCCGCCGGTGGCCACCACGCGCAGGGTGTGGCTCTCGGCCTGGAGCAGGTCGTAGGTGAAGTTGAGCGCGGCGATGTTGCGCCACACGTTCTCGTCGTTGGTGGAGAGCGCCGCCGTCTGCACCGGGTTGCTGGCCGCGAAGGGGTTGGCCAGGTACACCCCGTTCTCCCTCTGCGTCAGGTCGTAGAAGTTGGGGGTGAACGACACGGCGGCGTAGTAGCTGACGCCGTTGTTGTCGTTGCCCGTCAGGCCGCGCGCCGCCACCGAGTGCAGGATGTTGGCGGAGGCGCTCAGCTTGCCCCGCCGGCCGACGTTCTGGTCCACGGCCACGCGGATCCCCTGCTTCTCGTACCCGGTGTTCTGCGCGATCCCCTCCTCGTCCAGCAGGGTGCCGGAAAAGTAGTAGCGGGTGGCCTCGGTGCCGCCGCTCACGCTCAGCGAGGTCTCGCGGCCCGGCGCCTGGCGCCCGAACACCGCCGCCTCGTTGTCGTAGGTGGCCCTGGGGGTGCCGTCGGCGTTGAAGTACCCGGCCACGCTCTCCCCGAACTGCGCGACCGCCTCGTCGCGGGTCCAGTCGCGCGAGCCCAGCGAGCGGGCCTGCTCCGAGTAGCCCACGCGCTGCGACAGGGTGTAGCGGGGCCGGCCCGCCTTGCCGCGCTTGGTGGTGACGATGACCACCCCGTTGGCCGCCTTGGAGCCGTAGATGGCCGACGCCGACGCACCCTTGAGCACCTCGATGCTCTCGATGTCGTTGGGGTTCATGTCGGCCGCGCGGTTGACGACGTTGTCCTGCACCGAGTACAGCGCGGTGCGGGTGCCCGCGCCGCTCACCACGTTGGCGCCGCCGGCGACGGAGCTGTTGGCGAGCACCACGCCGTCCACCACGTACAGCGGCTCGGAGTTGCCGATGAGCGACGAGACGCCGCGGATGCGGATCTGCGCGCCGCCGCCCGGGGCGCCCGAGTTGGTGGAGATGCTGGCCCCGGCGATCTTGCCCTGGAGCGCCTTCTCCACGGTCTGCGCGGGCGCGCGCTGCAGCTCCTGCGCCGACACCACGGCCACCGCGTTGGCGGCGTTCTGGCGGCGCACCGAGGTGGCCTGCCCCGTCACCACCAGCCCCTCCAGGTTGAGGACGTCCTGGTCCAGCGCCACGTTGACGGCGCTCTGCCCGGCGGGGACGACCACCTGGCGGCTGGTGTAGCCCAGCTGGCTCACGGTGAGCCGCGTCTCGCCGTCCGGCACGGAGATGGAGAACGCCCCGCGGGCGTCGGTGACCACGCCGCGGCGGGTCCCGGCGAGGGTGACGGCGGCGCCCGCGAGCGGCGCCTGGTTGGACCCGGTCACGACGCCCGTGACCTGCCGCTGCTGCGCCGCCGCGGGGCTTGCCCCGGCGAGCAGCGAGACGGCCGCCAGCAGATACCACATTCGTCTGAACATGCTTCCTCCGTACGGGTGTGCAGGGTGGACGCGGACGCGCGGATGTGCTGCGGGGCCTCCTGGGGGAGCGGGTGGCGCCGGCCGGCGGCCGGGAGGGGAAGAGGACGCGCGCGCCGGGCGCACGCGGCGGGGGTCGCGGGGGACGCGGAATCCGGCACGGGGGGCGCGGGAGCGTCCCGCCGGAATCGTGAGTAGCTGGTCACAACATCTTTACGGTCCCGTCACGACTTCCACAAGAGCACCCTTCGCTTTGGGACGATCCGCTCCGCCCTGGCGCGAGCGGGCCGGGGGGTGGCGTCCCGGTACCGCCGCGTTACATTTCCCGCCCGGTTCCGCACCCGGCCCTCCGCCCCTCCGCGCCGGGCGCACCTCCGCGCCGCCGCCCGGGCGCACCTCCCCACTCCACCGGCGCCCTCGATGTCGAGCGAGGAAGTCCGCAGGCTCATCTCCGTCGTCGGGCTCGTCGCGCAGCTGGGAGGCGCCGTCCTCCTCATCACGCTCTTCTTCCTGCTCTTCCACAACGCCAGCCGCCGCCGCTACTTCCTGTACTGGGGGCGGGCGTGGCTGTCGCTGGCGCTGGGGCTCTCCGCCCTGGTGTCGCTGTACCTCCTCCTCCCCGGCGCGCCGGGCCCGCGCGCCGTGGCCGGGCCGGCCCTGCGCCTGGCGTACCTGTGCGGCAAGCTGGCGTACTTCGGGCTGCTGGCCGCCGGCACCGCCGCGTACTGCACGGGGCTGCGGCTGCGCGGCAGCACCCCGTACTGGCTGGCCGGCATCGCCGCGTACGCCCTGCTCGCCGTGGCGCTGTCCGGCGGGGTGGAGCACCTGTTCCTGTGGCAGTGCCCCGTGGCCATGGTGGCGCTGGCGTACTGCAGCAGCCGCCTCCTCCGCCTGCCTCCCTCGCGCCGCTCGCTGGGGAGCCGGGCCACGGGGGTGTTCTTCGCCATCATGGCGGTGCAGTGGGCGGTGTACCTCGCCGCCTTCGCCTTCCTGGGGCGGCTGGCCTCCTTCCCCGCCCCGCTGCGGGTGGTGGTGCAGTACAACGCCTACTTGGACCTGCTGGTGCAGGTGCTGCTGGGGTACGGCATGGTGGTGCTGCTGATGGAGGACTCCAAGCGCGAGGTGGACGACGCGCACGCCGAGCTGGCCGTGGCCCACGACCGGCTGCGCCGCGAGTCGCTGTACGACGCGCTCACCGGGTGCCTGAACCGCCGCGCCTTCCTGGAGCAGGTGGCGCTGGAGGGGGCCCGCGCCAGCTTCGGCACCGTGGTGATGGTGGACCTGGACAACCTCAAGACCGTCAACGACACCCTGGGCCACGCCGCGGGCGACGAGCTGCTCCGCGCCGCCGCCGAGGTGCTGCGCCACGCCACCCGTCCCATGGACCGCCTGTTCCGCTGGGGCGGCGACGAGTTCCTGCTGCTGATGCCGGGCGCCCGCGCCGAGGAGGTGCAGCCGCTGCTGGAGGAGCGCATCGGCCGGCTGTCGCGCGAGCTGCGCACCGAGGCGTCCACCCCGCTGCTGCTCAGCCTGGGGAGCGCCGACTACGCGGACGCCGACGGGCTGGAGGCCGCCATCCGCCACGCGGACGACGCCATGTACGTGCAGAAGACGCTGCGCAAGCAGGGGGTGGCGGAGTTCGCCTCGGAGGCTTGACGGCGACGGCTTTGAACGGCGGGTGCGGGCGTGCCCCCGGCTGCGCCGGGGTCGGGCTGCGGCTCCGTAACGCACGAAACTACCGTGCGTAACGGAGGCGAGCCCCGCAAACTGCCGCGGGTCTCGCCGCTTCGCGCTCGCATCCCTCACGCGGGCATCGCGCTGCGTCCGCGGGGGCCGTCTCCCGAATATCTTCGTGTCCCATGCTCTCTTCCTGGCTCTTCTGGGCCCTGTCCATCGCCTTCCCCGTCGCGCTCGCCATCCACGCCCTGCGCACCGGGCGGGGCGGGTGGGTGTTCCTGATCGTCTTCTTCCCCCTGCTGGGCGGGCTGGTCTACCTGTTCGTGGAGGTGCTGCCGGAGCTGCGCGCCGGGCAGAAGCTCCGCCGGGTGGGGAGCGGGGTGCGCAGCCGGGTGGACCCCATGCGCGAGGTGCGGCTGCTCCGCGAGCGGGTGGCGCAGGCCGGCACGGTGGCCAACCGCGTGGAGCTGGCGCGGGCCTACGGGCGCGCGGGGATGGCGGACGAGGCGGTCGCCACCTACCGCGAGTGCCTGCAGGGGATCCACCGCGACGACCCGCAGGTGCTGGGCGAGCTGTGCGCGGTGCTGCGCGACGCGGGGCGCACCGACGAGGCGCGCGAGGTGATGCGGACGCTGCTGCAGCGGCCGGGGCACCTGTCCCCGGCGCTCCGGCTGCTCAACGCGCGCATGCTGGAGGAGGCCAGCGAGACCGACGCCGCGCTGGCGGAGTACCAGCTGCTCTCCCGGGTGGCCGCGGGGGAGGAGGCCCGCTGCCGCTACGGCCTGCTGCTCCGCCGGGTGGGGCGCGAGGCCGAGGCGCGCGCCGCGTTCGAGGCCATCGTCCGCGACGCGCGCCAGGGGAGCCGCGCCTTCCGCCGCTCCGAGAGGGAGTGGATCGCCACCGCGGAGCGCGAGCTGAAGAAGCCGGCTCCGGTCTGAAGCGGCGCCCCTCCGGCCGTCCACCCCTTGATCCGCCGCGCCCGACGCGCGACCGTTGGAGGGTCCCCCGCTCTCCACCCGCGTCCCCGGTTTCGATGCACCCCACGCGCAAACACACGCCGCCCCCGGCCGCGAGGCCCGCGGCCGGGCCGCCGCAGCGCGAGCGCAGGCGCGCCCTGGCCCGCCTGATGTTCGACCTGCACCTCTGGATGGGGGTGCTCGCCACGGGCGTGCTGCTGCTCGTCTGCGCCACGGGGATCGTGCTCAACCACAAGCGCGCCCTGGGGCTGATGCCCGACCCGCCGCACGAGGCCGGCGGCGCCTTCGAGTCCGCGCTCCCCCTGGCCGAGCTGGCGCGGCGCGCGGGCGAGGCGGTGGGGCCGGCGGTGGCCGGCGCCGGGGTCGACCGCATGGACGTGAGGCCCGGCGACGGGCTGGTCAAGGTGCGCTTCGACGACCGCGA
This sequence comes from Gemmatimonadota bacterium, assembly GCA_040752145.1. Classification (GTDB taxonomy): domain Bacteria; phylum Gemmatimonadota; class Gemmatimonadetes; order Longimicrobiales; family Longimicrobiaceae; genus JAFAYN01. The sequence continues at coordinate 6,254 of JBFMFL010000361.1, forward strand.
GGTGACCGAGGCGACCGTGGACCTGGCGAGCGGGCGGGTGGTGCACGTGGGCGCCCGCAACGACGTGTTCCTGGAGAAGCTCCACACCGGCGAGATCTTCGGCGACGGCTGGGTGCTGCTGAGCGACGCGGCGGCCGTGGCGCTGGTGCTGGCCCTCGTCAGCGGCTACTGGCTCTGGCTCTACCCCCGGAGCCGCGCGTGACGGCGGCGCAGCTCGCGCTGCTGGCGGGGCTCTTCGCCGCGCCCGCGGCGCTGCTCCGGCT